>NZ_JACCAE010000001.1:3006808-3307489 GCF_013409205.1 Janibacter cremeus
GCGCAGCCCCCTTCGTCATGCCCGGACGCATCATGAGGTGGGCATCATGTGCTCCCACGGCTTGGACAGCCGGAAGCGGCGGCCGGTGACCTCCTCCGGGTCGATCCGCACGACGGTCTCCTTCTCACCGCCCACCCAGGGCCGCAGCGGCAGCTGCTCCGATCGCCCGGCGTCGGCGCCCTCGAGAACCCGGGCGGACCCGCGTGCGACGACCGACCACGCCTCCTCGACGCCCAGCTCGTCGATCTCCAGCGCCACCGGCCCGTGCATGACGACGCTGAGCAACTTGTTGCCCTGCGCGGTGCGGAAGAGCAGCCGCTCGCCGTCCACGACGTAGTTGATCGGCGTGATGTGCACTTCGCCGAGCAGGCGGTAGGCGAGTCGGCCGAACTCGTGCTCGCGGAGCGCCTGCCAGCACTCCCCGGCGGACATCGTGCGGGGCGGGGTGTCGTTCACAGCAACCTCCACTCGGATGGGGCCGGTGGTCCCGGTACCGCGAGGCTACGTGATCACAACGGGATGTTGCCGTGCTCCCCACGTCGTGCGGGCGCCTCGGCCAGGGCGGTGGCCACGGCCGAGCGGGTCCGTGTCGGCTCGACGATCTCGTCGACGACCCCGATCTCGACGGCACGCGGCAGGCCCCCGGAGAGGCGGTCGTGCTCGTCGGCGAGCTCCTGCTCGACGGCGGCGCGCTCGGACTCCTCGACCTCCGCCAGACGGCGACGGTGCAGGATACGGATGGCAGCCACCGAGCCCATGACGGCGACCTGCGCGTCCGGCCAGGCGAAGACCTTCGTGGCGCCCAGCGAGCGCGAGTTCATCGCGATGTAGGCACCACCGTAGGTCTTGCGCGTCACGACGCTCACACGTGGCACGACCGCCTCGGCGAAGGCGTGCAGCAGCTTGGCGCCGCGGCGCACGACTCCGTCCCACTCCTGGCCGACGCCCGGTAGGTACCCGGGGACGTCGACGAGGACGACGAGTGGCACCCCGAAGGCATCGCACATCCGCACGAACCGTGCCGCCTTCTCCGCGGACGAGGAGTCCAGGCAACCACCCAGACGCATCGGGTTGTTGGCGACGACGCCGACGGTACGGCCACCGAGGCGGCCGAGGCTGGTGACGATGTTGGGTGCCCACCGCGCGTGGAGCTCCTGGACCGGCCCCGCGTCGAGCAGCATCTCGATGAGGGGGTGCACGTCGTAGGCGCGCTTGGTCGACTCGGGCAGCTGCTCGGCCAGATCAACATCGGCGACGTCGCCGACGGCGAAGGTGCCCTGGTTGGAGAGCAGCTCGCACAGCACGCCCGCGCGGGCGTAGGCGTCGTCGATGGACTCGGCGAGCACGTGCACGACACCGGAGCGGCGACCATGGGGCTCGGGACCGCCGAGGCGCAGGGCGTCGACGTCCTCGCCGGTGACCGAGCGGACGACGTCCGGCCCGGTGACGAAGATCCGCCCCTCCGGGGCGAGGATGACGATGTCGGTCAGCGCCGGCCCGTAGGCGGCGCCACCGGCGGCCGCACCGATGACCACGGAGATCTGCGGGATCCTTCCCGAGGCGCGGGTCATGATCGCGAAGACCTCACCGACGGCATGGAGGGAGACCACGCCCTCGGGCAGTCGGGCCCCACCGGAATGCCAGAGCCCGACCACGGGGACACCGTCGGCCAGGGCGCGCTCGTAGGCGGCGACGACGACCTTGCAGCCGGCGACACCCATGGCACCGCCCATGATCGTGGCGTCGCTGGAGAAGGTGACGACGGGCCGGCCGTCGACGGTGCCGGTCGCGGCGAGCATGCCGGAGTCGTCGTCGGCGGTGATCAACTCGAGGGAGCCGTCGTCGAGGAAGTCGGCCAGGCGATGGTTCGGGTTGCGGGGGTCCTCCTCGCGGGGGACCTTGACCTTCTTCCCAACGCTCGCCGAGGCCGCGTTGGGCTGGCGCGCCATCAGTAGCTCCCGAAGGCGAGGGCGACGTTGTGCCCGCCGAAGCCGAAGGAGTTGTCCAGCACGAGCAGGTCGCCCTCGGGGAGGTCGCGCGGTGTGTCGCGCACGATGTCGAGGTCGACGGCCGGGTCGAGATTCTCGATGTTGATCGTCGGCGGGGCCTTGCGGTCCCGGACCGACTGTGCGGCGAAGACCGCTTCGAGCGCACCGGCGGCACCGAGCAGGTGACCAGTCATCGACTTCGTGCCGCTGATGGCCATGTGGTCGGCGTCCGCGCCGAAGGCGCGCCGGACCGCCGCGACCTCGGCGACGTCACCCACGGGGGTGGAGGTGGCGTGCGCGTTGATGTGGCTGAGGTCCTTCGCAGTGGCACCCGCGTCACGGACGGCATCGACCATGGCCCGGGCGGCGCCGGCGCCCTCGGGCTCGGGCGCGGCGATGTGGTGCGAGTCGGCGCTGACGCCGGCTCCGGCGAGGGTGGCGATGATGTTCGCGCCGCGCGCCTTGGCGTGCTCCTCGGACTCCAGCACGAGGATCGCGCCACCCTCACCCAGCAGGAAGCCGTCCCGGTCGGTGTCGTAGGGGCGCGAGGCCGTCTCCGGGGAGTCGTTGCGGGTGGACAGCGCCTGCATCTGGGTGAACCCGGCGATCGGCAGGGGGTGGATCGACGCCTCGGAGCCGCCGGCGATGACGACATCGGCCAGGCCCTCGCGGATGAGGTGCAGCCCGTAGGCGATGGACTCCGCGCCGGAGGAGCAGGCGGAGACGAGGGTGTGCGCTCCTGCACGGGCGCCGAACTCCAGCGAGACGGTGCCGGCAGCGCTGTTGGGCATGAGCATCGGGATGGACAGCGGGTAGACGCGTCGGGCTCCCTTGGTGCGCAGTGACTCCCACGCCGTCAGCAGTGTCTGCACGCCGCCGATGCCGGTACCGACGGAGCTCGCGAGGCGCTCGGGCTCGACCTCGGGGGCGCCGGCGTTGGCCCAGGCCTCACGGGCGGCGACGAGCGCGTACTGGGCGAAGGGGTCGAGGCGCTTGGTCTCGACCTTCTTCAGCACCTCGGTGACGGGGGTGGCCAGCTGTGCGGCGAAGGTCACCGGGAGCTGGTAGTCCTCGACCCACGAGGCATCGAGCGGGCCGGCGCCCGACCGGCCGGCGAGGGCGGCCTGCCAGGTCTCCTCGGCGGTGCCGCCGAGCGGGGTGGTCGCGCCAAGACCGGTGACGACGACGGTGGGCCGGGGAGAGGTCATGTGGGCTCCTGTTGCTGCGGGGTGGGAGAGGGGCGGTTCCCCCCTTCGCTCATGACGAAGGGGGGAGGTCACCGGCCTCAGGCGGCCTGGTTGGCCTTGATGTAGTTGACGGCGTCGCCGACGGTCTTGAGGTTCTTGACCTCCTCGTCGGGGATCTTGGCCCCGAACTTCTCCTCGGCGGTGACCGCGATGGTCATCATCGACAGCGAGTCGACGTCGAGGTCGTCGGTGAAGGTCTTGTCCGCGGTGACCTCGGACGCGTCGACGCCCGTCTCCTCCGAGACGATGTCGGCGAGGCCGGCGAGGATGTCCTGCTCGGTGTGGGCCATGTCGGTACTCCTTGTGTGTCGGGGTGTTGCGGGGTGTGGGGTGGTCCGAGATCCCGTCGGACCGACGGGTGAACTAGGGGAGGGTCACGACCTGCGCCGCCCAGACGAGGCCGGCGCCGAAGCCGATCAGCAGGGCCAGGCCGCCCGGGGCCACCTCGCCCTCGCGCAGCATCCGGTCCATCGCCAGCGGGACGGATGCGCCCGAGGTGTTGGCGGTGGTGCGGATGTCGCGGGCGATGGGCAGGTCCTTCGGCAGGCCGAGCTCCTTGGCCATCTGGTCGATGATGCGCACGTTGGCCTGGTGGGGGATGAAGGCGGCGAGGTCCTGGGCCCGCACGCCCGCGGCGTCGAGGGCCCGCTGGGCCTCCTTGGCCATCGACCAGACTGCCCAGCGGAAGACGCTCGGCCCCTCCATGATGATCGCCGGCCACGGCATGTCGCGGTCCTCGGCCAGCTCCATCCACGAGTTGCGCGAGGTGATCAGTGCCTTCTTCTCGCCGTCGCTGCCCCACACCGTCGGACCGATGCCGGGGGTCTCGCTGCGGGAGACGATCGCGGCTCCGGCGCCGTCACCGAAGATGAAGGCCGACCCCCGGTCCTGCGGGTCGGTGAAGTCGAGCATCTTCTCCACGCCGACGACGAGCACGTGCTCCGCCGTGCCGACGCGGACCTGGTCGTTGGCCACGGACAGGGCGTGGCAGAAGCCGGCGCACGCGGCCGACAGGTCGAAGGCCGCAGCAGTGGAGCCGAACCGGGCAGCGAGCTCCGGTGCGGCAGCGGGGGTCTGGTACGGGTGGGTCACGGTGGCGACGATGACGGCATCGAGCTCGCCCGCGTCGATGCCGGCGTACTCCAGGGCTGCCCGGGAGGCGTGCTCGGACATGTCGACGACGCTCTCGTCCGGTGCGGCGCGGTGACGCGACTCGATGCCGGATCGCTCGCGGATCCACTGGTCGGAGGAGTCGATCGCCTCGATGATCTCGCTGTTGGGCACCACCCGCTTCGGGCGGTAGCTGCCGGTACCGGTGATCCGGGCGTGGTGGAGCTCGGTGGGAACTGCCAGGCCGCTCGTCATGCGATCGAGCCCTCGGGGTGCAGGCGCAGCAGCGGCTGGCCGGGGGAGACGGGGTCGCCGTCCTCGACGAGCCACTCCACGACGGTTCCGGCGTGGTCGGCCAGCACCTCGCGGGTGTCACGCAGGGAGGAGATCCGGGCGACGACGTCACCGGCCGGGACGGCGGTTCCCGGTGTGCTCGCGGTGATCGCCACGGTTCCCTTGACGGGGGCGGTGACCAGCCGCCAGGTGGGCTGGGAGGCCTCGCGGGCCGAGCCGTGCTCGCGCACCATGCGGTGTGCGGCGTCGAGGTCCTCCGGTGACTTCAGCGCGAGGACCTCCACGCCCTTCAGGCCGCGCTTCGCCAGGCCGGTAAGGGTACCGGCCGGCGGGATCTCGATGATTCCGGTCACGCCGAGGTCGCGCATCGTCTCCATGCACAGGTCCCAGCGCACCGGGTTGCGCACCTGACTGACGATCCGCCGCAGGGCCTCACGGCCCGAGTGGATCACCTCGCCGTCGACGTTGGAGACCAGCGGCACCCGCGCGTCGTGGACGGAGACGGCGCGGGACAGACGCGCCAGGTCGTCGACGGCGGGGGCCATGTGCTCGGTGTGGAATGCGCCGGCGACCTTCAGCGGCATCACCCGGGTCTTGGCCGGGGGGTTGTCGGCGAGCGCGGCGAGCTGCTCGAGGGTGCCTGCGGCGACGACCTGTCCGGCGCCGTTGACGTTGGCCGGGGTGAGCCCGTGGGACTCGAGGACGCTGGCGACCTCGTCCGGGTCGCCGCCGAGGACGGCGCTCATGCCGGTCGGGGTGGTCGTGGCCGCCGTGGCCATGGAGCGACCACGTTCACGGACCAGGACCATGGCCTGCTCCGCGCTGATCACGCCGGCGGCCGCGGCTGCGGTGATCTCCCCGACGCTGTGTCCGGCACCGGCACCGACGACGCGGAAGCCGTCGGCCGGGTGCTCGAAGAGTGCGAGCAGGGAGAGCAGACCCGAGGCGACGATCAGCGGCTGGGCGACCGCGGTGTCCTTGATGGTCTCCTCGTCGGAGGTCGTGCCATGCGCCTCGAGGTCCATGCCGGCGACGGCCGAGAGCCAGTGGAGGCGGTCGGAGACGCCGGGGAGTTCGAGCCACGGGGCGAGGAAGCCGGGCGTCTGGGAGCCCTGGCCTGGACAGGTGATGGCGAGCACGTCTCAAGACTCCCGGGCGAAGGGGGGTCTGCGCGACATCGACCCTGCCAGAGATTCACCCGATGACTTTGGAGGAATCCTCCACAATCGACCCCAAGGTGAGTGCCACCCGCACGGTGAAGGCCTCGTGCGGGTTGGTCAGGTCGTACCCGATGATGTCGGTGACTCGGCCCAGCCGGTAGCGCACGGTGTTCACGTGGACGTACAGGGCGCGGGCCGTCGCCTCGAGGCCGGGGGAGTCGAGGTGCGTGCGGGCCGTCTCCAGCAGGCTCGGGTGCTCGGCCAGCACGGCGGCGACGGTCTCGATGAGCGCCGCGCGGGCGAGGGTGTCGCCGGCGACCGCGCGCTCGGCCATCAGGTCGTCGGCCGCGACCGGTCGCGGGCGACCGGGCCAACCGTGGGCGGCCAGGTGGCCCGCCACGGCGGCGTGCGCGGAGACGGCGCCCTGGGCGAGGTCCTCGACCAGGGGTCCGTGGACGAGGTCGCCGTCGGCGAAGCACTCGGCGAGGTCGCGTACCCGTGTCCGCGGGTCGGTGGCCTCACCGATCACGGCCACGAGCCGGGCGCCCTGGACTCCTGCGAGTACCGGGAAGTTGTGTCGCTGGGCGACCCGGTGGACGGCGCTGACGGCCCCCGCAGGGTCGTCCCCCTCGGGTGAGTGTGGTGAATTCCCCACCAGCACAACGATATTCGCCACGCTGTCCCAGCCCAGGGCTGCAGCGCGCGTGCGTATCGACTCGTCGACCTCGCCGCGCATCACTGCGTCGATGATGAGTGACTCCAGCCGTGCATCCCAGGCGCCGCGCTGCTCGGCGGCCTGGGCGTAGACCAGCGCTGCGCCGAAGGCGATCTCGCTGGAGTAGCGCAG
This sequence comes from Janibacter cremeus, assembly GCF_013409205.1. Lineage (NCBI taxonomy): Bacteria > Bacillati > Actinomycetota > Actinomycetes > Micrococcales > Intrasporangiaceae > Janibacter > Janibacter cremeus. Next base: position 3,013,455 of record NZ_JACCAE010000001.1, read on the forward strand.
GACCGCCACGCGCAGGTCAGTCACATCCCCCGGACGGGCCAGGTCCTCCACGCGCTCCTCGACCACCTCGACGACGGTACGGGCGAGCTCGAGGGTCTGGGCCAGGCTGATGGTTCGGGTCAGCTCCCACGGTGCTGCGCCGAAGATGGTGCGGGTGTCTGCGGGCCCGGTGCCGTTGAGCCAGTCGATGAAGTTGGCGATGCCGGCCTGCGCGACCATGCCGACCCATGAGCGCTCACGAGCGCTGAGCGTGGCGTACCAGTCGTGTCTGTCCTCGAGTCGCCGCGTCGCGGCGGTGGCGAGCTCACCACCCTTGCGCCGCACCGAGCGACGAGTGGTGAGGGAGACGAGGCCACGACGGGACATGCGGGCAGTCTATGTGTGAACAGCACAATCGCGGGGGCTCACGCTTGCTGGGTGACCTGCGCCCCGAGGACCCTCCAACGACCTGCTCGGATCAGTCGGTGCCGAACTCCATGGCCGCGCGGTCGAGGGCCTCGTCGTCGTCGTCGCTGCCTGCCGCAAGGGGATTGGCCGCGATCTGGTCGCCGCCACCCGCCTCGAGCTCGCCCATGATCTCGAGGTAGCCGCCGCTGAGCTGATCCTGTGCGGCGTAGACCTCGAGCTTGCTGCGGCTGTCCGCGATGTCGAGGTTGCGCATCGTCAGCTGACCGATGCGGTCGACCGGGCCGAAGGCGGCGTTCTCGGTGCGCTCCATCGACAGCTTGTCCGGATGGTAGCTGAAGTGCTCTCCCGTGGTGTTGACGATGGTCCAGTCCTCGCCGCGACGCAGCCGGATGGTCACCTCGCCGGTGACGACGGAGGCGACCCAACGCTGCAGCGACTCGCGGATCATGAGCGCCTGCGGGTCGAACCACCGACCCTCGTAGAGCAGACGGCCCAGTCGGCGACCCTCGGCGTGGTAGCTCGCGATCGTGTCCTCGTTGTGGATCGCGTTGACCAAGCGCTCGTAGGTGATGTGCAGCAGCGCCATCGCCGGGCCCTCGTAGATGCCTCGGGACTTGGCCTCGATGATGCGGTTCTCGATCTGGTCGGACATGCCCAGGCCGTGGCGGCCGCCGATGTCATTGGCCGTGCGCACCAGGGCCACGGCGTCGCCGCCGAAGTCGTCACCGTTGATGGCGACCGGGCGTCCGCGCTCGAATCGCACGGTGACGTCCTCGGGCTCGATGGTCACGGACTGGTCCCAGAAGGGGACGCCCATGATCGGGGCGACGATCTCCATCGACTCGTCGAGGTGCTCGAGGGTCTTGGCCTCGTGCGTGGCGCCCCAGATGTTGGCGTCGGTGGAGTAGGCCTTCTCGGCGCTGTCGCGGTACGGCAGCCCTCGCTCGGTCAGCCACTCGGACATCTCCTGACGTCCACCGAGCTCGGTGACGAAATCTGCGTCGAGCCACGGCTTGTAGATCCGCAGACCCGGGTTGGCCATGAGGCCGTAGCGGTAGAAGCGCTCGATGTCGTTGCCCTTGAAGGTCGAGCCGTCGCCCCAGATGGAGACGCCGTCCTCCTTCATGGCACGTACCAAGAGCGTGCCGGTCACGGCACGGCCCAAGGGTGTGGTGTTGAAGTACGTGCGGCCACCACTGCGGATGTGGAAGGCGCCGCAGGCAATGGCGGACAGCCCCTCCTCGACCAGGGGTCCCTTGCAGTCGACGAGGCGGGAGAGCTCGGAACCGTACTGGCCCGCTCGGCCGGGGATCGACTCGATGTCGTCCTCGTCGTACTGGCCCAGGTCGGCGGTGTACGTGCACGGCACCGCCCCCTTCTCGCGCATCCACGCGACGGCCACCGAGGTGTCGAGACCACCGGAAAAGGCGATGCCGACACGTTCACCAACAGGGAGGGATGTGAGTACCTTGGACACGCGCCCCACCTTATGACCTTGATGCGGCAACCGACGACCTGCTGCCACCCGACGGTCACCCAGTGGACACGGCGAGGTCCCACCTCGAGCAGTCGGTCGTGCCTACGCTCGGGGCATGGTGAGCACGAACATCCTCCTCCTCGCCCATCGTGGCGCCTGCGGGTATCGGCCCGAGCACACATCTGCCGCTTACGAGCTGGCGGTGGAGATGGGGGCTGACTACATCGAGCCCGATCTGGTCATGACCGCCGACGGCGTGCTCGTGGACCGGCACGAGCCGGACATCTCCGAGACGACCGACGTCGCCGACCACCCTGAGTTCGCCGGACGCAGGCGCACGAAGGGGGTCGACGGCACGGCTGTGACAGGTTGGTTCGTCGACGACTTCACCCTGGCGGAGCTGAGGACGCTTCGGGCCAGGGAGCGTCTGGGCAGCCTGCGCCCCGGCTCGGCCCGCTTCGACGGTCGGTACCCGGTCATGACCTTCGAGGAGGTACTTCGGCAGCGCTCGGACCTGGCGCGCGAGAGCGGACGACCCATCGGGATCATTCCCGAGATCAAGCACTCGACCTACCTGCGCGAGCTGGGCTTCGACCCCGAGGGCGAGGTGACCCGACTGCTTCAGGAGCACGACCTGAACGCTCGGAGCGCCCCGGCGTGGGTCCAGTCCTTCGAGCCGACCGCCCTGGAGAGTCTGCGTACCGCCGGATACCGCGGTCGGTCGCTCCTCCTCACCGAGGCAGGCGGGGCTCCCTTCGACCTGCGTGAGCAGGGGACCACGTACGCCGACCTGCTCACCCCGCAGGCCCTGCAGAAGGTCGCCCGGTGGGCCGACGCGATCAGCCCGGAGAAGACGCAGGTCATCCCCTGGACCGTGGACGACAGGCTGGGGGAGCCGACCCGCGTCGTCGCCGATGCCCACGCAGCCGGCCTGGAGGTCTTCCCCTGGACCTTCCGTGCGGAGAATGCCTTTCTGCCGTTGGACTACCGCACCGGCGACGACCCAGCTGCCCACGGTCGTCTGGTCGATGAGGTGATGGTCCACCTGACGGCCGGTATCGACGGGATCTTCTGCGACCAGCCGGACGTGTGCGCCCAGGCGCGCTCGCGGTACGTGACGCAGGACTGATGCGCCCGGTCCTGCCGATGAGACAGTTGCTGCCGGTAGCAGGTGGCCGCTCAGACCGGCGCCAGGGGAGTGTGCGGTTCGTCCGGGAGCACAACCTCGAGGGTGTCGCCGGGACGTACCGAGCCGCTGCGCTCGACGACGCCCATGACGCCCGCGCGTCGGACGATGCCGACACCGTCGAGGCTGAGGGCGCCACCGGTGGGCCCGAGCTCGACGTCGGAGTCAGAGGCCGCGCCGTCGACCCGCCGGACGACTACCTTGAGCAGCCCGGCGGAGTGCTCGTTGATCTGGCGGCAGGGGTTGCGCAGTCCGGTCACTCGTACGACGGCGTCGCCGATCATCAGCCGCGTGTCGGTGGGCACTCCGAGCAGGTCGACCCCGTCAGTCAGGACGTTCTCCCCGAGAGAGCCCGGACCGACGTCGTGCCCGGCGGCCCGGGCATCGTCCAGCACGTCGGACTGGATGAGGTGGACCTGGCGCAGGTTGGGCTGGTTGGGGTTGCGCCGCAGACGTGAGAGGTGCTGCACGACAGTGCCCGCATGGGCGTCGCCGCGCACACCCAGACCCTCCACGAGCTCGATGTGCTCGCACGGGGTCTTGCTGAACCGATGGAACTCGTCACGGCTGACGGCAACGACGACGGGGGTGCCCACGTCATGATCCTGTCACGGTTGCGGACACCCCCTTCGACGGGTGCAGCGCGTCAGGCGTCGCCACCCGTGGTGCCCGAGGTACCGGCGGTGACATCGAGGAGGCGGTACTTCTCGGCGGCCTGACCCGGGACGTCCTCGGGGACCCACCCGCGGTCGGCGAGCATCTGCAGCGCCCGCACCGCCATCGACGGACCGTCGACGTGGAAGTACCGGCGTGCGGCCGCGCGGGTGTCGGAGAACCCGAACCCGTCCGTGCCGAGTGCCGAGAACTCTTCCGGCACCCACGGCCGGATCTGGTCCTGCACCTGCTTCATGAAGTCGGACACGGCGACGATCGGGCCGATCGAGTCCTGGAGGGCACGGGTGACGTACGGGACCCGGCGCTCCTGCTCCGGTCGGAGGAAGCGGTCCTCGTCGCAGGACATGGCCTCGCGACGCAGCTGCGTCCAACTCGTCACGGACCACACATCAGCGACGACGCCCCAGTCATCGCGCAGCAGCTCCTGCGCCTCCAGGGCCCAGGGCATCCCGACACCACTGGCGAGCAGCTGACAGCGCGGTGGGGTGTCGCCCAGGCCTGAGGTGTCGCCGGCCGAATACCGGTACATGCCCTTCAGCAGTCCGTCGACGTCCAGCCCCTCCGGCTCGGGCGGGTGGACGATCGGCTCGTTGTAGAGCGTGAGGTAGTAGATGACGTTGCGGCTGGAGTCGCCCTGCGGGGCGTCACCGCCGTACATCGTCTCCAGACCCTGGTGCATGATGTGCGCGATCTCGAAGCCGTAGGCCGGGTCCCAGGAGACGACGGCCGGGTTGGTCGAGGCCAGTAGCGGGGAGTGCCCGTCGGCGTGCTGCAGGCCCTCACCGGTCAGGGTCGTGCGACCGGCGGTGGCGCCGAGCATGAAGCCGCGCGACATCTGGTCCCCGGCAGCCCAGATGCCGTCACCGGTGCGCTGGAAGCCGAACATCGAGTAGAAGATGTAGACGGGGATCATCGGCTCGCCGTGCGTGGCATAGCTCGTCGCGGCAGCGGTGAAGGCGGCCACGGAGCCGGCCTCGTTGATCCCGGTGTGCTGGATCTGTCCCTGCTCGGACTCGCGGTAGGCGAGCATGAGGTCAGCATCGACGGAGGTGTAGTTCTGCCCGTGCGGGTTGTAGATCTTCTTCGTCGGGAAGAACGAGTCCATGCCGAACGTGCGGGCCTCGTCAGGGATGATCGGGACGATGCGGTTGCCGAAGCCCTTCTCCCGCATGAGGTCCTTCAGCAGGCGCACCCACGCCATCGTCGTGGCGATCTCCTGCTTGCCGGAACCCTTGGCGAGCTGGCCGTACTTCTCCTTGGAGGGCAGGGCCAGCGGCTCGTACTTCACGCGCCGCTCCGGCAGGCCGCCGCCGAGCTTCTCGCGACGCTCCTTCATGTACTGGATGGCCTCGTCGTCCTCGCCGGGGTGGTAGTACGGCGGGAGGTACGGGTCCTTCTCCAGCTCCTCGTCGGAGATCGGGATGCGCAGGCCGTCGCGCAGGCCCTTGAGGTCCTCGAGAGTGAGCTTCTTCATCTGGTGGGTCGCATTGCGCCCGGCGAAGCTCGACCCCAGGCCATAGCCCTTGATCGTCTTGGCGAGGATCACCGTCGGCTGGCCCGTGTGCTCCATGGCCGCGCGGTAGGCGGCGTAGACCTTGTTGTAGTCGTGGCCGCCTCGCTTGAGCTTCCACCACACGTCCGCATCGGACCAGTCCTTGACCAGCTTGCGGGTGCGTGGGTCGCGGTCGAAGAAGTGCTCACGCACGTAGGCGCCGTCGTTGGCCCGGAAGGTCTGGTAGTCGCCGTCGGGCGTCTGGTTCATCAGGTTGATCAGCGCGCCGTCGTGGTCGGCGGCCAGCAGCGGGTCCCAGCCTCGTCCCCAGACGACCTTGATGACGTTCCACCCGGCGCCGCGGAAGAAGGCCTCGAGCTCCTGGATGATCTTGCCGTTGCCGCGGACCGGACCGTCGAGGCGCTGCAGGTTGCAGTTGATGACGAAGGTGAGGTTGTCCAGCTCTTCGTTGGCCGCCGTCTGCAGCAGACCGCGGCTCTCCGCCTCGTCCATCTCGCCGTCACCGAGGAAGGCCCACACGTGCTGCTCCGAGGTGTCCTTGATGCCCCGGTTCTGCAGGTACTTGTTGAACTGGGCCTGGTAGATCGCATTCATCGGGCCGATGCCCATCGACACCGTCGGGAACTCCCAGAACTGCGGCATCAGGCGCGGGTGCGGGTAGGAGGGCATCCCCAGGTCGGAGTCGCCGGCCAGAGTCGACGCCTCCTGGCGGAAGCCGTCCATCTGCTCCTCGCTCAGGCGGCCCTCGAGGTACGCGCGGGCGTACATGCCGGGGGAGGCGTGCCCCTGGAAGAAGATCTGGTCCCCGCCACCGGGGTGGTCCTTCCCGCGCCAGAAGTGGTTGAAGCCGACTTCGTACATCGTCGCGGCGGACGCGTACGAGGAGATGTGCCCGCCGACCCCGATGTCGGGCCGTTGGGCGCGGTGCACCTGGATCGCGGCGTTCCAGCGAATCCAGGCACGGTAGCGACGCTCGACCTCCTGGTCGCCCGGGTACCACGGCTCGTTGGTCGGGGAGATGGTGTTGACGTAGTCGGTGGTGGTCAACGACGGGACGCCGACGCTCTTCATCCGGGCCCTCTCGAGCAACCGCAGCATCACGTACCGGGCCCGCTCCCGCCCCGATGCGTCGATGACGGCATCGAGCGACTCGAGCCACTCCGCCGTCTCCTCGGAGTCGATGTCCGGCAGGTGGGTGGGGATGCCGTTGAGGATGGGGCCGTCGCTGAGGTGATCGGCAGATCCGGGCACGTCGTCGTCCTTTCCGAAGAACTGTCCCCCGGGGGTGTCGGAAGACACACTCATCTTCCCTCGCCCGTGTCGCGCGTCACAAGCCGGGGTCAGGTGACGGACCCGCACGGACGTCCGCGATCATGGCGATCAGGCGTCGACGCGCTCCGGGTGGGCGTAGGCGGTGGCCCTCGGCTCCCGTACGAACCCGAGCAGGGTCAGCCCGCTGCGCTCGGCCACTTCGACGGCCAGGGTGGTCGCGGCGGAGACGCAGGCGAGCACCGGGGCGCCGGCGACGGCGGCCTTCTGGGCGATCTCGAAGCCGGCCCGGGAGGAGACGAGCAGGACGTGCCCGCGAAGGGGGAGACCCCCTTCGCGCGCGGCCCACCCGATGATCTTGTCGACGGCGTTGTGCCGACCGATGTCCTCCCGGACCGCCAGGAGGCGCCCGTCGGGGTCGAGCAGGGCGGCGGCGTGGACGCCGCCGGTGGCCTCGAAGACCTTCTGGCGATCGCGCATGGCTGACATCCCGGCGTGGATGTGCTCCAGCGAGTGACTCGCCGGGTCGTCGGAGGGCTGGTGGGGGAGCGCCGCGAGCAGGTCGTCGACCGAGGTCGAGCCGCACACCCCGCACGCGCTCGTCGCGACCTCGGTCCGCGCCGTCACCGGTCGCCGCAGCGAGACGCCCGCCGCGAGGGTGACCTCGACGACGTTGAAGGTCGGGGAACCGTCCGGGCCGGTATCGGTGCAGTGCATCATCGCGGCGACGTCCTCGGCGTCCCCGATGAGCCCCTCGGCGACCAGGTGCCCCAGCGCGAGGTCGAAGTCGTCACCGGGCAGGCGCATCGTCGTCGTCACGGTCGTCGACGGCGGTCGCAGCTCGCTCGGTGCGCCACCCGCGGCCAGCCCGGCGGCTGGGAGGGAGGCCACCCGGATCTCCAGGGGTTCCTCGACGGCGAGCGACTCGATCCTGCTGACCGATCGGTCACCCATGCGCTGCACGCGCAACCGCTGTGTCATCCGTCCCATGGGCCCCTCCTTCCTCGTCCGACCATGTGGCCAGCCTACGGACGAGGTCTGGTGTGATGGTGCCCGTGGATGATCACGAGCCCCAGCCCCCTTCGCCCCCACCGGCGGTGCTTCCGCTGCTGGGGGACCACGGCGCGCCCTGGCGACCGGTCTCGCCCGAGCTGAGCACCGTGCGGCGGGTCAGCGCCACGGCGGTCCTGGTGCCGCTGGCCCTCGCCACCGCCGCGGCCGCCGTGTTCCTCACCCCGTGGCTGGCCGTGGCCACCGCGGTCCTCGCGATCGTCTGGTCGTGGCTGATGTGGCTCATCCCGCGGCAGGTGCGCGCGATCAGCTGGGTGGAGCTGCCGGAGGAGCTGGCCATCCGCAAGGGACGAATGTGGCGCTCGATGGTGACCATCCCCTACGGCCGCATCCAGTACGTCGACATCTCCTCAGGGCCGTACAAGCGGTCGAAGGGTCTGGCCGACATCACCGTCAACACCGCCTCCCCGGCCAGCAGCGGGGACATCCCCGGACTGCCCGTCGACGTGGCCGAGGAGCTGCGCGTCCGGCTCGCGGCGCACGGCGAGGCGCAGTGGGCGGGCCTGTGACGCTCGACGATCCCCCCGGTGGTGGCGAAGGGGGTGGCGACGGCTTCTCGCGAGTCCATCCCCTCTCGCCGTTCATCCGCGGTGGCCTGGTGGTCATCGCCGTCTTCGGTTACGTCCTCTCCCAGCAGATCGACCGGATCGTCGGCGCTGCCGGTCCACCAGCGCCCGGCGAGGGCTCGACCCCCCTGCTCATCCCGGCCGTCATCGTGGCGCTGACCGTGTTCGGGGCGGTGCTCCTGGGTCTGCTGTCCTGGTGGTTCACCCGCTACCGGCTCGGGGAGAGCGACCTGGAGATGCACTCGGGCGCGATCATGCGCCAGCACCGCCAGGTGCGCTACGACCGCATCCAGGCCGTCGACCTCGTCCGTCCGCTCCTCGCGCGCATCACCGGCCTGTCCGAGGTGCGGGTGGAGTCCGCCGGGGGCGGGGACTCGCACGTGTCCATCGCCTACCTGCGCAACGCCGAGGCCGAGGCGGTCCGCGCCCGGCTGGTCGGCCTGTCCGCCGAGGCGAAGGGGGTGGCGGCCCCGCCCGTCTCCTCCGGCGCGGTGGAAGGGACGGATCTGCCCCCGGGCCCAGCAGACTCGGCCGCCGAGAGCGGCCACCCCGGCTCTTCCACCGTGCCCGGGCAGGAGTCCCCCGAGTCGGAGCAGTTGCTGAAGATGCCCGTCGAGCGGCTCGTGGCCTCGGTGCTGCTCTCGTGGGACACGATCGTCCTCGCCGCCCTCCTTGTCCTGGCGCTCGCCCTGACGTTCGCCGACCTCGGCGTGGCCATCGGCGGCTTCCTGCCGCTCGCCCTCATCACCGGCATGCGCAGCTTCATCAAGCTCACCCGGTGGTACGGGCTGACGGTCGCGCTGCGGGGGGAGACGCTCACCAGCCAGCGGGGACTGACCGACACCCGGCACTCCTCGGTACCCCTGCACCGGGTGCAGGCGCTGGAGATCAGGCAGCCGGTCCTGTGGCGCCGTCCGGGCTGGTGGGCGCTGAAGGTCAACGTCGCCGGGGCCAGGATCGCCTCCGCCGACGGGGACTCCGGCGAGAGCGTGCTCGTCCCGGTCGCGACCACCGCCGAGGTGCTCCACCTGCTCGAGGCGGTGACCGCCGACCCCGGCACGACCGCGGAGGTCGCCTCACTCGTCCACGACACGCCCGAGGGCTTCGTCGGGGTCCCACGTGCGGCCCGGTGGTTCCACCCCTTCGCCCACCGACGGATGGGCCACCTCCCCGGCCGACGCGCGTTGCTGATCCGCTCCGGGTGGCTCGATCGGGTGCTGCAGGTCGTGCCGTGGGGGCGCATCCAGTCGATGGCCCTCCACCAGGGTCCATGGGCGCGCCGTCTCGACCTCGCGAGCGTCGACTTCGTCAGCACCGTGGGGCCCGTACGACCTGACGTGAAGCACCTCTCGACGGCTGATGCGCAGGGCCTTGCGTACCTCGCAGCGGAGCGTGCGAGCCACGCCAGGCAGCGCTCTGGCGGGCCCGTTGGTTGCGATCCGACGCCGGACACTGTGGACTGGCCCTGATGACTGATCAGCAAACAGCAGAAAGGAAGACGACCTTGAGTGGGGACTCGACGGCCCAGGGAGACGAGATGACTCGCGGCGCCGTGGACAAGTTGGGCTTCGCCCACGACCAGATCGTCCAGGAGTACAACTGGGACGACGACGTCGATGAGGCCCTGCGGGCCGCCATCGAGAGCGTGGTCGGAATCGAACTCGAGGACGAGGACTACACCGGCGTCGTCGACGCCGTGATCATGTGGTGGCGCGACGACGACGGTGATCTCACCGACGCACTCGTCGACACCCTGGGCACGCTCGCCGAGGGGTCCTCGATCGTCCTCCTCACGCCGCGCCCGGGCCAGGACGGCGAGGTCGACCCGAGCGAGGTCGACGAGGCCGCGACGACCGCCGGCCTGCACACCTCCGGCTCGGTGATGTGCTCGCAGGACTGGGTCGCGACGCGACTGGCGGCCCGCAAGGGTGTCGCCTGAGCCGCGCCGGCACACTGCCGGCATGAGTGAGCAGATTCTCTCCGTCGGCGACGTCGCCCCGGACTTCGCCCTCCGCGACCAGAACGGCGCGGACGTCACGCTCGGCGAGCTGACCGCGCAGCGCGCCGTGCTGCTGGTGTTCTACCCCTTCGCCTTCTCCGGGGTCTGCACGAGCGAGCTGCGCGAGATCCGCGACGATCTCGGGCGATTCGAGTCGGCGGACGTGACCACGCTGGCCATCTCCTGCGACCCGATGTTCAGTCTGCGGGCGTGGGCGGACCGCGAGGGGTACTTCTTCCCGCTGCTCTCCGACTTCTGGCCCCACGGGGAGGTCGCATCCGCCTACGGTGTCTTCGACGAAGGGGCCGGCATGGCGGGCCGGGGCACCTTCCTCGTCGGTCGTGACGGGCGGGTCGCCTGGCGGCTGGTCAACCCCGCGGGTGAGCGGCGCGACTTCGGTGGCTACGACCACGCCCTGCAGGAAATGCTCGGTGGCGCCGCAGCGGTCGAGGGCAGGTAGTCTCCGCGTCCATGAGTGACGACATCCTCGAGGTGGATCTGCTGGCCTACGAGTCTGGGGACGGTCAGCGCGAGCGAGCCGTCGTCGACGGCCTGATGACCTCCCTGGACACCGGCTTCGTCTACGTGCGTCACGACCTGTCCGAGGACCTGATCGACACCGCCTACGGGATGCTCGAGGAGTTCTTCACCGCCGAGCGCGAGGTCAAGCAGCAGTTCATCGCCCCCGGAACCCACGGCCAGACCGGCTACACCGACCTGCTGGTCGAGACCGCGGCCACCTCACGGGACGCGGACTGGAAGGAAATGCTCAACTGGGGACCCTCGATCCCGGCCGGGCACCCCCTTCGCACGCGCTACCCGCACCGCTACCACGACCCGGTCCTGCCCGAGTCGGCCGTGCCGGGTATCACCGAGACCCTGACGGCCTTCCACGAGGCGGTCGCCGGTCTCCAGCGCCGGGTGCTGCGCATCATCGCCACCGGTGTGGGTGCCCACCCCGACTACTTCGAGAAGATGCTCGTCGACGGGCCGACCCTCTCCCGGGCGATCCACTACCCGCCGATGCAGTCCGCGCCGGACGCCCCGCACGTGTGGGCCGCCGAGCACGCCGACATCAATCTCATCACCGCCCTGCCGCGGGCGACCGCCGCCGGCCTGCAGGTGCGCCTGAAGGACAGCGGAGAGTGGATCGACGCCGTCGCCCCCGAGGGCGGCGCCATCATCAACACCGGTCTGATGCTCGAGGTCGTGACCAACGGGGTCATCGAGCCGGGCATCCACCGGGTCGTCGCGGCCCCCGGGCAGGAGGGCGATCGTTACTCGGTCGTCCAGTTCAGCCACCCGACGCCGTGGACGGTACTCAACCCGCTGGTGAGCACGGTCACGCCGCAGACGCCCCAGCGCTTCTCGCCGATCAGCGCCGCGGACGCCCTCGATGAGGTCCTCTACGAGATCAACCTCATCGAGGACGCGCGCCGCTGACGACCCTGCGGGGTCGGCCTGTCAGAATGACCGCGGCGCACCGCGCGCCGGGGCCTGTAGCTCAGTTGGTAGAGCACCGCGTTTACACCGCGGTTGTCGTCGGTTCGAGACCGGCCGGGCCCACATGAGCACACTGCGCCTGCGTGACGTGCTGGCTGTCCTGGAAGAGATGTACCCGATCGACTCGGCCCAGTCCTGGGACCGGGTCGGTCTGGTCACCGGCGACCCGGACCAGCCCGTGCGACGAGTCCACGCCGCGGTCGACCCCACCCTCGAGGTCATCGAGGAGGCCCGCGACGCGGGCGCGGACCTGCTCATCACGCACCACCCGCTGCTGCTGCGCGGCGTGCACTCGGTCGCCACGACGAGCGCGAAGGGGGCGAGCGTCACCTCGCTCGTCGTCTCCGACACCGCCCTGTACGTCGCCCACACCAACGCCGACGTTGCCGATCCGGGTGTGAACACAGCCCTCGCGCAGGCCTGCGGGCTGACCGCGACGGAGCCACTCAGCGTCGAGGAGGGCAGCGCCCTGGGCAGGGTCGGTGACCTGGCCCAGGAGGTCTCCCTCGCGGACTTCGCCGAGCGGCTTGCCGGCGCCCTTCCTCCCGCACCCGGTGGCATCCGCGTCTCCGGTCCGGCCGGCGGTCGGGTGCGCCGGGTCGCCCTGCTCGGCGGGGCCGGTGACGGCCTCATCGACGTCGCCCGTGCGGCGGGTGCCGATGTCTACGTCACCGCCGACCTGCGCCACCACCCGGCCCTGGAGGCCCGGGAGGAGGCCATCACCGCTGGGGGGACCCCCTTCCTCATCGATGCCGGCCACTGGGCGAGCGAGTCCCTCTGGCTGGAGCAGCTGCTGGACCGGCTGCGCAACCGCCTCGCAGCCGCCGGCGCCGACATGGTGGGATGGGAGACCCACGTGAGCACGATCTGCACCGACCCATGGACCTTCACCGTCGGCGCACAGACAGCCCAAGGAGATCCCCAGTGAAGGCAGACCCCTTCGTCCAGGCACGGCTGCTCGAGCTGCAGGCGCTCGACACCCGGCTGCAGCAGATCGCCCACGCCCGCACGCGGGTGCCACAGGTCGCCGCCCTCGAGCAGGCCGTGGCCGAGCTGCAGCGTGCCCAGGACGACGTCGTGCGCTCCGAAACCGGCCTGAGTGACATCCGCCGCGAGGTCGCCCGAGCCGAGGCGGATGTGCAGCAGGTGCGCGACCGGGCCGCCCGCGATCAGCAGCGCCTCGAGACGGGAGCCGGCATGACCTCTCGTGACCTGACGGCGCTGCAGAGCGAGATCGAGTCGCTCGCGCGCCGTCAGGGCGACCTCGAGGAGGTCGAGATCGAGGCCATGGAACGCCAGGAGGCCGCCGAGGAGCGCGTTGCCTCCGGGAGCGAGAAGCAGGCCGAGATGCAGGCCGAGGTCGAGCGGCTGACCCGTGAGCGCGACGAGGCGCTGGCCGAGCTCGACGCCGAGAAGGAGCAGGTCGCCGCGCCCCGCGCCGAACTGGTGGCGAGCATCGATGACGCCCTGATCACGCTCTACGACCGGATCCGTGAGAAGTCCGGTGGCCTGGCCGCCGCGGAGCTGAAGCACGGCCGCTGCGGAGGGTGCCAGCTCGAGCTCAACCCGGTCGACCTCGCCTCGATCGAGAAGGCACCCGTCGACGAGGTGGTGCGCTGCGAGGAGTGCGACCGCATCCTCGTGCGCATCCCGGCTCCGCAGAGCTGATGGGGCGCTCCCTGCGCGTCGAGGCAGATGGTGGTTCCCGGGGCAACCCCGGTGTGGCCGGATACGGGGCCCTGGTCCGGGACGTCGAGACCGATGAGCTGCTCGTCGAGCTCGCCGCCCCGCTGGGGAGGGCCAGCAACAACGTCGCCGAGTACCGCGGCATGCTCGAGGGCCTGCAGGCCGCCCGGAGCATCGACCCCGGCGCCGACGTCGAGGTCGCGATGGACTCCAAGCTCGTCGTCGAGCAGATGTCGGGTCGGTGGAAGATCAAGCACCCCGACATGCGTGCCCTCGCTCTGCGGGGGCGCGATCTCGTGGCCGAGATCTGCGCTGCCGGCGGCTCGGTCGAGTTCACCTGGCTACCCCGCGAGGCCAATACGGCCGCCGATGCCCTGTCCAACCGGGGGATGGACGGCGAGGACGTGCAGGACTGGCACGCCGAGCAGGTCCCGCAGCCGCCCCACCCGGGACGCGGCGAGCCGACCCGCGTCGTCCTGGTGCGCCACGGCGCCACGGAGCAGGCGAAGCGTGCCGGCGTCCGGGTGGCCGCCCTCGTCGGCGACGCGGACGTGCGCGTCCTCACCTGCGATCTGGCGCGGGCCCGGCAGACCGGCGGCATCCTCGCCGAGCGGCTCGAGGTCGAGCCCCAGGCCGATGCGGGCTGGGGAGAGCGGTCGCAGGAGGAGACCCATGACCACATGGCCACCAGGGTCATCGCCGCGTGGGAGCGCGCCGTCGCCGGAGGTGGCACCGTCGTCATCGCCTGCCCCCGCGTGCCGATCCTCCTCGTCCTCGCGCACGTCCTCGGCATGCCGCACGAGCGGATGGGGCGCCTGGCCAGCGCCCCGGGCTCGCTGACCGCGATCGAGGCCTGGCCCGACGGCGAGGCGGTCGTCGCCTTCACCAACCGGACCTGAGGAGCGCAGCGATCGAGGACCTTCCCACCTGGTTGACCGCGTCCGGCGTCGTCGGCGCGGTCGTCTTCGGGCTGCTCTCGGCGTACTTCCCGCCGCTGAACGCCGAGATCTACGCGGTGGCCGCACCAGTGATCTTCCCCGACCTCTGGGTCCTCCACGTGTCCGCGATGACGGGCGGGCTGGTCGTCGGCAAGGTGACCCACTTCATCGCCGCTGAGAAGGGGGCGGAGGCCTTCGTCAAGCGACGTGAGGAGAAGGAGGCGCGGACTGCCGCCAAGTCGCGGCGGCCACGGGGTGCCGTCAGGGAGCGTCTCGCGCGGTGGAGCAAATCGATGATCGACGTGCTCGATCGTCCGCGACTGGGGCCTCTGGTCATACTGGCCAGCTCCGGGGTGGGCTTCCCGCCGCTGGCCGTCGTCACGGTCGCTGCGGGCATCAAGGGGATCTCGCTGACCCTCTTCGTCGTCGTGACCACGATCGGGTGCCTGGCCCGATTCCTCATCACGTCGTGGCTGGTGGTCCAGGGCATCCAGCTGGACTTCTGAGCGTCTCGGGCTCCGATCGGCGTACCGGGCTCGCGGCGTCCGCGCATACTCTGTGCGCATGACGTATGCCGGAGACCTCAGCCCGCAGCAGACGTGGGAGGGCCTCGTGTCCGACCCGCAGGCCGTCCTGGTCGATGTGCGCACCCAGGCGGAGTGGGCCTTCGTCGGGGTCGCCGATCTGACTGCGATCGGCAAGGAGATGGTCCCCATCGAGTGGAGCTCCTTCCCGACGGGCACGCTCAACGGCGCCTTCCTGCAGCAGTTGCACGAGGCCGTGCCGCTGCAGGCGCCCGTGTACTTCCTCTGCCGCTCCGGTGCGCGCTCCGCAGCCGCCGCCGAGGCCGCCACGGCCGCCGGCTGGACCAGCGCGTACAACGTCCTCGACGGCTTCGAGGGGCCCGTCGACGAGCAGGGACACCGGTCCGTCGCCGGCTGGAAGCAGGCCGGGTTGCCGTGGCGGCAGGGGTGAGCGAATCCCCCTTCGGCCCGGGCAACCCCGAGCCCTACCTGGACCCGAGCGGCTTGTCGCCGCAGACGCTGGCCGTGCGGGGCGGTCAGGCTCGCAGCACCTTCGACGAGACGTCCGAGGCGCTCTACCTGACCTCGGGCTTCGTCTACGGCAGCGCCGAGGAGGCCGAGGCGGCGTTCTCGGGGAGCGTGGAGAAATACGTCTACTCGCGCTACGGCAACCCGACGGTCGGCATGCTCGAGGAGCGGCTGCGCGTGCTCGAGGGCGCCGAGGCGGCCTTCGCCACGTCGTCGGGGATGTCCGCGGTCTTCACCGCGCTCGCGGCGCTCCTCGGTGCGGGCGATCGTCTGGTCTCCTCGCGCTCGCTCTTCGGCAGCTGCTTCGTGGTTGTCGACGAGATCCTGCCGCGATGGGGCGTGGAGACCGTGCTCGTCGACGGGAGGGACCTCGACCAGTGGCGCGAGGCACTGTCCGAGCCGACGACGGCGGTCTTCTTCGAGACGCCGAGCAACCCGATGCAGGAGCTCGTCGACATCGCCGCCGTGAGCGAGCTCGCCCACGCCGCAGGGGCGCAGGTGGTGGTCGACAACGTCTTCGGCACGCCCGTCTTCTCCCGGCCGCTCGACCACGGCGCCGACGTCGTCGTCTACTCCGCGACCAAGCACATCGACGGCCAGGGACGCGTCCTCGGCGGAGCGATCCTCGGTCCGGCCCGCTACATCGACGGCCCCGTACGCAACCTCATCCGGCACACCGGACCGTCCATGTCGCCCTTCAACGCCTGGGTGCTGCTCAAGGGCCTGGAGACCATGGACCTACGGGTGCGTCGTATGGCCGAGTCCGCGCTCGTCCTGGCGCGGGAGCTGCAGGCACACCCGCGGGTGACGCAGGTCATCCATCCCTGGCTGCCGGACCACGAGCAGCACGAGCTCGCCCGGACCCAGATGAGTGGTGGCGGCACGGTCATCACCTTCGCCATCGACGGCGGCAAGGCCGAGGCCTTCGCGCTGATGAACGCCCTGCGCCTGGTCGACATCTCCAACAACCTCGGCGACTCGAAGTCACTGGTCACCCACCCCGCGACGACGACCCACCGCCGCATGGGCCCGCAGGGGCGCGCAGCCATCGGCATCACCGACGCGACCGTGCGCATCTCCGTCGGCCTCGAGGGGGCCACCGACCTGGTCGCCGACCTCACCGCGGCCCTCGACGGGCTCGGCTGAGCGCTACCTCGCGGTGACGTCGAGGAGAAGGGGGCCGGCCCCCTTCGTCGGAGCCGACAGGTCGACCTCGAAGGCAGGCTCGAGCGCGGCCACGAGCGCCTCCGGGGTCCGTGGCTCACGGTCCACGCCCAGCAGGTGGCGGGCGACGAGGCCCCGTGTGTGCTTGGCCATGTGGGTCGCTCCCGGGACGCGCACGTGGACCCACCGCTTCACGGTCGCCCCCGCGGGCTGCCAGGCCGCTGCGTACGTGCTCGAGCGGCAGTCGACCACCAGGCCGGCTCCGGCCGCCGCGGTCAGCTCGGGATCGAGGACCTCGCGCCAGTGGGTAGCCAGCGGACCGACGCCCGGGAGATTGACCGCCATGGACAGCCGGTAGGGCGGGATGCGGTCGCCGGGGTGGACTGCGCCGAAGAGCGCCGAGACGATGACCAGCCAGCGACCGGCGCGACGCTTGGCGCCGGGGGAGAGGCTCGCGAGGTCCAGCGCGTCGTAGAGCACGCCGCTGTAGACGTGCGATGCCGGTGGCGCCGGTGCGGTCGTCAGGGCGGTGTTGCGGGCGACTTCCGCGACGAGGTTGGGGCTGACCCCCAGCACCTCGTGGGCGTCCTCACGGGCGCTGACGTCCGCGAGGGCGGCCAGCACACGCCGCCTCGCCGGGGTCAGGGCGGGGAAGGACAGCGCGTCGAGGTCAAGGGCCTTGCCCCGGGAACGACCGGTCTTGGACTCCGACGGAGGCAGTAGCACGAGCACGCCGGAACCCTACGGGGTGCGCCTAGGGTGTCCAGCATGGGACAGCGCAGTGGCATCCTCCGACCAGCCGACCCAGCGACCCGCGAGGGCGTCGATGCTGCCGGCCTGCGCTCGCGCCTCGACGCGCTCCGCGCCGAGCTGGAGGTGCCGGAGGAGTTCCCCGCCGAGGTGCTCGTCGAGGCCGAGCGCGTTGCCGCGCAGCCACTCTCGCTTCCGGAGCGGGACGAGACCGACGTGCCCTTCCTCACCATCGACCCACCCGGGTCCATGGACCTCGACCAGGCGATGCACCTCTCCCGTCATCGTGACGGCTACCGCGTGCGCTACGCCATCGCCCACCTGGAGTCCTTCGTCGAGCCGGGCGGCGCCATCGACGCAGAGGCCCGCCGTCGCGGCCAGACGATCTACGCCCCCGACAAGCGCACGCCCCTGCACCCGCCCGTGCTCAGCGAGGGCGCCGCCAGCCTGCTGCCCGACGAGGTCCGCCCCGCGTACGTGTGGGACATCCGCCTCGACGCCCGGGGCGAGCACACGGCCGCCGAGGTCTACCCGGCGATGGTGCGCAGCGTCGATCGCCTCGAGTACACCCAGGTGCAGGCGAGCGTGGACGAGGGGGGAGACGACGAGCGCCTGGCGCTGCTGGCGGAGATCGGCGTCAAGCGCATCGCGCTGGAGCAGGAGCGGGGCGGTGCCTCGCTGCCGATGCCCGATCAGGAGGTCGAGCAGGTCGAGGGCGGGTTCCGGCTCCGGCTGCATCCGCTGGTGCCCGCCGAGGACTGGAATGCCCAGATCTCGCTGCTCACCGGCATGGTCGCCGCCGAGATGATGCTGCACGCGGAGGTCGGCATCCTGCGCACGATGCCCGGGCCCGGGGAGGACGCGCTGCGCCAGCTGCGGCAGATCGCCTCGGCTCTCGAGGTCGACTGGCCGGCCGAGCAGACGTACGGGGATCTGCTGCGATCGCTCGACGGGAGCGACTCCCGCCACCTCGCCCTGATCCACGAGTCGACCGTCCTCTTCCGCGGAGCCGGGTACACCGTCTTCGACGGGGGAGTGCCCGAGCTCGTCGAGCAGGCCGCGATCGCAGCGCCCTATGCCCACGTCACGGCGCCGCTGCGGCGCCTGGTCGACCGCTTCGGCCTGGCCCTGTGTGCCGCCGTGAGTGCCGGTGACGAGGTCCCGACGTGGCTGCGGCAGGCACTGTCGGAGGTGCCCGACCTGATGGAGGCCTCCGACCGGCTCGCCGGCGGCGTGGAACGCGGCGCCATGGACGTGATCGAGGCGGCCACGCTCGTCGACCGGGTCGGACAGACCTTCACCGCAGTCGTCATCGACGTCCCGGACGGCGAGGGTGAGGGCGAGATCGAGATCCAGGTCATCGACCCGCCCGTCATCGCCCGGGCGAAGGGGAAGGCCGACCTCGGTGACAAGGTCTCCGTGCGCCTGTCCGAGGTGGACCCGGATCGGGGCAGAGCGACCTTCGAGGTCATCTGAACCACCCCCTTCGCCATGGATTATGGTGGCTGTCGAAAGGGAGTAGTCCCCAACAAGATTGTCGACACACGGCTCCTCGCCCGGGTGGACGAGGAGCCTTTTTCATGGTTGAAGCACTGGTGCTCAGCACCGTGGTCATCTTCGTCGCCGAGCTCGGCGACAAGAGCCAGCTGATGGCGATGACCTTCGCCACCCGGTATCGGGCCCGTGACGTCATCCTCGGGATCACCGGGGCGACGCTGCTGGTGCACCTCGCCTCGGTGGGGATCGGTTACTTCATCGGATCGAGCTTCGAGAAGTACCAGGGCCCGATCGCCGTCGCCGCCGGCATCGCCTTCCTCGGCTTCGCGCTGTGGACGCTGCGCGGTGACGAGTTGACCGAGGACGAGGAGCAGAAGGCGAGGAAGGCCACCGGCTCCGCCCTGCTGGCCGTCGGTATCGCCTTCTTCCTCGCCGAGCTCGGCGACAAGACGATGCTCGCCACGATCACGCTCGCGGTGCGTGAGGACTGGTTCGGCACCTGGATCGGCTCGACGATCGGCATGGTTGCCGCCGATGCCCTGGCCATCGCCGTCGGGGCCGTCCTGGGGCGCAAGCTGCCCGAGAGGATCATCACCTACGGCGCCGCGGCCGCCTTTGCGCTCTTCGGCATCGTGCTCATCGCGGAGGGACTGGGCTGGATCTGACCCGGGCACGGGGGCTCGATTCGTCCAACACGGCAGGAGTATGGTAAGCAAATCGCCACGTCAGGGAGGCATCGATGTCGACCATCTCCGGGCCGCTGTCCCGGAACACGAACGAGACGGAGATCTCGGAGAAGACCCTCGTGCGCCGGGAGAAGGCGGGAAGCCAGTTCTTCCGCCTGATCACCTCGACGGACCACAAGGTCATCGGCCACATGTATCTGGTCACCGGCTTCGTGTGGTTCCTGCTCGGTGGCCTGATGGCGCTGGTCATCCGGCTCGAGCTGTGGGCCCCGGGTCTGCAGGTGGTGGACAACCCCGAGCAGTTCAACGAGATGTTCACGATGCACGGCACGATCATGTTGCTGTTGTTCGCGACCCCGGTCTTCGCCGGCTTCGCCAACGCCGTCATGCCGCTGCAGATCGGGGCGCCGGACGTCTCCTTCCCGCGGCTGAACATGTTCGCCTACTGGCTCTACCTCTTCGGCGGCATCATCGCCGCAGCCGGTCTGCTCACCCCCGGTGGTGCAGCGGCCTTCGGCTGGACCGGGTACGCGCCGCTGTCCAACCCGACCTACAGCCCCGGTGTCGGGGGTGACCTGTGGGTCTGGGGGCTGGCCCTGGCCGGTTTCGGCACCATCCTGGGTGCGGTCAACTTCATCACCACGGTCATCTGCATGCGGGCCCCGGGCCTGACGATGTTCCGGGTGCCGCTCTTCACCTGGACCGTCCTGATCACCTCGGTGATGATCCTGATGGCCTTCCCGGTCCTGGCCTCGGCCCTCATCGCGCTGGGGGTGGACCGCCGCTTCGGTGGACTGATCTTCGCTGCCGACAGTGGTGGTGCCCTGATGTGGCAGCACCTCTTCTGGTTCTTCGGCCACCCCGAGGTCTACATCATCGCCCTGCCGTTCTTCGGCATCGTCTCCGAGATCACTCCGGTCTTCTCCCGCAAGCCGCTCTTCGGATACAAGACCATGGTCTTCGCCACCATCGCCATCGCGGGCCTCTCGGTCTCCGTGTGGGCCCACCACATGTACGCCACCGGTCAGGTCTTCCTGCCCTTCTTCGCGGTCATGACGATGGCGATCTCCATCCCGACAGGATTGAAGTTCTTCAACTGGGTCGGCACGATGTGGGGCGGCAAGCTCGAGTTCAAGGCGCCATTCGTGTGGGCGCTCGGCTTCCTGGCCACTTTCCTCTTCGGTGGCCTGACGGGCATCATCATGGCCAGCCCGGCGATGGACTTCCACATCCACGACACGTACTTCATCGTCGCCCACTTCCACTACGTGCTCTTCGGCACGATCGTCTTCTCCACCTTCGGCGGGATCTACTTCTGGTGGCCGAAGTGGACCGGAAGGATGCTGGACGACTTCCTGGGCAAGGTCCATTTCTGGCTGGTCTTCGTCGGCTTCCACACGACCTTCCTCATCCAGCACTGGTTGGGTGTGGAGGGCATGCCGCGCCGCTATGCGGACTACATGCCGGAGGACAACTTCCAGCTGGCGAACCAGATCTCGACGGTCGGCTCCCTCATCCTGGCGGTCAGCTTCCTGCCCTTCTTCTACAACGTGTGGAAGACCCAGACGAGCGCACCGATGGTCGAGGTCGACGACCCGTGGGGCTACGGAGCGAGCTTGGAGTGGGCGACCTCCTGCCCGCCGCCGCGGCACAACTTCACGTCGATCCCGCCGATCCGCTCCGAGCGGCCGACCTTCGACATGAACCACCCCGAGTACGCACCCAAGGCGCTTCGGGCGCGTAGGGCGCCGCTCCCAGCGGGGTCACCAGATCCCCGGTAGGTCAAGGGATGGGGATGAGTCGGCCTGTAAGCCGGGTTCTGTTCTCCGGCCCCGTTGCCGGGGTCGGAGCGACGACCATCCATCTCGGGTCGCCGTTGCCGACGACCTCCAGCGTCCTACCCGTGCGCTCGGGCGGGCCGCCCTCGAACGCGCACTGTCCGGACTTGCTCCTGGTGGGGTTTACCGAGCCGATCCGGTCACCCGGATCGCTGGTGGTCTCTTACACCACCCTTTCACCCTCACCTCGTCCACCGAGGTGGACGAGGCGGTCTGCTTTCTGTGGCACTGTCCCGCGGGTCGCCCCGGGTGGCTGTTGGCCACCACCACGCCCTGTGGAGCCCGGACTTTCCTCGACACCGCCGAAGCGGTGACGCAGCCGTCCGGCCGACTCATCCACCAGCAGTCTACGCGTCGGGCCCCTCGCGCGTGGTGTACCGCGCCCAGCCGATGAACGCCCCGATCGAGAGAATGACCACTCCGGCGACCACGGACTGCCAGGGCATGAGGACGGCGACGACGACGCAGGCCACGAGACCGAGGGTCGGCACGATCTTGGCGGCCGGGCGCCGCTCGAGCGTCAACGCGCTGGCATTGGCGATTGCGTAGTACGTGAGCACGAGGAAGGAGGAGAATCCGATCGCCCCGCGCAGGTCGACGAGCACGATCAGCATGATCACGAGACCGGCGATCACCGCCTCCGCGCGGCGTGGCGTGCCGTGGGGGCCGTCGACCACGGCCAGCGCCGGCGGCAGGTGACGGTCCCGGGCCATGGCCAGCAGGGTGCGGGACGCGCCGAGGACGAGCGCGAGCAGCGCACCCCCGGCAGCCAGAACGGCAGCCACGCGTAGGGCCGGCCCCAGCCACGGCCACGAGGAGATCTCCGCGGCCTCCGCCAGTGGGGCCTCACGGGCAGCGACCCAGCCGGCCCCGAGGGAACTGGTGAGTGCCACCGCGACGAGCGTGTACAGGGCGAGCACGATCACCAGGGCGATGCCGATGGCTCGCGGGATCGTGCGGCGCGGGTCGGTGATCTCCTCACCGAGCGTCGCCACCCGGGCGTAGCCGGCGAAGGCGAAGAACAGGAAACCCGCACCCTGGATGACACCGATGACGGTGCCCGACCCGGGAGCTGCCGGCGGTGGGGTGTCGACGGTGACCGGGGGAGCGACGAGCATGACGAGGCCGAAGGTGACCACGAGTGCCATCACGAGCGCCACGATGCCGAAGGCCACGCGGGCGGAGCGCTGCACACCCTGCAGGTTGAGGGCGAGGACGGCGAGGACGACCACGACGGCGATCGGCTTGGCGAAGTTGGGCCACACGTGCACGGCGAGGGTCATGGCCATGGCAGCGCACGAGGCAACCTTCCCCACGACGAAGGCCCACCCGGCCAGGTGGCCCCATGGCACACCCAAGCGCTCCCGCCCGTAGACGTATGCCCCGCCGGAGTGGGGGTATCGGGCCGCGAGGCGGGCCATGGAGTGGGCATTGGCGCTCGCCACGGCGGCCGCGATGACGACGGCGAGGGCCAGCCACCGGCCGGCGCTGGCTGCTGCCGGGGCGAAGGCGCTGAACAGGCCCGCCCCGATCATCGCTGCGAGGCCCAGTGCGACGCCGTCCCGCAGGCCCAGACGTCGATCCAGGGGCCGAGTCGGCGCACCCGAGGAGTTCGTCATGGCCACCACCCTGCCGCATCGCGGGCGTGGGCGTTCGCCACATCCGCACCCGTTGGGGACACGGTCCGGTGTCAGTTTCCTCGTGCGGCCAGGTGGGCGGCGCCGATGATCCCGGCCTTGTTGCGCAGCTTGGCCGGGACGATCTCGGTGCGCAGGTCGAGCAGGGGCAGGAACTGGTCGGCCTGCTTGCTCACGCCGCCACCGACGACGATGAGGTCCGGTCGCAGGAGCGACTCCAGGCGGGCGTAGTACGTCTGCAGGCGCTGGGCCCACTGCTGCCAGTCCAGCCCCTCGCGGTCGCGCACGGACTCGGCGGCGCGGGTCTCGGCGTCGTACCCGTCGATCTCCAGGTGGCCGAGCTCGGTGTTGGGCACGAGCACCCCGTCCATGATCAGGGCCGAGCCGATCCCGGTGCCCAGAGTGGTCAGGACCACCAGGCCCTTGTGCCCCTTCGCGGCTCCGTGATGGAGCTCGGCGACGCCTGCAGCGTCCGCGTCGTTGACGAGGTGGATGGGTCGACCCAGTCGCTCGCCGAAGAGCGTGTCGGCGTCCAGGTCCACCCAGGAGCGGTCGATGTTCGCCGCGCTGCACACGACCCCGTGGGTGACGACGGCAGGCAGCGTGATGCCCAGCGGGACGTCCGTGTCGAGCGAGAAGTGCTGCGCGATCTGCTCGACGATGTCGCAGACGGCGTCGGGCGTCGCTTCCTCGGGCGTGGCGATGCGCAGCCGGTCCTCGGTGAATCGGCCCTTGTCCAGGTCGACCGGTGCTCCCTTGATCCCGGATCCGCCGATGTCGATGCCCAGGGCATGGTGGGTGGCCATGTCTACCCTCCGGCCGACGCTTCGAGGGTGAGGATCTCGTTGCCGTCCTCGGTGATGAGGATGGTGTGCTCGAACTGGGCGGACCGGCGCAGGTCCTTCGTCACGACGGTCCAGCCGTCGTCCCACAGCGTCCACTGCGCGGTGCCGAGGTTGAGCATCGGCTCGACGGTGAAGGTCATCCCCGGTTCGATGACGGTGTCGTAGGAGGGTGCCGAGTCGTAGTGGGGGATGACCAGGCCGGAGTGGAAGGAGGTGCCGATGCCGTGGCCGGTGTAGTCGCGCACCACCCCGTAGCCGAAGCGGTTCGCGTACTTCTCGATGACCCGGCCGATGACGTTGATCTGCCGCCCGGGCAGTGCTGCCCTGATCCCGCGCATCGTCGCCTCGTGAGTGCGCTCGACGAGCAGGCGTGACTCCTCGTCGACGCCACCGGCGAGGAAGGTGGCGTTGGTGTCACCGTGGACGCCACCGATGTAGCCGGTGATGTCGATGTTGACGATGTCCCCGTCCTCGATGCGTCGGCTGTCCGGGATGCCGTGGCAGATCACCTCGTTGATCGAGGTGCACAAGGACTTGGGGAATCCCCGGTAGCCGAGGGTCGAGGGGTAGGCGCCGTGGTCCAGGAGGTACTCGTGACCGACCCGGTCCACCTCGTCGGTGGTGACACCCGGGACGACCGCGCGGCCGGCCTCGGCCAGCGCGCCCGCTGCGATCCGGCCTGCGGTACGCATCAGCTCGATGGTCTCGGCACTCTTGATCTCGGATCCGGCGAAGGGGGTCGGAGCGGCCTTGCCGACGTACTCGGGTCGGTCGATACCTGCGGGGACGGCGCGGCGGGGTGACACCACGCCGGGGATGACGGTTGCGGTGGACGCGGACATGCTGTGGAGTCTAGGCAACGGGCGCTGGCACGATGCGCTCCGGTGTGCGGGTACCCGGCCCGCGGAGAGGACGACAGGCGATGGCGTACTGGTTCAACATCGAGACCCGTCAGGTCGAGACCGACGAGAACCGCTCACAGAATGCGGACGTCATGGGGCCCTATGACACCGAGGCCGAGGCCGCAGCCGCGCTGCAGACCGCCCGGGAGAACACGCAGAAGTGGGACGAGGAGGAGCGTCGGGAGCGCGAGTGGGACGAGGGCGGGGCCTGAGGACCAGCGCCCGCGACACCGTGATCAGCTCTCGAAGGAGTGCTCCGCGGCCGGGAACGAGCCCGCGGCGACATCCGCCGCGTAGGCACGAGCGGCGTCCGTCAGGACCGAGCGCACGTCCGCGTACTGCTTGACGAAGCGCGGTGTCCGTCCCGATCCCAGCCCCGCCATGTCCTGCCAGACGAGGACCTGCGCGTCGCAGTCGACGCCGGCGCCGATCCCGATCGTGGGGATGTCCACCTGGGCGGTGACCGCGGCAGCCGCGTCGGCCGTGACCATCTCGATCACCACGGAGAAGGCACCTGCGGCCCGGACGGCGCGGGCGTCCTCGAGCAGCTGGGCGGCCGCGTCACCACGCCCCTGGACCCGGTAGCCGCCGAGGGTGTGCTCGCTCTGTGGGGTGAAGCCGATGTGCGCCATGACGGGGATGCCCCCCCTCGTCAACCGCTCGATCGTCGGGGCCATCTCGGCGCCGCCCTCGAGCTTGACGGCGTGGGCCAGTCCCTCCTTCATCAGACGCGCAGCCGAGAGGTAGGCCTGCTCGGGGGAGGCCTGGTAGGTGCCGAAGGGGAGGTCGGCCACGACGAGTGCGCTGGCGGCTCCCGTCGCGACGGCCCGGGTCAGCGCGACCATCTCGTCGAGGGTGACCGGGACGGTGGTGTCGTAGCCGAAGACGGTGTTGCCGGCGGAATCACCGACGAGGAGTACCGGAATTCCGGCCTCGTCGAAGATCTGCGCGGTGTTCACGTCGTAGGCGGTGAGCATCGCCCACCGCTCGCCGCGCTCCTTCATCGCCCGCAGGTGCGGGATCCGGGTGCGTTTGCGTCGGGCGGGGGCAGCAGGCGCCTGACCCGCGTAGGGGGCCGGGGTCTCTGCGGTCGGATCAGGTGAGGGCGTGGAGGGCGTGCTCATGGCTCCACCCTAGGCGGACCGGTCAGAGGTAGGGATCGCCGGCAGACGTCCGGCGCCGGTGGGCGGATTGTGGACGTGACGACATGCATCAGTAAGAGTTTCTTCAGAATTTCCGGTGATCCCTGCCGCGGGCCATCGAATCTTGGTTGAGTGCGCACACCGCTGTGGCCACCAGCCACACAAAAAACAGGAGGATCCGTGAAGAGACGCCACACCCATCTCGTGTCCGGTCTCGCCACATCCGCTCTCGTGCTAGCGCTCGTGCCCCTGTCGGCGAGTGCGCAGGAGGCTGGTGGAGGCGTGCCACCCCAGGAGGACAACCCCTCATCCTCGTCAGTCCGGCCCGATGACCTGCCCAACCCCCTCGGTGACGCCCAGCGCGCCCTGCGCAAGGACGCAGTCACCAAGCTCCTCACCGGCGAGGCACGCGTGGTGACGAAGGGCGGATCGAGCGTCATCGAGATCGCCAGCGAGAACCCGTCGAAGAGTTACGCACGCGGGCCCGGCGGCCCCGGCAAGGACACCCGCAAGAACCGGGACCGTCAGCACAAGGGCAAGGGTCACGACAAGAAGTACGTGCAGTACGACGTCGACCGGGAAGCCTCGGTATTCACCATCCTCACCGACTTCGGCGACCAGACGCTTCCGGCCACCGGCGGTCAGCCGGGCCCGGTCCACAACCAGATCGCCGAGCCGGACCGTGACTGGGACGGCGGCAGCAGTGATGACAACTCCACCATCTGGACCGAGAACTTCGACCGTGACCACTACATGGACCTGATGTTCGCGGATGACAAGGAGTCGTTCCGCGACTTCTTCCTCAAGCAGTCCAACGGCCGCTTCGTGGCCGACGGGGACGTGAGTGACTGGGTGCAGGTGCCGTACAACGAGGCCCGCTACGGCCACAACCCGGTCGATGGTGACGGCACGTCCGAGGCGGACGGGTACTGGAGCTTCATCCAGGACACCGCCACCGCCTGGTACGAGGACCAGAAGGCCCGGGGCAAGTCCGACGCCGAGATCCAGGAGTACCTGGCCCAGTTCGACGTCTGGGACCGCTACGACCATGACGGTGACGGCGACTTCAACGAGCCGGACGGGTACATCGACCACTTCCAGGCCATCCATGCCGGTGAGGGTGAGGAGGCCGGTGGCGGCGCCCAGGGTGAGGACGCCATCTGGAGCCACCGCTGGTACGTCCACTCCGACGGCATCGGCAAGTACGGCCCGGCGGACAACCAGATGGGCGGCATCCAGCTGGGCGACTCCGGCATCTGGATCGGCGACTACACCACCGAGCCGGAGAACGGCGGCCTGGGTGTCTTCACCCACGAGTTCTCCCACGACCTCGGCCTGCCCGACCTCTACGACACCGCGGGCGGTGACAACGGCACCGGCTTCTGGACGCTGATGTCGGGTGGCTCGTGGCTCAACCCCGGCACGGAGGACATCGGTTCCAAGCCCGGCTACATGGGTGCGTGGTCGAAGCTGCAGCTCGGGTGGCTGGACCACGAGACGATCAAACCCGGTGAGCGGCACGTCACACGCCTTGGCCCTGCCGACCGTGACCACAGGAAACTGGCGCAGGCGCTCGCGGTGCTGCTGCCCGAGCAGACCGTGACGACGGACTACAACACCCCGTACTCGGGGAGCTACGAGTGGTGGTCCGGCTCGGCCGACAACCTCAACAACACCCTCACGCGTGAGATCGACCTGACCGACGCCGGGTCCGCCTCGGTCGCCGCCCACATGGCCACGGACATCGAGGTGGGCTACGACTTCCTGTACACCGAGGTGTCCACCGACGGTGGGCAGTCGTGGACCGAGCTCGACGAGGTCGACGGTGGTGACCTGTCGTGGAACGAGGTCGAGTACGACCTGAGCTCCTACGTCGGTCAGCCCGTCCAGTTCCGGTGGCGCTACCAGTCCGACGGTGGCGTGGCCCAGGACGGCGCCTTCATCGATGACATCGAGATCGTCGTCGACGGGGCCACGGTGCTCTCCGATGACGTCGAGTCGGGTGAGAACGGCTGGGCCGCTGACGGCTTCACCCGCATGAGCGGTTCGACGTCGGTGCAGGTGCAGAACTACTACCTCGCGGAGAACCGCTTCTACTCGGGGTACGACAAGTACCTCAAGACCGGTCCGTACAACTTCGGTTGGGGCACGACCCGGCCCAACTGGGTCGAGCGCTTCCCCTATCAGGACGGTCTGCTCGTCTGGTACGTCAACAACGCGTACACGGACAACAACACCAGCCAGCACCCTGGCTACGGTCAGGTGTTGCCCGTGGACGCCCGCCCGGAGCCGGTGACATTCAGCAACGGCGCGATGCTCGGCAATCGGCGCCAGCCCTTCGACGCCACCTTCGGCACGCAGCGCACTGATCGCGTCACCTTCCACAACCAGGGGACCGCCGAGACGGTCCGCTCGCGCCACGGCAAGCGCCTGTTCCGTGACTCGGACCCGAACCGCTACTGGTCGGAGGACAACCCGCTCGGCTCGACGAAGGTGGCCGGATCGGGCACGAGGATCCGCGTGCTGGCCGAGCAGCGACACAAGGACCAGATGGTCGTCATGGTCAAGGCGGGTACGAAGAGCCGCTGAAGACCGCAGACCGAACGGTGGTGGGCCCTGACGAGCGGGGTCCACCACCGTCGTCGCCGGTGGGGCAGGATGGACACATGGATCGTCAGCAGGAGTTCGTCCTTCGCACCATCGAGGAACGGGACATCAGGTTCGTCCGGCTCTGGTTCACAGATGTCCTGGGCACACTGAAGTCCGTGGCCATCGCCCCCGCGGAGCTCGAGGGGGCCTTCGCGGAGGGCATCGGATTCGACGGGTCGGCGATCGAGGGCTTCACCCGCGTCTACGAGGCGGACATGCTCGCCCAGCCCGACCCGGCGACCTTCCAGGTACTGCCGTGGCGCGGCGAGTCACCCGGGACGGCCCGCATGTTCTGCGACATCCACCTGCCTGACGGCACCCCCTCGCTGTCGGACGCGCGCTACGTGTTGCGGCGCACCCTCGACAAGGCGGGGGAGATGGGCTTCACGTTCTACATCCACCCCGAGATCGAGTTCTTCCTGCTCAAGCCGGACAGCGTGCACACCGGCCGCCCGGTGCCCGTCGACGACGGGGGGTACTTCGACCACGTGCCGAAGGGGGAGGCCCACGACTTCCGCCGCCAGGCCATCACGATGCTCGAGTCGGTGGGGATCTCCGTGGAGTTCAGTCACCACGAGGGTGCGCCGGGGCAGAACGAGATCGACCTGCGCTACGCCGATGCGCTCTCCACTGCGGACAACGTGATGACCTTCCGGACCGTCATCAAGGAGGTCGCCCTCGAGCAGGGTGTCTACGCGACCTTCATGCCCAAGGTGTTCGCCGAGCATCCCGGCAGCGGGATGCACACGCACATGTCGCTCTTCGAGGGGGACACGAATGCCTTCTACGAGCCGGGAGCGCCATACCAGCTGAGCAAGGTCGGTCGGCAGTTCATGGCCGGCCTGCTGCGCCACGGGCGGGAGTTCACGGCCGTGACCAACCAGTGGGTCAACAGCTACAAGCGACTGTGGGGCGGAGGCGAGGCGCCCGCCCACCTGACCTGGGGCCACAACAACCGCTCGGCGATGGTCCGCGTGCCGATGTACAAGCCGGACAAGGGCAACTCGAGTCGGGTCGAGCTACGCAGCCTGGACGCTGCCTGCAACCCCTACCTCGCCTTCGCCGTGATGCTCGCCGCCGGCCTGAAGGGCATCGAGGAGGGGTACGAGCTGCCCGTCGAGACCGAGGACGATGTGTGGGGGCTGACCGACCGGGAGCGTCGGGCGATGGGTATCCGCCCGTTGCCCGCGAGCCTGTCCGAGGCCATCGAGGCGATGGAGGAGAGCGAGCTGGTCGCCGAGACGCTGGGCGAACACGTCTTCGACTTCTTCCTGCGCAACAAGCGTCAGGAGTGGGCCGACTACCGCCACCAGGTCACCCCCTTCGAGCTGGAACGGCTGCTGCCGCGCCTGTGAACCCCTCGTGACCCCGCCACCACGCCCCGGACCCACCCTCGCCCGGCACGGATTCACCGACACCCGCCGCGCCGAGCGTCTGCTCACCGACCCCGTGCTCGACCTGTCCGAGGGGGTCGAGCAGGATCGGCTGATCCGGGCGCTCACGCGGGCGGCCGACCCGGACGGGGCACTGCTCGGGCTGGTACGGGTGCTCGAGTCCGCCGGCGAGCGAGCAGAGGAGCTGCGCGAGGCCCTGCGCGAGGACGAGCGGGTACGCGACCGTGTCGTCGGCGTGCTCGGCGTGTCGACCGCTCTCGTGGACCACCTCGTGGCTCATCCCGAGCAGTGGCGCGATGCGGTCGACGCGGAGCCGATGACCCCTCAGGAGCGCACCGAGGCGGTGCTCGCGGAGATCGCCGACCCCGGCGTCCTGGAACCGCAGGACGCGATGCGGGTGGCCTACCGTCGCCAGCTCCTGGGGATCACGGCGATCGATGTCACGAGCGACGATCCCGTCGCGGACCTGCCGGACGCGGGAGCTGCGCTGGCCGACCTGGCCGGATCCGCCCTCGAGGCGGCCGTGCGCATCGCCGCCCAAGAACAGGGCGAGCAGGGCCGTCAGGTTCGCTTCGCCGTCATCGGTATGGGCAAGGCCGG
Organism: Janibacter cremeus; assembly: GCF_013409205.1. NCBI lineage: Bacteria > Bacillati > Actinomycetota > Actinomycetes > Micrococcales > Intrasporangiaceae > Janibacter > Janibacter cremeus. Next base: position 3,043,902 of record NZ_JACCAE010000001.1, read on the forward strand.
GGGCCGCGAGCTGAACTACATCTCCGACGTCGACGTGATCTTCGTCGCCGAGCCGGTAGCTGGTGTCGACGAGGCCGCCGCCCTGGAGACCGCCGCACGCATCGCCACCCGGGTGATGCACGTGTGCAGTGACGTGACCGCCCACGGCAGCCTGTGGCAGGTCGACGCCGCCCTGCGCCCCGAGGGCAAGCAGGGTCCCCTGGTGCGCACCGTCGCCAGCCACCGGACGTACTACGAGAGGTGGGCCAAGACGTGGGAGTTCCAGGCCCTGCTCAAGGCCCGCCACCTTGCCGGTGACCCGAGCCTGGGCGCGGAGTACCTCGGGACGGTCGGGCCGCTGGTGTGGCAGGCGGCATCGCGCGAGGACTTCGTCGTCGACGTCCAGGCGATGCGTCGCCGCGTCGAGAAGCACATCCCACGGGCGGAGGCGAAGCGACAGCTCAAGCTCGGCCCCGGGGGGCTGCGTGATGTCGAGTTCTCCGTCCAGCTCCTCCAGCTCGTCCACGGTCGCACCGACGAGACCCTGCGCTCGCGCACCACGCTGGAGGCCCTGGCGGCGCTGTCCGCGGGCGGCTACGTCGGGCGCGACGACGCTGTCGTCCTCGACGAGGCATATCGGGTGCTGCGTACCATCGAGCACCGCGTCCAGCTGCACCATCTGCGGCGCACCCACCTCATGCCGACGTCGGAGGCCGACCTGCGTCGTCTCGGTCGCTCGCTCCTGCTGTGGGACGAGCCGCAGACGAAGGTCGTGGCACTGCGCACGCGCTACTCCCGCGAGGTCCGTCGCCTCCACCAGCGACTCTTCTACCGACCGCTGCTCTCGGCCGTCGCACGTCTCAGCCCGGCCGAGGCCCGGCTCACCCCTGACGCGGCCCGGGAGCGCCTGGGCGCCCTCGGCTACCGCGACCCGGCCGGCGCGCTGCGACACATCGAAGTCCTCACCGACGGCATGAGCCGACGGGCAGCCATCCAGCGCCAGCTGCTGCCGGTGATGCTCGAGTGGTTCGCCGAGATGGCCGACCCCGACGCCGGCCTGCTCGCGTTCCGCAAGGTCAGCGAGGAGCTGGGTGCTACGCACTGGTACCTTCGCCTGCTGCGGGACGAGGGGGAGGCCGCCCAGGTTCTCGCCCACACCCTGGGGGCCAGTCGATTCGCCGGTGATCTGCTCCTGGTCAGCCCGCAGGCGGTGCAGATGCTCGGGGAGAGTGACGGGCTGCGGCCCCGGACCCGGGAGGAGCTGCTGCGCCGGATGCGCTCGGCCGCCGGCCGCAAGGAATCCCCGGACTCCGCCATCGCGGCGATCCGGACGATCCGGCGGGCGGAGATCTTCCGCATCGCCGTCGCCGACCTGGAGGATCGGCTCGCGCTCGACCGCGTGGGGGAGGCGCTGACCGACCTCAGCGAGGCGACGATCGAGGCCGCCCTCGAGGTGACTGCGGCGCACGTGGCCTCGGAGCGCGGGGAGGCGCTCGGGACCGACATCATCATCGTCGGGATGGGACGTCTTGGCGGTCGCGAGCTCGGGTACTCCTCTGACGCCGATGTCCTCTACGTCCACCAGCCGCACCCGGGCGTGGACGAGCAGTTGGCACAGGAGGCCGCGCTCGCCGTCGTCGCCGAGCTGCGGCGACTCCTCGGCGCGGCCGGATCGGACCCACCGCTCGGGTTGGACGCCGACCTGCGTCCGGAGGGGAAGAACGGCCCGATGATCCGCTCGCTGGCCTCGTACGCGGCGTACTACGAGCGCTGGTCGCACACGTGGGAGGCCCAGGCGTTGCTGCGGGCCCGGCCGGTGGCCGGGGACAGACCCCTCGGTGAGCGCTTCACCGCGCTCATCGACGCCATCCGTTGGCCGGAGGGTGGGCTCGACCAGCGTCAGGTGCGCGAGGTGCGGCGCCTCAAGGCCCGCATGGAGGCCGAACGACTGCCGCGCGGCGCCGACCGACGGGCCCACTTCAAGCTCGGCATGGGTGGACTCTCGGACGTCGAGTGGTCCATCCAGCTGATCCAGCTCCAGCACGCGCACGAGTACCCCGCACTGCGCACGCCACGCACGTTGCCGGCCATGACCGCCGCGGTCGAGGCGGGCCTGCTCTCGGCGGAGGACGAGCTCGTGCTCCGCGAGGCCTGGTCGATGGCCTCGCTGCTGCGCAACGCGGGGATGCTCTTCCGCGGGCGTCCGGTCGACTCCGTCCCCTCGAACCTGCTCGAGGCCGATGGCGTCGGTCGGATCGTCGGGATGGAGCCGCAGTCGGGGCACGCCCTCGCCGAGTCCTACCGTCGTACCGCGAGGCACGCCCGGCACGTGGTCGACCGTGTCTTCTACGGCGAGGAGTGATTCGTCCCACACCGAGGCCGCGCTGGTGAGACGCGGGAGGGAGCCCACCCGCGACGAATCTAGACTGGCTGCATGCTCGCCACGATCGACCTGCGTTCCCAGCCCCTTGGCGCCCGGGAGCTGCGCGCTGCACTGCCACGCGCCGAGTACGACGTCGAGGCCGCACTCGCGGCGGTCCGGCCCATCTGCGACGAGGTCCGTGACCGGGGCGCCGACGCGCTCTACGACTACGCCGAGCGCTTCGACGGGGTGCGCCCGACCTCCCTTCGCGTCCCCCGGGATGTCCTCGAGTCGGCCGTCGAGGCGCTCGACCCGGACGTGCGCGCGGCCTTGGAGGTCTCGATCGAGCGGGCCCGCACCGTGCACGCCGCCCAGCGCCGGACCGACACCACGACCCAGGTCGTCCCCGGCGGCAGCGTCACGCAGCGGTGGATCCCTGTCGAGCGGGTCGGCCTGTACGTCCCCGGCGGCCGGGCGGTCTACCCCTCCTCGGTCGTGATGAACGTCGTGCCGGCGCAGCTGGCCGAGGTCGGCTCCGTCGCCGTCGCCAGCCCACCGCAGAAGGAGAACGTCGGCGTCTTCGCCGGCTACCCGCACCCGACGATCCTCGCCGCCTGCGCCCTGCTGGGCGTCGACGAGGTCTGGTCGATGGGCGGCGCCCAGGCCGTGGCCGGGTTCGCGCACGGGTTCGTCGACGAGGGCGAAGGGGGGCAGTGCCAGCCGGTCAGCCTGGTCACCGGCCCCGGGAACATCTACGTCGCCGCCGCCAAGCGGCTGCTCAAGGGCATGGTGGGCATCGACGCGGAGGCCGGACCCACCGAGATCGCGGTGCTCGCCGATGCCGGTGCCGACCCGGAGTACGTGGCCGCGGACCTGATCAGCCAGGCCGAGCACGACCCGCTGGCCGGGTCCGTCCTCGTCACCGACTCGAGTGACCTGGCCGACGCGGTCACGGTGGTGGTGGAGCGCCGCGCCGCCGCGACCAAGCACAGCGAGCGGGTGATCGAGGCACTGGGCGGGCGCCAGTCCGCCATCGTCCTCGTCGACGACCTCGACGCCGGGCTGCGGGTTGTCGACGCGTACGCGGCCGAGCACCTGGAGGTGATCGCCGCGGACGCTGCGGCGGTCGCCGCCCGGGTGCGCAACGCCGGAGCGATCTTCGTCGGCCCGTACTCCCCAGTGAGCCTGGGTGACTACGCCGCCGGATCCAACCACGTCCTGCCCACCGGCGGCAGCGCTGCCCACAGCAGCGGACTGTCGGTGCAGTCCTTCCTCAGGGGTGTCCACGTCGTGGAGTACACCCGCACGGCCCTGGCCGCCACCGCCGCGCACGTGCTCGCCCTCGCCGAGGCCGAGGACCTGCCCGCCCACGGCGAGGCCGTGTCGGCACGCACGACGGGGCAGGGGCAGCGGTGAGCGAGATGATCGAACAGCTGCTGCGTCCCGAGCTGCGCGGACGCACGCCATACGGAGCGCCCCAGCTGGACGTCGACGTCCAGCTGAACACCAACGAGTCCTCGTACCCGGTTCCCGACGAGGTCGTGCGAGCGGTCTCCGCGGCACTGCACGAGGAACTCAGCGGGTTGAATCGGTACCCCGATCGTGAGTTCACCGCCTTGCGCGAGGCCCTCAGGGACTACTTGGCGAAACACGCCGGTGTCTCCTTTCGACCCGAGCAGCTGTGGGCCGGCAACGGCAGCAACGAGGTCCTGCAGCACCTCGTCCAGGCCTTCGGTGGTCCCGGGCGGACCGCGCTGGGCTTCACCCCCGCCTACTCGATGCACCCGATCATCACCGAGACGCTCGGCACCCGTTGGGTCGATGGGCAGCGGGACGCGCAGACCTTCGACCTCACGGTCGAGTCCGCGGTGGAGCAGGCACGGGAGGTCGATCCGCACCTGGTCTTCCTCTGCTCGCCCAACAACCCGACCGGGTCGGCCCTGCCCTTCGAGGTCATCGAGGCGATGCTCGAGGCCGCTCCGCGCGCGCTGGTGGTCGTCGACGAGGCCTACGCCGAATTCGCCCGCCCCGGCACGCCGACCGCGCTGTCACTGCTCGCCGACCACCCGCGGTTGGTCGTCACCCGCACCATGAGCAAGGCCTTCACCCTCGCCGGTGGACGCCTGGGCTACCTCGCGGCGGGCCCGGACATCATCGACGCCCTGCGTCTGGTGCGCCTGCCGTACCACCTGTCCACACCCACGCAGACTCTCGCCCGCATCGCGCTCGAGCACGCCGACCTCCTCCTCACCACGGTCGAGGCGATCAAGGAGCAGCGCGACCGCATCGTCACCGAGCTCACCGAGCTCGGCCTGGCCCCCGTCCCCAGCGACGCCAACTTCGTGTTCTTCGGCGGCCTCGCCGATGCCCCGGCGACGTGGCAGGCTCTGCTCGAGGACGGCGTGCTCGTCCGTGACGTGGGGATCGCACACCACCTGCGCGTCACGGCCGGCACCCCGCAGGAGACGAGCCGCTTCCTGGCGGCCATGGCCCGGCTCGTCCCCGCCCACATGATGACGAAGGAGAACCCGTGAGCAGCCAGTCCCGCACCGCCACAGTGCGTCGAGGTACGTCCGAGTCCCGCGTCGAGGTGAGCGTCGACCTCGACGGCTCCGGCGTCGGCGACGTCTCGACCGGGGTGCGCTTCTACGACCACATGCTGCTGTCGCTGGCCAAGCACAGCCTCATCGACCTCACCGTCAGCGCCGACGGTGACGTGGACGTCGACGCCCACCACACCGTCGAGGACGTCGCGATCGTCCTCGGGCAGGCGGTCAGGGAGGCGCTCGGTGACAAGAGCGGCATCAGCCGGTTCGGTGACGCCACCGTCCCACTCGACGAGGCACTCGTGCACGCGGTCGTCGACGTCGCCGGTCGCCCCTACGTCGTGCACACCGGCGAGCCCGTCGGGCAGGAGTACGTGATCATCGGCGGCAACTTCGTCGGGTCACTGACGCGCCACGTCATGGAGTCCTTCGCGTACAACGCCGGCATCGCGCTGCACGTGCGCGTCCTGGCCGGACGCGACCCGCACCACGTGGTCGAGGCCCAGTTCAAGGCCCTGGCCAGGGCCTTGAGGTCCGCGGTCGCCCATGACCCGCGGGTCAGCGGCATCCCGAGCGCCAAGGGCGCGCTGTAGATCGGCATGCGATGAGCACAGCCAGCAGGGGAGTGGTCTGTCTCTCCGCGACCGCGGCCAGCGCCGCCGACTGGGTGCGCCGCGGGATCGTCCCGTGCCACGTACTCGAGCACGCCTCGTGGTCGGTCGTCGTCCCGGCACGCACGAGTGCGGCCGCCGGCGCTCCCTACGACGACGCGCTGACCGTGCTGGCCTCCCGGCACATCAGGCCCCGGCTTGGTCCTGCCATCGGGCTCTTCCGCTTCGACGACGTCGCCGTGCTGACCGGCCGCGCGGCCGGTCGGGCGTCGACCCGGTGGGCGCTGCGCGACGGCGACGGCAGGGTCGTGGGGGGAGAGGACCTGCCCCGGCTCTCACCCGAGGACCTGCACCGCACCCTCGCCAGTGGTCCCGCCACGCGAGAGGTGCCGATTCGCCGGGTCCGTGATCTCTGGCACCGCAGCGAGCTGACCCACGACGAGTGGCTGGTCGAGGTGATCACGGTCCTGGGGCTTCCCGGCGGCAGGGTGCTCGACGGCACCGACACCCACCTCGGCCCGGTCATCGCCCCCCACGCGCGATCGATCGCGGGCTTCGAGTCCGCCGTGAAGGATGTGCACCAGTGACCAGGCCCCGTGTGAGCGTGCTCGACCACGGCTCCGGCAACGTGCACTCGGTCGTGCGCGCCCTCGCCCATGTCGGCGCCGACGTCGAGCTGACGGCCGAGCGCAACCGTGTCCTCGCCGCGGACGGGCTCCTCGTCCCCGGTGTCGGCAACTTCCACGCCTGCATGGCCGGCCTCGAGGCGGTCGGCGGCGGAGCTCTCATCGATGCCCGGTTGGCCGGGGGACGCCCTGTCCTGGGAGTGTGCGTCGGGATGCAGGTGATGTTCGAGGGGTCCGACGAGCCGAGCGGGACCGCTCCGGCCAGGGCGGGTCTGGGGCAGTGGCCGGGGACCGTCACCCGGCTGCGAGCGCCCGTCGTCCCGCACATGGGATGGTCGACGACCACCCCGGCCGCGGGCAGCGTGCTCTTCGGCGGCATCGAGGACGAGCGCTTCTACTTCGTCCACTCCTACGGGGTGGCCGCCTGGGACCTGCGCGTGGCGCCCGGAGGGCTGGCCGCGACCGCCCCTCGGGTCACGTGGAGCGAGCACGGGGCCCCCTTCGTCGCGGCCGTCGAGAACGGCCCGTTGTCCGCAACGCAGTTCCACCCGGAGAAGTCCGGGGACGCGGGACTGCACCTTCTGAAGAACTGGGTGATGTCACTGTGACCACGACCGAGACCGCACGGCTGGAGCTGCTTCCCGCCGTCGACGTGCGCGAGGGGCGGGCCGTGCAGCTGCAGCAGGGCATCTCCGGCTCGGGCTGGGACTTCGGCGACCCCCTGCAGGCTGCCCGGGCCTGGCAGGAGGAGGGCGCCGAGTGGATCCACCTGGTCGACCTCGACGCGGCCTTCGGCGAAGGGAGCAACCGTGACCTCCTCGCCGGGATCGTCGGCCGGCTCGACCTCAAGGTCGAGCTGAGCGGCGGGATCCGGGACCAGGCCTCGCTCACGGCGGCGCTCGACTCCGGGTGCGCCCGGGTCAACCTCGGCACCGCCGCACTGGAGAACCCCGAGTGGACGGCCCGGGCCATCGCCGAGCACGGCGACCGGATCGCGGTCGGCCTCGACGTGCGCGGCACCACGCTGGCCGCACGAGGCTGGACCCGGGAGGGCGGCGACCTCTGGGAGACACTCGCCCGTCTCGACTCCGAGGGCTGTACCCGCTACGTCGTCACCGACGTGGCGAAGGACGGCATGCTGGCCGGCCCCAACCTCGAGCTGCTGCGCAGCGTCTGCCAGGCCACCCCGGCCAAGGTCGTCGCCTCCGGTGGGGTGACGACCCGCGAGGACGTCGTCGCCCTGCGCGAGCTGGTGCCCGTCGGGGTCGAGGGGGCCATCATCGGCTCGGCGCTGTACAAGGGCACGGTGACCCTCACCGAGGCCCTCGATGCAGCGGGTCGGCCATGACCACGCCCGGCGACTCGGCCGGAGTGCCGTGGGAGGGACGAGAGCTGCCCACGGGTGGATTCGAGGGTGACACCGGCACCGCCGATCCCGCTCTGATGCGGGCCCTGACCACCGGTGGCGAGGCGGACGTGATGCGTACGCTGGCGAAGGCTCGCCTGATCGTCCCCGTCACCGCGGTCGCCGGCGAGCTCGGCGAGGGCGTGGACGGCCATGTCGCCGACAAGGAGGGGGACATGGCCGTCGCCCTCCTGGAGCACCCGGACGGACGCACGGCGCTGCCCGTCTTCACCTCGATGGAGGCCCTGGCCGCCTTCAGCTCCACGATGCGGCCGGTGCCGGTCGAGGCGTCGAAGGCGGCGCAGGCAGCGGTGGGCGAGCGTGCCGACCTCATGGTGCTCGACTGCGCGAGCGAGCAGGCCTTCGAGATCCGTGCCTCGATGGTCTGGGCACTGGCCCAGCAGCGCGAGTGGTTGCCCGCGCACGAGGACCCCTTCGTCGAGGCCTCGATCGCGCGGGTGTGCGGCACCCACGAGGAGGTCACCGGCCACGTCCTCTCGGCGGGAGCACCGGACGGCCAAGGGGTGCTCCAGATCGAGCTGACCCTCGTGCCGGGCCTGGGCCAGGAGGGGATCGAGCAGCTCGTGACCACCATGGCCGAGGAGCTGGCCACCGACGGCGAGCTGCGTGCCCGGGTCGACGGGTTGAGCTTCGCCATCACCTGATTTCCTGTCCCGAGGGTCGCGCTGCTATCGTTGGGACCGACCGGTCATCGTCTTGCGACGGTGACGCAAGAGGAGCCTCGCTTCCCACCCGCGACGACCACATGGTTGCCGGGTCTCAGGTCTCGGTGCGGTACGAACCGCCGGCGGTCTTCGTCGAGGTGTTCGTGGGCATCGTGCTCTGGTGAGGCTCCTCGCGATCGGCGAGGAGCCTTTCTTCGTCGGTGGCGGGAGTGACACACCGAGCTAAGGAGCAGCACATCAGCGAGCCTCGCATCAATGACCGAATCCGCGTCCCAGAGGTGCGTTTGGTCGGCCCCAACGGGGAGCAGGTCGGCATCGTCCGCGTGGAGGATGCCCTCAGGCTCGCTGCCGAGGCGGACCTCGATCTCGTCGAGGTCGCTCCGATGGCCAAGCCGCCCGTGGCCAAGCTCATGGACTTCGGCAAGTACAAGTACGAAGCCGCCATGAAGGCGCGTGAAGCGCGCAAGAACCAGGTCAACACGGTCATCAAGGAGATCAAGCTCCGACCGAAGATCGACAGCCACGACTACGGCACCAAGAAGGGCCACGTCGAGCGCTTCCTCGGTGCCGGCGACAAGGTCAAGGTGACGATCATGTTCCGCGGACGCGAGCAGTCCCGCCCCGAGCTGGGCTTCCGGCTGCTGCAGCGTCTGGCCGAGGACGTGGTCGAGCTGGGCACCGTCGAGTCCGCCCCGAAGCAGGACGGGCGCAACATGGTCATGGTGCTCGGTCCGACGAAGAAGAAGTCCGAGGCCCGCGCCGAGGCGCGCCGCAAGAAGGACGACGAGGCAGCCGCCAAGGCAGCCGAGAGCAAGGACAGCGACGCCCCGGCCGAGTCCTGAGCCGGCACGAAGACCAGCACAGCAACACGAAGGAGATCGGCGACCATGCCGAAGAACAAGACGCACAGTGGTGCCAAGAAGCGCTTCCGGGTCACCGGCTCGGGCAAGATCATGCGCGAGCGGGCCAATCACGTCCACAAGTTCCACGAGAAGACCCCGCAGCACGCGCGGCGCCTCGCGAACGATGTCCAGGTCTCCAAGGCCGACGAGAAGAAGATCAAGAAGCTGCTCGGTCGCTGATCTGAGCCTGAATTCCCCCATACCTGAAGGAGTACTCACGTGGCACGCGTGAAGCGGGCGGTCAACGCCCACAAGAAGCGCCGGGTCGTTCTCGAGCGCGCGAGCGGCTACCGGGGCCAGCGGTCCCGCCTCTACCGCAAGGCCCGGGAGCAGGTCACCCACTCGCTGGAGTACAGCTACCGTGACCGCCGCGCCAGGAAGGGCGACTTCCGTCGCCTCTGGATCCAGCGGATCAACGCGGGCGCCCGCGCCAACGGGATGACCTACAACCGGTTCATCCAGGGTCTGCGCGGCGCCGAGATCGAGGTCGACCGTCGGATGCTCGCCGAGCTGGCCGTCAACGACGAGGCTGCCTTCGCCGCCCTCGTCGAGGTGGCCAAGGCCAACGTTCCGGCCGCCGACGCCAAGGCGCAGGCCTGAGCGATCACGTTGGACGCCGGGAGCGCCCACCCCTGACCAACCCCGCCGCCGAGCGGGTGAAGCAGGTACGTGGGCTCTCCCGGCGTTCTGTGCGTCGGCGCACCGGCCGCGTCCTCGTCGAGGGCCCGCAAGGGGTGCGCGAAGCGGTGCGCTTCGTGCCCGAGCGGATCCGTGACCTCTACGTCACGCGGGAGGCCGCGCAGCGGTATGCAGACTTCGTCGGGCCGGCCCGCGACCGGGGTGTCTTCGTCCACGAGGCGAGCGAGGAGGTCCTCGCCGCGATGTGCGACGCCGACACGCCCCAGGGCACCGCGGCCGTCGTCGACTGGACGCCCACGACGCTGGCGGCCGTGCTCGCCCGGGAGCCCCGGCTGCTCGTGCTGCTCACCCACGTGCGCGACCCCGGCAACCTCGGTACCGTCATCCGCGGCGCGGACGCGGCCGGTGCCGACGCGGTCCTCGTCAGCGAGGGATCGGTCGACGTCACCGGTCCCAAGACCGTGCGCTCCACGGCCGGGTCGATCTTCCACCTGCCGGTCGTCACCGGCCTCGACGTCGCCGCGACCCTGACCGCGCTGGACGATGCCGGGGTGCGCCGCCTCGCGGCAGACGGGGTGGGGGAGCGGACCATCGACGAGGTCGATCTGACCACCGCACACGCCTGGGTCATGGGCAACGAGGCCTGGGGCCTGGAGCCGGACACCCGGCAGGCGTGCGACGACGTCGTGCGGGTGCCGATCCACGGCCACGCCGAGTCCCTCAACCTCGCGATGGCGACCACGATCTGCCTCTACACCTCCGCTCGGAGCCAGCGCGTGCCCTGAGTGCGCTTGACTGGACCACATGGCCACAGCCGCAGCGTCGAACGGGCAGCCCGTCCGCGCGCCGCGTGGTGGTCCGGCGCGCGCGGCGGGGCGCGTGCACTGGATGGAGCTGCTCTTCGACCTGGTCTTCGTCGCCTTCGTGGGCCAGCTGGCGCACGGGATCCACGGTGACCCGGGGTGGCGTGAGATCGCGACCTTCGTCCTGCTGTTCTTCCCGGCGTGGTGGGCCTGGGTGAACATCGTCGCGGTGGTCAACCTCCTGCCCGACCTGACCGCCCGCGGGTTGGGCCTGTCCATGCTCACTGCGATGGCAGCCGCCGGCCTCATGGCTGCTGCTGCACCCGAGGCGCTCGGCGACCGGGCCTGGGCGTTCTCCGTGGCCAACGCCGCCCTGCGCGTGGTCCTGCTCGTGCTGTGGCTCCACAGGCAGCGCCACGCCAGCGGCGCAGCGTCGCGGTGGCGCATCTGGATCTACAACGGCGGGACCGCCGCGCTGTGGCTGGTGGCCGCCCTGCTGCCCCTGGACAGCGCCGTCGTCGTGTGGGCCGTGGCGATCCTCGTCGAGGTGGTCATGGTGGCTGTGAGTGCGCGGCTGCAACCCGAGACCGGGATCGCCGGCATCAACGTCGAGCACGCCGCCGAGCGCCTGGGGCTGTTCGTCGTCATCGTGCTCGGCGAGTCCGTGTTCACGATCGTCATGCAGGTCTCGGCGCTGTGGAGCCCGGGCGCCCGGCTCACGGGCGCGCTGGGCTTCCTCGTGGTGGCCCTGCTGGGCTGGACGTTCTTCCAGTACGGCATCGGCACGCTGAACGAGGGGCTGGAGAGGTTGGCGCGCAGGCGGGACTTCGGCGGCGTCGTGCTGACGGCACTGCTGATGCCCTTCCTGCTCGTGGTGGGCGTCACCGCGATGGCGGGGGCGATCTCGACGGCGATCTCGGCCCCCTTCGACACCCTCCCGATCGGGTCAGGGATCACCCTCGGCGGCGGTCTGGCCCTGTTCTACCTGACGAACGCCGTCGTCTCGCTGCGGTACGGGCAACCGGCCCGCGCGGTGGTGCCGTGGTCGATCCCGGCCGTGGGGCTGAGCCTGGTGCTCGTGCCGGCCAGCGTCGCCGTGCCCGCCGCATCCCTGCTCGCGATGGCGGCGGTGCTCGTCCTCGGGCTCACCGGGTACGTCGAGGTGCGCCGGCACGCAGGCGCCCGCCGGGGGGCATGACGAAGGGGGTGGGACCAGCGTGAACTGCTCCCACCCCCTTCATCCTGCCGTGGCTCAGCTGCTGGCCTCGCGCAGCACCTCGCCGGTCTCCACGTCACCGGCATGGGCTGCCTCATTGGTCTCCTTGACGCGGCGCCCGATCTCGGCATCGATGTTGGTCCAGTACTCGTAGACCCGGGACAGGACCGGGTCCGCCACGCCGCCGAGCGACCCGGCGACCGTCTCGACGAGGCGGTCGCGCTGGGCGTCGGAGAACACCTCGCGCACGAGTGTTCCCGGCTGACCGAAGTCGTCGTCCTGCGAATGCAGCTCGTAGGCGGAGCGCACCATCTCGCCGTCGGTCTCCCAGCCGTCGTCGACCGGGCCCTGCTCGTCCGCGTGCGGGCGGCCGAAGCTGTTGGGCATGTATGTCGGCGCGGCGCCGGAGTGCTCGTAGCGCATCGGCCCGTCGAAGGAGTAGTGGTTCTCCTGATCGACGGCCGGCCGGTTGACCGGCAGCTGGTGGAAGTTCGGACCGATTCGGGCCCGGTGGGCGTCGGCATAGGCGAAGACACGTCCCAGGAGCATCTTGTCCGGGGAGAAGCCGATCCCCGGGACGGTGTTGCTCGGCGCGAAGGCCGCTTGGTCGATCTGGGCGAAGAAGTTCACCGGGTTCTCGTCGAGGGTCATCGTGCCCACCTCGATGAGCGGGTAGTCCTCGTGCGGCCAGGTCTTCGTCAGGTCGAAGGGGTTGAACCGGTAGGTGTTCGCGTCCTCGTACGGCATGATCTGCACGGACAGCGTCCACGTCGGGTGTTCGCCCCGCTCGATGGCCTCGAAGAGGTCGCGACGGTGGAAGTCGGCGTCCTCACCGGCGATGCGGTCGGCCGCCTCGTTGGTGATGCCTTCCACGCCCTGCTGGGTGTGGAAGTGGTACTTCACCCAGAACTTCTCGCCCGAGGCGTTGACCCACATGTAGGTGTGGCTGCCGTAGCCGTTCATGTTCCGCCACGAGCGGGGCAGCCCGCGGTCGCCCATGAGGTAGGTGACCTGGTGGGCGGACTCGGGGTTGTTGGTCCAGAAGTCCCACTGCATCGTGTTGTCGCGCAGCCCGCTGTCGGGCAGGCGCTTCTGGCTGCGGATGAAGTTGGGGAACTTCAGCGGATCCCGGAGGAAGAAGATCGGCGTGTTGTTGCCGACGAGGTCGAAGTTGCCCTCGGAGGTGTAGAAACGCAGCGCGAAGCCGCGTACGTCGCGCCAGGTGTCGGGGGAGCCGAGCTCGCCGGCGACGGTGGAGAAGCGGGCGAGCATCCGGGTCGTGGCTCCGGGCTGGAAGACGGCGGCCTTGGTGTACTTCGAGACGTCCGCCGTGACCTCGAAGCGGCCGAAGGCGCCGGCCCCCTTGGCGTGCGGCTTCCGCTCGGGGATGTTCTCGCGGTTGAAGTGCGCGAGCATGTCGACGAGGTGGGTGTCGTGCAGCAGCAGCGGTCCATTGCTCCCCACGGAGAGGCTGTTGCGGTCGCTGACCGTGGGGGAGCCGTTGATCTGGGTCGAGGGGCCGGAGACGTCGAGAGCTCCTCGGGCGTCGGACCTGGGCTCGGGGGTGGCGGGAGTGGTGGACATCTGCTGCTCCTCTTTCTCTGTGGGGTGGGGTGCAGTACAGGTCAGGGTATGGCGACCGCGGTCGCGGCGCAGGCGGGGCAGATGCCCCAGTAGATGACCTCGGCCTCGTCGATGGTGAAGCCGTGGTCGTCTGCGGCGTCGAGGCACGGGGCCTTGCCCGGCGCGCACTCGACGTCGGTCATCGACCCGCAGGTGCGGCAGACGAGGTGGTGGTGGTTGTCGCCGAGCTCGATCTCGAACCGGGCCGGGTGGCCGGCCGGCTCGAACTTGCGCACGAGACCGATCCCGGCCAGGGCCGCGAGGATGTCGTAGACGGCCTGGGTGCTCACGGACCCGAGTCGCTCACGTGTGCACCGGGTGATCGTGTCGACGTCGGCGTGCGGGTGCGCGGACAGCTCACGCAGCACAGCGACCCTCGGGGCCGTGACGCGCATGGAGCGCTCACGCAGCAGCCCGGCGGCGACGTCTGGATCGATCATGGTGCTCATCACGAACAAGAATCCCACCAATACTTGAATGAGTCAAGAAACGAGCGGCGCTCTCGACCGCCCGGACGAGACGTCGGAACGTAGGTTGCCCACCATGAACCTGCGCCACCTGCTCGATCGGCTGCGCCGCCTCGGCCAGCGACTGCGCGACCTGCTGCGCCGACTACGCCGGTCACCGACCGACTCGCACGAGTCCGGGGCGGTCATCCCCCTTCGCCCGGACAGCACCGACGTGCCGCAGGGACTGGCCTGGGACGAGGAGCACGAGGAGTTCGTCTACACGTTCTACGACGCCGACGACCACACCGCCGGCCGGGTCGTCTTCGCCGACCGCGACGGAAGGGTCAGCGCACAGGCCCCGCTGAGCGGGCTGGGCCACTACGGGGGGATCACCCTCCACGGCGGGCGCACCTATGTCTGCGGTGCCGGGGCGGTGCAGGTCCACGCCACCCAGCGGTTGCGGCAGGGGATCGGCGAGCCGCTGATGACCGTGAGGGTGAGGGCCAGCTCCACGGTGACCTCCCACCAGGACGGCCTCTACGTGACGACGTTCCGACGTGACCGGCCCGAGCGCATGTACCGCTATGACCTCGACCAGGACGGCACCCCCGTCGAGACCGGAGCAGTCTTCACGGTGCCGCCGCAGACCCAGGGGGTGGCCTTCGCGCCGGACGGGACCGTGTACTTCTCCCGCAGCTGGGGGCGCAGCCGGCCCTCGGTCCTCACCCGGGTGGAGGCGGCGGACCTGGCCGCGGACGGTGGCTGGACGGCGCAGAACGGCCGGGACACCCCCCTTCCCCCGATGGCGGAGGGGTCGGTCGTCGTCGACGGGCGGCTCCACCAGCTCTACGAGTCCGGCGCGGCGCCCTACCGGCGTTACCAGCGCGCCCATGGGCTCCTGTCCCTGCTCCGGGGTCCACTGGCGCCGCGCGAGCGGCTGACCGCCCACGACGTGGGCGGGAGCCAAACCCGCGGGACCCACGCGCAGGGCCCACCGTAGACTCTGGCCTCGTGTCAGGACCCAACACGAACTACGACCCGGTCGAGGTCGCCGCGCTCGATCCGCAGACGATCGAGGAGGCCGTCCGGGCCGCCCTCGCTGCCGTCGCGGAGGCCGCGAGCTTCGACGAGCTGAAGCGAGCGCGCGCCACCCACCAGGGGGACAAGTCCCCGCTGGCTCTGGCCAACCGCGAGATCGGCGCGTTGCCGCCGAGCGCCAAGGCCGATGCCGGCAAGCGCGTCGGCCGGGCCCGAGGCCAGGTCGCCCAGGCCCTCAAGGCCAGGCAGGCCGAGCTCGAGGCGGAGCGGGACGAGCGGATCCTCGTCGAGGAGACCCTCGACCTGACGGTCGGGCGTGCGCATCCGCGCCTGGGCGCTCGGCACCCGATCAGTCTGGTCATCGAGCGGGTCGAGGACATCTTCGTCGGGATGGGCTGGGAGATCGCCGAGGGTCCGGAGATCGAGTCCGAGTGGTTGACCTTCGACGCGCTCAACATCGGCCCGGACCACCCGGCCCGGGGTGAGCAGGACACCTTCTTCGTCGAGCCCGCGGACGCGGGCGTCATCCTGCGCACGCACACCTCCCCGGTCCAGATCCGCACCATGCTCGACCGGGAGCCCCCGATCTACGTGCTGTGTCCGGGCAAGGTCTTCCGCACCGACGACCTCGACGCGACGCACACACCGGTCTTCCACCAGTTCGAGGGTCTTGTCGTGGACAAGGGCATCACGATGGCGCACCTGCGCGGAGCGCTCGACACCTTCGTGCAGGCCCTCTTCGGCGAGGAGGTGGAGACTCGGCTGCGGCCCAACTTCTTCCCCTTCACCGAGCCCAGTGCCGAGATCGACTGCCGTTGTTGGGTGTGCCTCGGCGAGGACACCGGCTGCCGCACGTGCGGTGGCACCGGCTGGATCGAGATGGGTGGGTCCGGCATGGTCAACCGCCGTGTGCTGGCGGCCGGCGGGATCGACCCGGACGAGTACACCGGCTTCGCCTTCGGCCTGGGCATCGAGCGCTCGCTCATGCTGCGCCACGGCGTCGCCGACATGCGAGACATCATCGAGGGAGACGTGCGCTTCTCGGCCGCGTTCGGGATGGAGATCTGATGCGGGCCCCCATCGAGTGGCTGCGTGAGCTGACCGAGGTCGACCCCGAGGCCACGGGGGCGGACGTCGCCGCCACCCTCGTACGCGTCGGTCTCGAGGAGGAGGAGATCCACGGCGGCGGGGTCACCGGACCCCTCGTCGTCGGCAGGGTCCTGCAGCGAGTGCCCGAGGAGCAGAAGAACGGCAAGACGATCAACTGGTGCCAGGTGGATGTGGGGTCCGCGAACGGCACTGGTGAGCCGCAGGGCATCGTCTGCGGCGCGCACAACTTCGACGTGGGTGACCTGGTCGCGGTGATCCTGCCCGGTGGCGTGCTTCCCGGGAACTTCGAGATCTCCGCACGCAAGACGTACGGCCACGTCAGCGCCGGCATGATCTGCTCCCTGCTCGAGCTCGGCCTCGGGCAGGACCACGACGGGATCATCGTGCTCACCGATCATCTGGCCGGCCGCCCGGACGTCCTCGCCGGGCTCACCCCGGGCGAGGACCTCATCCCCGTGCTCGGTCTCGACGCCGAGACGGTCGAGGTCAACGTGACCCCTGACCGCGGGTACTGCTTCTCCATGCGCGGCATCGCGCGGGAGTACGCGCTCTCCGCCTCAGCCGCATTCCACGACCCGGCCGACCTGCCGGTCGCCGACGCGAGTGGCCCCGGCTACGAGGTGCGTCTGGCTGACGACGCACCGATCGACGGTGTCCCCGGCTGCGACCGCTACGTCGCACGGGTGGTCCGCGGCATCGACGCGACGGCGACCTCGCCCGAGTGGATGCGCCACCGCCTGACCGAGGTCGGCATGCGACCGATCTCGCTGGCCGTCGACGTCACGAACTACGTGATGATGCTCCTCGGTCAGCCGCTGCACGCCTTCGACCTCGACACGCTCTCCGGGGCGATCGAGGTCCGTCGGGCCCGCGAGGGCGAGACGCTGATGACACTCGACGACGTGGAGCGTCAGCTCAGCCCCGCGGACCTGCTCATCACCGACGGCGGCACCACACCGCTGGCGATCGCCGGGGTCATGGGCGGTGAGACGAGTGAGGTCTCCGCCTCGACGAGGAACGTGCTCGTCGAGTCCGCCCACTTCGACCCCGTCACGGTCGCCCGCTCCGCCCGTCGCCACCGACTGGCCACAGAGGCCTCCAAGCGATTCGAGCGTGGCGTCGACCCGGCCATCGCGGCCGCCGCGGCCCAGCTGGCCGTCGACCTGCTCGTCGAGCACGGTGGCGGTACTGCGGACCCGACCGGAACCGACGAGGGCACGCCGCTCCTCCCGCCGGCCTTCTCCATCGACCCGCAGCTGCCCACCCGCTACATCGGCCTCGAGTACCCGCGGGAGGAGGTCGTCGAGACCCTCACGGCGATCGGGTGCACCGTCACCGGCGACGGCGAGAGGCTCGTTGTGACGCCGCCGACCTGGCGCCCCGACCTGGTCGACGGGCCCGACCTGGTCGAGGAGGTCGCCCGGGTGCGCGGCTACGACCAGATCCCGTCGGTCGTTCCCAGGGCCACTGCCGGTCGGGGCCTGACCCACGGACAGCGTTCCCGCCGTGTCGTCGCGCGCTCCCTCGCCGGCAGCGGCCTCATCGAGGTGCTCTCCTACCCCTTCACCGGGACCGACCGCCACGACGAGCTCGGCCATGCGGCGGACGACCCCCGTCGCGAGACGGTGCGCCTGGCCAACCCGCTCCAGGACGAGGCGCCCCTGATGCGCACGTCCATCCTGGACACCCTCGTCGACACCCTGCGCCGCAACGTCTCCCGTGGCCACCGCGACGTCGCCCTCTACGAGATCGGCCTGGTCACGGCCGAGGGGGTGCGACCCCTTCCCCTGCCTCCGGGCGGTGCACTGCCCGGCGCCCAGGACCTCGAGCAGATCACGAAGGGGGTGCCCCGCCAGCCCAGGCACGTCGCCATCGTGGCGGCCGGCAACGTCGTCCCGGCCGGGCCGTGGGGCGAGGCCCGGGCCGTCGATGCCGGCGACGTGGTCGGGTGGGCCCGGATCGTCGGGTCCTGCCTCGGCCTCGACCTGCAGGTGAGCGCCACCGAGCGCACGCCCTTCCATCCCGGACGATGCGTCGCGCTCTCCCTGCCCGACGGGACCGTCGTGGGGCACGCCGGCGAGCTGCACCCCAAGGCAGTCGGTCGGTTGGAGCTGCCCGAGCGCACCGTGGCGGCCGAGGTCGACCTCGACGCCGTCATCGACGCCTCCGGGGAGCCGGTCAGACCGGACCAGCTCTCGACCTACCCGGTCGCCAACACCGACGTCGCCCTCGTCGTCGACGAGGCGGTGCCCGCCAGCGCGGTCGGGTCGGCCCTGCGCTCGGGAGCCGGTGAGGCACTGGAGACGCTGACTCTCTTCGACGTCTACCGCGGCGACCAGGTGGGCGAGGGCCGCAAGTCACTGGCCTACCGGCTCACCTTCCGCACCAACCGCACGCTGAAGACCCACGAGGTCAGCGCCCTGCGCGACAAGGCGGTGGGCGCGGCCTCCTCGGCCACCGGGGCCCAGCAGCGATGACCGGGGTCGCGGTCGTCACCGGGGCGTCACGGGGGATCGGGCGCCTGCTCGCCGAAGCCCTCGAGGGCGCCGGCTGGGGCGTCGAGCGCGGGTCGAGTGCCGTCGCCGACGTCACCGATGCCGCGTCGGTGCGTCGGTGGGTCGACGACGTGCTCGCCCGGCACGAGCGGATCGACCTGCTCGTCAACAATGCCGGTGTCGTCGATGCCGAGGTGCCGCTCGAGGAGTCCGACCCGGACGACTGGTGGCGCTCGATCGAGGTCAACGTCCGCGGCCCCTACCTGATGACCAGGGCGGTGCTGCCGATCATGCTCGAGCAGGGCTCGGGCCGGATCGTCAACCTCAACTCCGGGTCCGGCACGAAGCCGGGTGAGGTCGCTTCCGCCTACAACGTCGGCAAGTCCGCGCTCGGCCGGATCACCGGGTCGACGCACCAGTCGGGACGGCGGCACGGCGTGCTGGCCTTCGACTTCGCTCCGGGAGTCGTGCGCACCGACATGACGCGGTCGATGCCGCGCCACGACGACCGCACCGAGTGGACCGACCCGGCCGAGGTCGTCGAGCTCTTCCTCGCCCTGACCGACGGACGCCTGGACGCGTGGTCCGGTCGCATGGTCCGGGCCGGCGATGACACCGTGGAAGCCCTCCTGGCGGCGACCCCCACGCTGGCGCCGGGGCACCGGACCGTGGGGTTGGTCCCCTACGGCGAGGATGACCCGCTCCGCTGATTGCATGGACTGTCGTTAACGCGTATATTCATGCACCATGATCACCGCAGCCGTTGCCGGTGCCAGTGGATACGCCGGTGCCGAGATCGTCCGCCTCCTCCTGGCCCATCCCGACATCGAGGTCGGCGCCCTCACCGCCTCCGGTAATGCAGGGACCCGATTCGGCGACCTGGCGCCACACCTGCAGCCGGTCGCCGACACGGTCCTGCAGCCGACGAGCGCCGAGACGCTGGTCGGCCACGACGTCGTCTTCCTCGCCCTCCCGCACGGTCACTCGGCGGCCATCGCCGAGGCTCTGCCGCCCGAGGTGACGATCATCGACTGCGGCGCCGACTTCCGGCTCGATGACGAGCAGGACTGGACGCACTACTACGACACCCCCTTCGCCGGTACGTGGCCCTACGGTCTCCCCGAGCTCGTGCGTGCGGGTGGCGACAAGCACCGCACGGACCTCGTCGGTGCCCGTCGCATCGCCGTCCCCGGGTGCTACCCGACGGCGATCAGCCTCGCGCTGGCACCCGGGCTGGCAGCCGGCGTCATCGAGCCCGAGGACATCGTGGTCGTCGCCGCGTCCGGCAGCTCCGGGGCCGGCCGCTCGACCAAGCCGCACCTCATCGGTGCCGAGGTCATGGGAGCGATGAGCCCCTACGGCGTCGGGGGAGGGCACCGGCACACGCCGGAGATCGAGCGCAACTTCACCCGGGCCGCGGGGCGGCCCGCCAGCGTCTCCTTCACCCCGACACTCGCCCCGATGCCACGCGGCATCCTCGCCACGACGACCGCCCGCGCTGCTGACGGCGTGGACGCGGCAGCCGTGCGCGCGGCGTGGGAGCGGGCCTACTCGGATGAGCCCTTCGTCCACCTCCTGCCCGAGGGCCGGTGGCCGCACACCGGCAGCGTGCTGGGCTCCAACCTCGTCCACGTGCAGGTCACCCTCGACGAGCGCAGCGGTCGCGTCGTCGCCGTGGCCGCCGAGGACAACCTGACCAAGGGCACCGCGGGTGCCGCGGTGCAGTCCATGAACCTTGCGCTCGGGCTCCCCGAGACGACCGGCCTGCCGATGACGGGAGTGGCGCCGTGAGCACGACGACACCGGCCGGATTCCGCGCCTCGGGCGTGACCGCAGGCCTGAAGCCGAGCGGCCGCCGCGACGTCGCGCTCGTCGTCAACGACGGACCCGACCGCCATGCGGCAGCGGTCTTCACGACCAACCGGGTCGAGGCGGCACCCGTGACGTGGTCCCGCCAGGTCCTCACGGACGGGCGCGCCGACGCCGTCGTCCTCAACTCCGGTGGCGCCAACGCGTGCACCGGGACCCAGGGCTTCACCGACACCCACACCACGGCCGAGCACACCGCTGCCGCGCTCGACGTCTCGGCCGGTGACGTCGTCGTGTGCAGCACCGGCCTGATCGGTGAGCTCCTACCGATGGACACGCTCACCGCCGGCGTCACCGTTGCCGCCGGTGCCCTCGACGAGCACGGGGGAGCGGCTGCGGCCGAGGCGATCATGACGACCGACACGGTGGCCAAGACCGCTGCCGTCACCCGCCGCGGATGGAGCGTCGGCGGCATGGCGAAGGGGGCCGGCATGCTCGCCCCGGCGCTGGCCACGATGCTCGTGGTCGTCACGACCGACGCCGTGACGAGCGCCGCCGACTTGGACGCCGCCCTGAAGGAGGCGACGCGCACCACCTTCGACCGGATCGACTCCGACGGCTGCATGTCCACCAACGACACGGTGCTCGCGATGGCCTCCGGGGCCTCTGGCGTGTCCGTCGACCGGGCGGACCTGACCGGGGCGATCCGTCAGGTGTGCGCCGACATGGCCCGTCAGCTCATCGGTGACGCCGAGGGCGCCCACCACGACATCGAGATCATCGTGCGCAACGCGGCGTCGCAGGAGGACGGCCTCGAGGTCGCCCGCAGCATCGCGCGCAACAACCTCTTCAAGTGCGCGATCTTCGGCAGGGACCCCAACTGGGGCCGCGTGCTCGCCGCCGTGGGAACCACGCGAGCAGCATTCGAGCCCCACCAGCTGGACGTGGCGATCAACGACGTGCAGGTGTGCCGTGCCGGTGGGGTCGGTCAGGACCGCTCGCTCGTCGACCTCGAGCAGCGTGAGGTGCGTGTCGAGGTCGACCTGCACGCCGGCGCCGAGGAGGTCACGGTGTGGACCAACGACCTCACCCACGACTACATCCACGAGAACTCCGCCTACTCCACCTGACCCATTCCGCCTGACGCACCAGGAAGACCACCACATGCACTCGGACACCACCCTGCGCGGTGCGATCGACGCCGCCGCACTGCGCGTGGCGCGGAGCAAGGCGACGACACTCGTCGAGGCCCTGCCCTGGCTCGAGCAGTTCCGCGGGGCGCTCGTCGTGATCAAGTACGGCGGCAACGCCATGACCGACGAGACGCTCAAGGCCGCCTTCGCCAAGGACATCGTCTTCCTGCGCTACGCAGGCCTGCGTCCGGTCGTCGTGCACGGCGGCGGTCCCCAGATCCAGACGATGCTCGACCGTCTCGGCCTGGCGAGCGAGTTCAAGGGCGGGCTGCGCGTCACCACCCCCGAGGTCATGGACGTCGTGCGGATGGTGCTCACCGGCCAGGTCGGACGCGAGCTCGTCGGGCTGCTCAACCAGCACGGTCCCGTCGCCGTCGGCATGTCCGGCGAGGACGCGGGACTCTTCGGCGGTCGTCGTCGCCGGCTGGAGGTCGACGGGGAGAGCGTGGACATCGGACTCGTCGGTGACGTCGAGTCCGTGGATCCCGCCGCGGTCCTCGACATCCTCGACGCCGGCCGCATCCCCGTCGTGTCGACGATCGCACCCGACCTCGACGCCGACGGCCAGGTGCTCAACGTCAACGCCGACACCGCGGCCTCCGCGTTGGCCGTTGCCCTGCATGCTCAGAAGCTCGTCGTCCTCACCGATGTCGAGGGCATCTACGCGGACTGGCCCGACCGCGACTCGCTGCTGTCCCACCTGAGCGTCTCCGGCGCCCGCGACCTGCTCGACCAGGTCGACACCGGCATGATCCCCAAGCTCGAGGCGTGCATCCGCGCCGTGACGAAGGGGGTGCCACAGGCCCACGTCGTCGACGGACGCCAGCCGCACTCGATGCTGCTGGAGATCTTCACCTCCGAGGGCTTCGGGACGATGATCCTGCCCGACGAGCACGGCACCACGGACACCGACGCCGACGACACCGAAGGTGAGGGCACCCCCTGATGAACACCGTCTCCCCGGACCAGCAGGCACTCCTGGAGCGATACCGCGCCAGCCACATCGGGGTCTTCGGCATGCCCGGCCTCGTGCTCTCGCACGGCGAGGGTGCGTACGTGTGGGACGTTGACGGCAACCGCTACCTCGACCTGCTCGGCGGGATCGCCGTCAACGCTCTCGGACACGGCCACCCGGAGCTCGTCGCGGCGGTCTCGACGCAGGCCGGCGCTGCCCTGCACGTGAGCAACTTCTTCACCACGCCGACGCAGATCGAGGCCGCCGAGAGCCTGCTGCGCATCGCGCAGGCGCCGCAGGGGTCGGGCGTCTTCTTCGCCAACAGCGGCTCCGAGGCGGTCGAGACGGCGATCAAGCTGTCCCGGCGCACGGGCCGCACCGGCATCGTCGCCGCCGGCGGCGCCTTCCACGGCCGCACCACTGGGGCGGTGAGCCTGACGCACAAGGAGGCCTACCGAGCCCCCTTCGAGCCCCTCCTTCCCGGGGTCACGCACGTTGCGCCGGGAGACATCGACGCCTTGCGCGCCGCCGTCGGGCCGGAGACCGCGATGGTCCTGCTCGAGCCGATCCAGGGGGAGGCAGGCGTGGTCCCCACCCCGCCCGGCTACCTCGCGCAGGCCAGGGAGATCACCCGCGAGGCGGGAGCCCTGCTCGTCCTGGACGAGATCCAGACCGGGGTCGGTCGTACCGGCGCGTGGTTCGCCCACCAGCTCGAGGGAGTCACCCCGGATGCGATGACCGTCGCCAAGGGACTGGGCGGCGGGGTACCGATCGGTGGCCTCGTCACCTTCGGTCCCGAGGTCACCGGGCTGCTCACTGCCGGTCAGCACGGGTCGACCTTCGGCGGCAACCCCCTGGCCTGCAGCGCCGCCCTGGCCGTCATCGCGACGATCGAGTCGGAGGGGCTCCTCGAGCACGCCGTGCAGGCGGGGCAGTTCCTCGTCGAGCGGGTCACCTCCCTCGGGCACCCGCTGATCGCGGGCGTGCGCGGAGCCGGCCTGCTGCGGGCGATCCGTCTCACCGAGCCGATCGCCCCGGCCGTCGCGGCCAGCTGCCGCGCCCACGGCTTCATCGTCAACCCGGTGGCGCCCGATGCGCTGCGCCTGGCCCCGCCCCTGATCATCACGACCGACCAGCTCGCCACCTTCGTCGACGCCCTTCCGGCGATCCTCGATGCGGCCGCCGAGCAGACCCCGGAGACACCATGACCACCCGCCACATGCTCGCCGACGACGACCTGACCCCGACCGAGCAGTCCGCCGTGCTCGACCTGGCCGAGCACCTCAAGACCGACCGCCACGCCGAACAGCCCCTCGCCGGGCCGCGGGCCGTCGCCGTCATCTTCGACAAGCCCACGCTGCGCACCCAGCTGTCCTTCGCCACTGGTGTGGCAGAACTCGGCGGATACCCGATGTCGGTCGACGGGAGCCTCGCCCAGATCGGCACCCGGGAGTCGATCGCCGACGTGGCTCGGGTGATCGGCCGCCAGGTGAGCGCGATCGTCTGGCGCACCCACGGGCAGGACCGCCTCGAGGAGCTCGCCTCCCACGTCGACGTGCCGGTCATCAACGCACTGACCGACGACTACCACCCGTGCCAGCTGCTCGCAGACCTGCTGACGATCCGTGAGCACAAGGGCGGGACCGCCGGCCGCACCCTCGCCTACCTCGGCGACGGCGCGAACAACATGGCGCACTCGTACCTCCTCTCCTGCGCGATGGCCGGGATGCACGTCCGCATCGGGACGCCCACTGCGCACCGACCAGCCGCCGACGTCCTCGCCCGCGCAGAGACGATCGCTGCGGAGCAGGGCGGCTCCGTGCTCGTCACCGCCGACCCGGTGACCGCCGCCGACGGGGCCGACGTGCTCGCGACAGACACCTGGGTGTCCATGGGTATGGAGGGGGAGAAGGGCGACCGCACCGGCCAGTCCTCTCCCTTCGCCGCCTTCGCCGTCACCCGGGAGCTGCTCGCGCACGCTGCCGGGGACGCGATCGTCCTGCACTGCCTGCCGGCCTACCGGGGCCTGGAGATCGAGGCCGAGGTGATCGACGGCGACCAGTCGGTCGTCTGGGACGAGGCCGAGAACAGACTCCACGCGCAGAAGGCCCTGATGACCTTCCTCCTGACCGCCTCGTCATGATCCCCGCCACCCGACCGGGGCGGCAGGCCCGCATCACCGAGCTGCTGCGCGAGCACGCCGTGCGCAGCCAGACCGAGCTGCTCGCCCTGCTCGCCGCCGACGGCATCGAGGTCACCCAGGCGACCCTGTCGCGTGACCTGCTCGAGCTGCGCGCCGAGAAGGTGCGCATCGGTCGGGACCTCGTCTACGCACTTCCCGGCGAAGGGGGTGATCGCACCCCTCGCGCCGCGGTGGGCCGGATCGAGATCGACGACAGGCTGCGGCGTCTGTGCGAGGAGCTGCTCGTCACCGCACGCAGCAGCGCCCAGCTCGTCGTGGTGCGCACCCCGCCGGGTGCCGCGAACTACCTCGCCTCGGCCATCGACCACGCGCGCTGGCCCGAGGTGCTCGGAACGATCGCCGGGGATGACACGATCATGGTCATCACGGGCTCGCCCGACGAGGGCCTGGCCCTGACCGACCGACTGCTGGGCCTGACCCAGACCGCCCCCGACACCCAGGAGACACCGTGACACCGGACAGCCCGGACCAGCCCGCACCGAGCGCACTCTCGGGGGAGCGGGTCAGTCTGTGGGGTGGTCGCTTCGCCGGCGGTCCGAGCGACGCCCTGGCGGCGTTGAGCAAGTCCACCCACTTCGACTGGCGACTGGCGCCCTACGACATCGCCGGCTCTCGGGCCCACGCCCGGGTGCTGCACTCCGCCGGCCTGCTCGACGAGGCGAACCTCTCGGCGATGCTGCAGGGGCTGGCCCGGCTGGCCGAGGACGTCGAGACCGGCGCCTTCGTCCCCGCCGAGGACGACGAGGACGTGCACACGGCGCTGGAGCGTGGGCTCATCGAGCGCGTCGGGACCGACGTCGGCGGCCGGCTGCGTGCGGGCCGCTCGCGCAACGACCAG
This sequence comes from Janibacter cremeus, assembly GCF_013409205.1. Classification (NCBI taxonomy): domain Bacteria; kingdom Bacillati; phylum Actinomycetota; class Actinomycetes; order Micrococcales; family Intrasporangiaceae; genus Janibacter; species Janibacter cremeus. The sequence continues at coordinate 3,069,390 of NZ_JACCAE010000001.1, forward strand.
GTGGCCACCCTCTTTCGGATGTACCTGCGCGACCACGCCCGGGTCGTGGCCGGGATGCTCCTCGAGGTCGTCACGGCGCTGGTGGAGCAGGCCGAGACCCACATCGACGTCCCGATGCCCGGGCGCACCCATCTGCAGCACGCCCAGCCGGTGCTGCTCAGTCACCACCTGCTCGCCCACGCGTGGGCGCTGCTGCGTGACGTCGAACGCCTCGTCGACTGGGACCGCCGCACCTCGCTGAGTCCGTACGGGTCCGGTGCGCTGGCCGGGTCCTCGCTCGGGCTCGACCCCGAGGCCGTCGCCAGCGACCTCGGCTTCTCCGGTGCGGTGGAGAACTCCATCGATGGCACCGCCTCGCGCGACTTCGTCGCCGAGTTCTGCTTCGTCGCGGCGATGTCCGCCGTGGACGTCTCCCGCCTGGCCGAGGAGGTCATCCTCTGGGCCACGAAGGAGTTCTCCTTCATCACCCTCGACGACGCCTTCTCGACCGGGTCGAGCATCATGCCGCAGAAGAAGAACCCGGACGTCGCCGAGCTGGCCCGCGGCAAGGCCGGTCGCCTCGTCGGGGACCTGGCCGGGCTGCTGACCACGCTGAAGGCCCTGCCGCTCGCCTACAACCGTGACCTGCAGGAGGACAAGGAGCCGGTCTTCGACGCGGTCGACACCCTCGAGCTGCTCCTGCCGGCGTTCTCCGGGATGGTCGCGACGCTGACCTACCACGGGGGTCGGATGGCCGCCCTCGCGCCGCAGGGCTTCTCCCTCGCGACCGACATCGCCGAGTGGCTCGTTCGTCAAGGTGTGCCCTTCCGTGTCGCGCACGAGGTCGCAGGTGCCTGCGTCCGGGAGTGCGAGGACCGTCAGATCGAGCTGTGGGACCTCACCGACGAGGACCTCGCCCGGATCAGCGGTCACCTGACGCCCGGGGTGCGCGAGGTGCTCTCGGTCGCCGGGTCACTGGCCTCCCGGGACGCGAAGGGCGGCACTGCCCCCGACCGGGTCCGCGACCAGATCGGCGCCGCACGGGCCCGGGTCGAGGATCTCGGCGCCTGGGCGGCCACCCGGATCGAGGCGCGCTGATCGCACCCTCCCGTGGCCGGCGCCTGAACGTCGGCGACCTCGCGCGGGACCCGCTCGAGGTCGCCCGGTCGCTGCTGGGCGCGCACCTCGTCGGTCGCGGGGTCACCCTGCGACTGACCGAGGTCGAGGCGTACCACGGCGAGGTGGATCCCGGATCGCACGGGTACCGGGGGATGACCCCGCGCACCCGGGTGATGTTCGGCCCGGCTGCGCACCTGTACGTCTACCGCAGCTACGGCATCCACTGGTGCTGCAACATCGTCTGCGGGACGAAGGGGGAGTGCGCAGCCGTCCTCGTGCGTGCCGGTGAGGTGGTGGCGGGGGAGGACCTCGTGGCCGAACGCCGGCCGGGGTTCGGCCGGCGCGAGTTCGCCCGTGGCCCCGGCCGGCTCACCCGGGCGATGGCGATCGACGGCGAGGACGACGGGGCGCCGTTGACGGGACGGGATGCTCCCTTCGCGCTGTACGCGCCGCGGGAAGCGCTCCCCGACGCATCGGTACGCACCGGGCCCCGGGTGGGAGTCTCCGGCCCCGGGGGCGACGGGGCGCTCTACCCGTGGCGGTACTGGATCGACGGCGAGCCGACTGTCTCGGTGTACCGCCCGGGCAGGGCCCGCAGGGTCAGGCCGGATTGACGGAGACGTCGACCTGCTGGGCGAGGTAGTTCTCCATGCCGACGCGGGTGCATGCGTCGAGCTGGGCCTCGAACCAGTCGGCGTGGGCCTCCTCGTCGCGGGCCATGCCCTCGAAGACGTTGGCGGTGGCGTGGTCGCCGAATCCGTGGCACTCATGGGCAGCGGCGTTGAAGGTCTTGATCGCGTGCAGCTCGCTGGCCAGGGCCAGCTCGAGCATCTCGACGGCGTTCTCGCCGACCTGGATGTTGTTCAACTTCTGCACGTTGGGGTGCCCGTCGAACATCAGGATGCGCTCGATGAGTTCGTCTGCGTCCTTCATCTCGCCGATGGAGAGGTCGTAGAAGACCTTCCCGAGGCGGGGCATTCCCCAGTTGTCGAGCATGCGGGCGTTGAGGAAGTACCCGTTGACGACGGTCAACTCGATGGTGAGCGCCTCGTTCAGGAGGGTGATGACCTTCGGATCAGCTGGCTGCACGTTCGACCTCCGCGACAGTGGGGAAGGAGTCCTGCGGACCCTCGGCTTCCACAGTGTCGCAGAGAATGCGGCGCACGGAGAAGACACAGGCACCGCAATCGCGCCCTGCTCCCGTGCTCGCGCACACCTGGGAGAGGGTGGTCGCGCCGGCGGCCGCGGCGTCAGCGATCTGCTTGTCGCCGACGACGGCGCAGTTGCACACGATCACCAGATGTCCCTTCGTTGGTGAGGCAAGGCATACCTTAACCCATGCCGCCCCCGGCCGTCACCCCGTTCCGGATGGCGGATCGGTGTGGCTCCACGCAGCGTCGAAGGCGCATGAAAGGCTGTCCCCGGACGGCCAGCAGGCACGCCCGAACCACCCGGGAAGGACCGAGATCACGTGACCGACATCCTCGACGAGCTGCAGTGGCGCGGACTGGTGTCGCAGACCACCGACGAGGCCGCCTTGCGGGCGGCGCTCGCCGAGGGACCGATCACCCTCTACTGCGGGTTCGACCCCACGGCGCCGTCCCTGCACTTCGGTAATCTCGTGCAGCTGATCGTGCTGCGCCACCTGCAGCGTGCCGGGCACCGGGTCATCTGTCTCGTCGGCGGATCGACCGGACTCATCGGTGATCCACGACCGAGCGCGGAGCGGGTGCTGAAGACCAAGGAGCAGACCGCCGAGTGGGTCACCCGGATCCAGGACCAGGTGCGCCCTTTCCTGCAGTTCGAGGGTGCCAACGCCGCGATCACGGTGAACAACCTCGACTGGACCGGCCCGATGTCGGCCCTGGACTTCCTGCGGGACGTCGGCAAGTACTTCCGCGTCAACCAGATGATCCGCAAGGACGCCGTGGCCGCGCGGCTGAACAGCGACGAGGGCATCTCCTACACCGAGTTCAGCTACCAGATCCTGCAGGGACTCGACTTCCTCCAGCTCTTCCGCGAGTACGGCTGCACGCTGCAGACGGGCGGTCAGGACCAGTGGGGCAACCTCACCGCCGGCTCGGACCTGATCCACCGGGCCGAGGGGGAGTCGGTGCACCTGCTGACGACACCGCTGATCACCGACGCCCACGGGAACAAGTTCGGCAAGTCCGAGGGCAATGCGGTGTGGCTCGACGCGCAGATGACGAGCGCGTACGCCTTCTACCAGTACTGGGTCAACGTCGAGGACGCCTCCGTGGCCCACCTGCTCAAGGTCTTCACCGACCGCACACCCGAGGAAGTCGCGGAGCTCGAGCGGCTCGTGGCGGACGAGCCCTGGCGCCGCGCAGCCCAGCGGACCCTTGCCGCCGACATGACCACCCTCGTCCACGGGGAGGCGGCCACCGCCGCGGTGCAGACGGCCTCCGAGGCACTCTTCGGCAAGGGCGATGTCCGCACCCTCGACGAGCAGACCCTCGTGGACGCCACCAGCGAGCTCCCCGGTGCCCAGGTGCCGGTGGGCACCGGACTGCTCGATGCCTTGGTTGCCACAGGCCTGGTGGAGTCGAAGAAGGCCGCTCGTCGCGCGATCGGCGACGGTGCCGTCTCGATCAACGGGGACAAGGTCGGCGACGAAGCCCATGTTCTCGGGCCGGGGGACTACCTGTACGGCCGCGTAGCCGTGGTGCGCCGGGGCCGCAAGAACCTTGCCGCAGCTCGCCTGAACTGACCCGAGAGGGTCTGTCCGACACCCGATTTGGCGTGCGAGAGATCCGTGTTCTAGTGTTCTTCATGTCAGCCCGAGAGGGAGGAACGGACACCACGCGGTGGCCCTTGAAGGGTCACACCAAGTAGGCCGGTCCCACTGGGCTGATTCCCTCCCAGGACGGTCCGATCACCTCAGGGTGAACACGGAAAACCGAGTTGGAGCCGAGGCAGTCGGACTGCTAAGGTGGGAAGTCGCCGCAGACCAAAATCTGCTGGCCTCATCCGATCAGGACGAGGACAGTGAGTTTGACTCTGTTGCGGCCGAGTAGTAAGTTAGCGAAGTTGCCCCTTGTGCGGTTCACTGGTTGGTGGGTTGTGTGGGGTGTGCGTGTGAATCTTGAGAACTCAACAGCGTGTCAAATGATCGATGCCAATACCTCGTTTCTTGGCTGATTGTTGCTGGCTACTTTTGTGGTTGGTGATGGTTGGTTGGGGAGCATATTTTCTTTGGTTGATTGAGATGATTAGCAGTTTTTGCTAGTTGTTCTTGCTCAGCTGGGATTGTGAGCCCTTTGTTGGGTTATTGATTGGCTCTTGGTCCTGCATTTTGTGTGGGGTTGGGGGTTTTTATCATCAACGGAGAGTTTGATCCTGGCTCAGGACGAACGCTGGCGGCGTGCTTAACACATGCAAGTCGAACGGTGAAGCTCCAAGCTTGCTTGGGGTGGATCAGTGGCGAACGGGTGAGTAACACGTGAGCAACCTGCCCCAGACTCTGGAATAAGCGCTGGAAACGGCGTCTAATACTGGATATGAGATACGCCCGCATGGGTAGTGTCTGGAAAGTTTTTCGGTTTGGGATGGGCTCGCGGCCTATCAGCTTGTTGGTGAGGTAATGGCTCACCAAGGCGACGACGGGTAGCCGGCCTGAGAGGGCGACCGGCCACACTGGGACTGAGACACGGCCCAGACTCCTACGGGAGGCAGCAGTGGGGAATATTGCACAATGGGCGAAAGCCTGATGCAGCGACGCCGCGTGAGGGATGACGGCCTTCGGGTTGTAAACCTCTTTCAGCAGGGAAGAAGCGAAAGTGACGGTACCTGCAGAAGAAGCACCGGCTAACTACGTGCCAGCAGCCGCGGTAATACGTAGGGTGCGAGCGTTGTCCGGAATTATTGGGCGTAAAGGGCTTGTAGGCGGTTTGTCGCGTCTGCTGTGAAAATCCGAGGCTCAACCTCGGACTTGCAGTGGGTACGGGCAGACTAGAGTGTGGTAGGGGAGACTGGAATTCCTGGTGTAGCGGTGAAATGCGCAGATATCAGGAGGAACACCGATGGCGAAGGCAGGTCTCTGGGCCACTACTGACGCTGAGAAGCGAAAGCATGGGGAGCGAACAGGATTAGATACCCTGGTAGTCCATGCCGTAAACGTTGGGCGCTAGGTGTGGGACTCATTCCACGAGTTCCGTGCCGCAGCTAACGCATTAAGCGCCCCGCCTGGGGAGTACGGCCGCAAGGCTAAAACTCAAAGGAATTGACGGGGGCCCGCACAAGCGGCGGAGCATGCGGATTAATTCGATGCAACGCGAAGAACCTTACCAAGGCTTGACATATACCGGAAACATCCAGAGATGGGTGCCCCTTTTTGGTCGGTATACAGGTGGTGCATGGTTGTCGTCAGCTCGTGTCGTGAGATGTTGGGTTAAGTCCCGCAACGAGCGCAACCCTCGTTCTATGTTGCCAGCACGTAATGGTGGGGACTCATGGAAGACTGCCGGGGTCAACTCGGAGGAAGGTGGGGATGACGTCAAATCATCATGCCCCTTATGTCTTGGGCTTCACGCATGCTACAATGGCCGGTACAATGGGCTGCGAATCCGTAAGGTGGAGCGAATCCCAAAAAACCGGTCTCAGTTCGGATTGGGGTCTGCAACTCGACCCCATGAAGTCGGAGTCGCTAGTAATCGCAGATCAGCAACGCTGCGGTGAATACGTTCCCGGGCCTTGTACACACCGCCCGTCAAGTCACGAAAGTCGGTAACACCCGAAGCCGGTGGCCCAACCCTTGTGGGGGGAGCCGTCGAAGGTGGGACTGGCGATTGGGACTAAGTCGTAACAAGGTAGCCGTACCGGAAGGTGCGGCTGGATCACCTCCTTTCTAAGGAGCTTTGAATTGCTGTCTGCCACGTGTGTGGTGGGTGGTTAATGCTCGGTTGTGTCGGCGAGTGTCCGGCAGCCGGGTGCTCTGGGTGGAACATCGATCATGACATCGTGGCCGTGCCTGGCCGTTCTAGTACCTGCAGTCTCATGTTGTGTGGGGGTGTGGTGGAGCGGGCGTGTTGGGTGTGGTGTGGGTGTCGGACACGTTGTTGGGTCCTGAGGGTTCGGGCGTGAGCTTGTTCCTGATGGCCAACGAGAAGGCTCGCTGCTGTTGTGGTGGTGGGTTGTTGGTTGTGGGCCCTGCCTGGCAGGCGAACTGCTACGTGCATCTTCGGGTGTGGTGGTGGGCGTGTGCGTTTCAGTTGCAGGGTGCTGCCCGTATGTTGAGAACTACACAGTGGACGCGAGCATCTTTGTGGCTCAAGTTTTTAAGGGCGCACGGTGGATGCCTTGGCACCAGGAACCGAAGAAGGACGTAGGAATCTGCGATAAGCCTCGGGGAGTCGATAACCAGACTGTGATTCGAGGATTTCCGAATGGGGAAACCCGGCTGGAGGCAAGTCCAGTCACTCCCGGCTGAATATATAGGTCGGGTAGAGGGAACGTGGGGAAGTGAAACATCTCAGTACCCGCAGGAAGAGAAAACAATTGTGATTCCGTGAGTAGTGGCGAGCGAAATCGGATCAGGCCAAACCGCACCTGTGTGATAGCTGTCAGGCGTTGCAGGTGCGGGGTTGTGGGACATGACGTCTCGGGACTGACATCCCGGGCGGGAGTGATAAATCTGCGTCATAGTCGAAGAGTCTTGAATGGCTCGGCATAGAGGGTGCGACCCCCGTAGACGAAATGATGCAGACTCTTGTGTTGTGTTCCCAAGTAGCACGGGGCTCGAGAAATCCCGTGTGAATCTGTCGGGACCACCCGATAAGCCTAAATATTCCCTGGTGACCGATAGCGGACAAGTACCGTGAGGGAAAGGTGAAAAGTACCCCGGGAGGGGAGTGAAATAGATCCTGAAACCGTGTGCCTACAATCCGTCGGAGCCTCCTTGTGGGGTGACGGCGTGCCTTTTGAAGAATGAGCCTGCGAGTTAGTGCTCAGTGGCAAGGTTAACCCGTGTGGGGAAGCCGTAGCGAAAGCGAGTCCGAAGAGGGCGTCATAGTCGCTGGGTCTAGACCCGAAGCGGAGTGATCTACCCATGGCCAGGTTGAAGCGACGGTAAGACGTCGTGGAGGACCGAACCCACTTAGGTTGAAAACTGAGGGGATGAGCTGTGGGTAGGGGTGAAAGGCCAATCAAACTCCGTGATAGCTGGTTCTCCCCGAAATGCATTTAGGTGCAGCGTCACGTGTTTCTTACCGGAGGTAGAGCTACTGGATAGCTGATGGGCCTCACCAGGTTACTGACGTTAGCCAAACTCCGAATGCCGGTAAGTGAGAGCGTGGCAGTGAGACTGCGGGGGATAAGCTCCGTAGTCGAGAGGGAAACAGCCCAGATCACCAGCTAAGGTCCCTAAGCGTGTGCTAAGTGGAAAAGGATGTGGAGTTGCAGTGACAACCAGGAGGTTGGCTTAGAAGCAGCCATCCTTGAAAGAGTGCGTAATAGCTCACTGGTCAAGTGATTCCGCGCCGACAATGTAGCGGGGCTCAAGCACACCACCGAAGCTGTGGCATTGACGCATTGCTTGACGCACTTTGTGTGTCCAGGCGTGTTGATGGGTAGGGGAGCGTCGTGTGGCGAGTGAAGCGGCGGAGTGATCCAGTCGTGGATGCCACACGAGTGAGAATGCAGGCATGAGTAGCGAATGACGGGTGAGAAACCCGTCCGCCGAATAACCAAGGGTTCCAGGGTCAAGTTAATCTGCCCTGGGTAAGTCGGGACCTAAGGCGAGGCCGACAGGCGTAGTCGATGGACATCCGGTTGATATTCCGGAACCGGCGAAGAACCGCCCCTGATGAATCCAGTGATGCTAAGCGCCTGAAGCTCACCACAGGCATCTTCGGATGTCGCCGGTGGGTGGAACGCGTGACCCGATCTGGTAGTAGTCAAGCGATGGGGAGACACAGGAAGGTAGCCTCCGCGTGGCGATGGTAGTCCACGTCCAAGGGTGTAGGGCGAGTCGTAGGTAAATCCGCGACTCATGTGCCCAAGGCCTGATGGTGACCGCTTTTGCGGGAAGCAGGGTGATCCTATGCTGTCGAGAAAATCCTCTAGCGAGGTTCTAGCCGCCCGTACCCCAAACCGACTCAGGTGGTTGGGTAGAGAATACCAAGGCGATCGAGTGAATCGTGGTTAAGGAATTCGGCAAAATGCCCCCGTAACTTCGGGAGAAGGGGGGCCCGGACCCTGAAGCTCTTTACGGGCTAGGGGAAAGGGCCGCAGAGACCAGGGAGAAGCGACTGTTTACTAAAAACACAGGTCCGTGCGAAGTCGCAAGACGATGTATACGGACTGACGCCTGCCCGGTGCTGGAAGGTTAAGAGGACCGGTTAGCTCTCTTTGAGGGCGAAGCTGAGAATTTAAGCCCCAGTAAACGGCGGTGGTAACTATAACCATCCTAAGGTAGCGAAATTCCTTGTCGGGTAAGTTCCGACCTGCACGAATGGCGTAACGACTTCTCCACTGTCTCAACCACGAACTCGGCGAAATTGCATTACGAGTAAAGATGCTCGTTACGCGCAGCAGGACGGAAAGACCCCGGGACCTTCACTATAGCTTGGTATTGGTGATCGGGACGGCTTGTGTAGGATAGGTGGGAGACGTTGAAGCATGCACGCCAGTGTGTGTGGAGTCATCGTTGAAATACCACTCTGGTCGTTCTGGTTATCTAACCTCGGTCCGTGATCCGGATCAGGGACATTGCCTGGTGGGTAGTTTAACTGGGGCGGTTGCCTCCTAAAATGTAACGGAGGCGCTCAAAGGTTCCCTCAGCCTGGTTGGCAATCAGGTGGCGAGTGCAAGTGTACAAGGGAGCTTGACTGCGAGACAGACATGTCAAGCAGGGACGAAAGTCGGAACTAGTGACCCGACGGTGGCTTGTGGAAGCGCCGTCGCTCAACGGATAAAAGGTACCCCGGGGATAACAGGCTGATCTTCCCCAAGAGTCCATATCGACGGGATGGTTTGGCACCTCGATGTCGGCTCGTCGCATCCTGGGGGTGGAGTATCTCCCAAGGGTTGGGCTGTTCGCCCATTAAAGCGGCACGCGAGCTGGGTTTAGAACGTCGTGAGACAGTTCGGTCCCTATCCGCTGTGCGCGTAGGAAACTTGAGAGAGGCTGACCCTAGTACGAGAGGACCGGGTTGGACGAACCTCTGGTGTGTGAGTTGTTCTGCCAAGGGCACCGCTCATTAGCTACGTTCGGGAGTGATAACCGCTGAAAGCATCTAAGCGGGAAGCATGTCTCAAGATGAGGTTTCCATGAACTACGGTTCGAGAGGCTCCCAGTAGACGACTGGGTTGATAGGCCAGATGTGGAAGTGCAGCAATGCATGGAGCTGACTGGTACTAATAAGCCGATGACTTGATACACACACAACACTTGTTGCGTAAAGAAGTAGTGCTCCGCGTCCACTGTGCAGTTCCCGAGATACGGTCAGACCCCCCCTTTGACCCACCAAGGGGGCACGGCAAATCGTATTTCCATAGAGTTACGGCTGTCACAGCGAAAGGGAAACGCCCGGTCCCATTCCGAACCCGGAAGCTAAGCCTTTCAGCGCCGATGGTACTGCACTGGAGACGGTGTGGGAGAGTAGGACGCAGCCGGACAACCATTAGAAAAGCGAAAGCCCCCGACGAGTCGTCGGGGGCTTTCGTACGTCCCAACGACCAAGCGAATCGAAGGCGCGAGAACGAGATCTTCTTGCATCGATGGACATGGCAGGGAAGTCTGGGTCGTGAAGGCCACCGGGTGGCAGAGAGAGGGTTGAACAGTGGACGAGAGGCGCAGCGGAGCGCAGCGTGGACAAGGCAACGGTGGCGGACGCGGGAGTGGCCGCCCCCAGGGTGGGCGGCCCGGACGCACCGGAGGTCCTCCCGGCCGGCGCGAGGGCGGCTCCGAACGCCGTGATGACCGGCCGGGCGATCGGGATACTCGGTCGTCCCGTCCCGGGCGCGCCGGTTCCGGCAGGGGCGAGGACGATCGGGGTGGATCGCGCCTGGTTCCCAAGGAGGGGCGCAAGCCCGAGCCGGCGATCTCACCCGAAGTCACGGGAGCGGAGCTGGACCGCAGCGTGCGCCAGCAGCTGCGGACTCTGAGCAAGGAGAACGCCGACGGCGTCGCCCAGCACCTCGTGATGGTGGCGCTGCTCCTCGAGGCGGAGGACATGGACGGCGCGTTGGCCCATGCGGAGACTGCTGTGCGCCGCGCAGGACGCGTGCCCGCTGCGCGCGAAGCGCTGGGCTTCGTCGCCTACCGCCTGGGTGACTACGCCCGCGCACTGACCGAGTTCCGCACCGTCCGGCGACTGAGTGGATCCTCGCACCTGTTGCCGCTGATGGTCGACTGCGAGCGGGGTCTGGGGCGACCGGAGCGGGCGCTGGAATTGCTCGCGTCCCCGGAGGCAGGGTCCCTGGGCCGGGAGGAGCAGGTCGAGCTGCTCATCGTCGGGTCGGGTATCCGACGCGACATGGGACAACCGCAGTCAGCCGTGCTCGCGCTGCAGGGCCAGGTCGACAAGGTCAAGGGCAAGCCGTGGGCCGCGCGGGTCTGGTACGCCTATGCCGACGCGTTGCTCGAGGTGGGCCGCACCGACGACGCCCGGGACTGGTTCGGCAAGGCGGCAGTGGCCGACCAGGACGGTGCGACCGATGCGGTCGAGCGCATCGAGGAGATCGATGGGGTCTTCGTCGAGGAGGTCGACGGGCAGGACCCGCAGGCGTGACCCGACTCATCGACGGCTTCGATGCCCTCATCTGCGACGTGGACGGTGTCGTCGTCGCCGGGTCGAGTGTGGTCGCGCACGCCGTTGACGTACTCAACTCTCTCGAGATCCCGGTCGTCTTCGCGACGAACAACGCCTCACGCACTCCGATGGAGGTGGCGGCCACGCTTCGCGGACACGGTGTCCACGCGAGCGCGGACCATGTGCTCACCTCCTCGCTGGCGGCCGCTCGCGAGCTCGCGAACATGCTGTCCCCCGGGTCCGCGGTGATGGCCGTCGGCGGCCCCGGGGTGGCCGACTCCCTTCGCTCGGTCGGTCTTCAGCCCCGATCACCGCAGGACGAAGGGGACGTCGCGGCCGTCGTGCAGGGATACGGGCCGCAGGTCACGGCCGCGGACCTGGGGGCCGCCGCGGTTGCCATTCGGTCCGGCGCGCGGTGGGTCGCGACGAACGCGGACCTGACCCTCCCCACGGAGCAGGGCCCCCTGCCCGGCAACGGTTCGCTCGTGTCTGCCGTTCAAGCGGCCGTTGAGGTCGACCCAGTGATCGTCGGCAAGCCGAGTCGTGCGATCTATGCGCTGGCCGCCGAGCTCGTTGGTGCGCAGGCGGCCCGGACGATGGCTGTCGGTGACCGTCTCGAGACCGACATCGCGGGAGCCACGGCGTCCGGTATGCCCGGAGTGCTGGTCCTCACCGGTGTGCACGGCCCCGCAGACGCGGCAGGCGCATCGCCGCAGAGTCGGCCGCTGTACGTGTTGGAGGACCTGCGCGGTTTGGAGCGCGACTACCCCGTGGGCAGCAGGAACGGTGACTGGTTCGCCCGCGGGGATGCCATGGCCAGGTGTGGGGAGCGCCTCGATGTCCGCGGTCGCGGGATCGACGCGGTCCGAGCCGGGCTGGATGCCGTGTGGGCCGCCGTCGACGCGGGGCGGATCACCTCGCAGGACGCTCGCGCGCTGATGGTCAGCAGGTAACGTGGACCGGTAGCCGACACGAGGAGTGACGTGGACCCAGTACGCGGAATGATCCATCTTGGCCTGAAGATGACCGAGACGACCCTGGACCGGACCCTGGACGTCGTCCGCCTTGTGGACACCCTGCTCGTGGCCTCCGCCGTGCCGAGCGAGGGTGGGACGACGAGCGACGACCCCGAGCCCGTGTGGCCCGAGGAGGAGCAGGCGGATCTCGATGCGCTGAGCGCCACACTGCGGGCTCGCAAGGAGCCCACGTCGGACGCCGCGAGGAAGAGTGCCGCGAGGAAGGGCTCCCCGGCGAAGAAGGCCCCAGCGAAGAAGAGTGCCGCGAAGAAGGCCCCGGCAAAGAAGCAGGCGGGGAACGCATCGACCGCGAAGACGGCTGCCACGAAGACCTCGGCGAAGAAGAGCGCCGCCAAGAAGACTCCGACAAAGTCCGCTGCGAAGAAGACCTCTGCGAAGAAGACCTCTGCGAAGAAGACCTCGGCGACGACTCCGGCGTCAACGAAGGCGGCCGCGGCCAAGAGGGCCCCGGCGAAGAAGGCGAGTGCCCGTCCCGAGACACCCAGCCTCGTCGTCCTCCCGGATGCCTGAGTTCATGGACCACTCCCACAGCGCGCCCGTGCCCGGGCCTGCGAAGCCGCGTCCCGCGAGACCAGTGGCCCCGGTTCCGGCGGACCGCGCAGGATCGTCGGCGGACGGTGCCGGGACCGCGACCTCAGCGCAGGAGCTCGGGGTGACGACACCGCCGGAAACCGGGGACATCGTCGTCGATGCGACGCTGCGCGATCTCGCCGCGGTCGATGGCACGGATCTCCCGGGGATGCTCGCCGCGGGGGAGTCGGTGCACGCGACACTGACCGCGCGCCTGTCCGACCTCGGCACCTGAGTGGCGGCAGACTCCCGGCTGGACGTCGTCCTCGTCGAGCGAGGCCTCGCTCGCAGCCGCACTCGGGCCAACTCGCTCATCGTCGCGGGGGACGTGCTGGTCGACGGCGTCACGGTCACGAAGGCCTCCGAGCGCATCGCCTCCGCCTGCGAGGTGAGCGTCTCCGCGGGCGCAGACCGGTGGGTCGGTCGAGCCGCACTCAAGCTCGTGGGCGCCTTCGAGGGGTTCGGCCTGGACGTCGTAGGACGTCGGTGCCTGGACGTCGGCGCCTCCACCGGCGGTTTCACGCAGGTGCTCCTCGAGCACGGTGCGGCACACGTGACGGCGCTCGACGTCGGCCACGGCCAGCTCGTCCCCGAGCTCGAAGCGGACCCGAGGGTCGACGACCGCAGCGGGACGACCATCCGGGGGCTGACCGCCGCGGACCTCGGCGGGCCCGTCGAGGTGGTCGTCGGTGACCTGAGCTTCATCTCCCTTCGCCTCGTGCTGGCTGAGGTGGCCGGGCTGGTCACCGACGACGGCGAGGCCGTGCTGCTCATCAAGCCGCAATTCGAGGTCGGCCGCGACCGCGTCGGTCGTGGAGGCATCGTCGCTTCCTCGGCTGCCCGCGCCGACGCGATCGAGGCCGTCCTGGCCCGGGCAGCCGAAGTCGAGCTGTCCGTGCTTGGTCTGACGGCGAGCCCCGTGCGCGGGGGAGGAGGAAATCACGAGTACCTCGTACACCTCACCCGCCGCACCGACGTCGGCCTGACGTGGCAGGCTCAGCTGGTGAGGATCAGCGAACTGGTGCAGGAGGAGGACACGTGAGCGACCAGCGACGGGTGCTCCTGATGACCCATCCCGGCCGGCCGGAGGCGCTCGAGGTGGCCATCGGGGTCGCCGAACGCCTGGCCGAGGCCGACATCGAGGTCCGGGTGCCCGCCGGAGAGATCGCCGAGAGCATCCTGGGACAGCACCCCGTCTCCGTGGTCCACGAGGGTGATGACCCGGCGAGTGGGGTCGAGCTCGTCGTGGTCCTCGGCGGCGACGGCACGATCCTGCGCGGCGCGGAGACCGCCCGGGGGGCCGGCGTGCCCGTCCTGGGGGTCAACCTCGGCCACGTCGGCTTCCTGGCCGAGGCCGAGCGTGAGGACGTCGACGCGACCGTCGAGCACATCGTCGACCGTGCCTACCGCGTCGAGGAGCGCATGGCCCTCGACGTCGTCGCGACCCTGGACGGTCAGGAGATCGCCCGCACCTGGGCACTGAACGAGTCCACGGTCGAGAAGGCCTCGCGCGAACGGGTGCTCGTCCTGACCGTGGAGATCGATGGACGGCCCCTGTCGACATGGGGTTGCGACGGCGTCGTCATGGCGACCCCCACCGGATCCACCGCCTACGCCTTCTCGGCCGGCGGCCCGGTCGTGTGGCCGGGGGTCGAGGCCATGCTGGTCGTGCCGATCAGCGCGCACGCACTCTTCGCCCGCCCGCTCGTCGTGGCACCCACGTCGGACCTGGCCGTGGACCTGGTCCCGGGGACCGAAGGGCACGGGGTCCTGTGGTGCGACGGCCGGCGCACAGTGGACCTGCCGCCCGGGGCCCGCGTCGAAGTCAGCCGCTCTGCCGAGCCGGTGCGCCTGGCCCGGCTGAGCGACTCGCCCTTCACCGATCGCCTCGTCGCGAAGTTCGACCTGTCCGTGCACGGCTGGCGCGGACGACGCCAGAGCCAGCAGGAGGCCTGACGCATGCTGCGTGAGCTGCACATCCGCGACCTCGGCGTCATCGAGGACGCGACGCTGCCGCTGGATGCCGGTTTCACCGTCGTCACGGGCGAGACGGGCGCGGGCAAGACCATGGTCGTCACCGGTCTCGGCCTCGTCCTGGGTGGTCGCGCCGATGCCGGCCTGGTCCGCTCGGGCCGGGGGGAGGCCGTCGTCGAGGCGGCTCTCGAGCTTGACCCGCAGCACCCGGCCCGCGAGAGGGCCGCGGAGGCCGGTGCCGCCGCGGACGAGGACGAGCTGCTGCTCGCCCGCACGGTCTCCGCCGCGGGTCGCTCCCGGGCCCACGTCGGGGGTCGGCGGGCACCGATCGCGACGCTGAACGACCTCGCGGAGGACCTCGTGGCCGTCCACGGCCAAGCGGACCAGTGGCGCCTGCGCCGGCCTGCGCAGCACCGGGCGCTGCTCGACACCTTCGGCGGCGAGACGGTGGCCGGTCCACTGGCGCAGGTGGCCTACCTCTACACGGCGTGGCAGGAGGCGAAGGGGGAGTTGGCCGGCCTCGTCGAGGGCGAACGCACCCGCCTGCAGGAGGTCGAGCTGCTGACCCACCAGCTGGAGCAGATCGACGCCGTGGACCCGCAGCCCGGGGAGGACGCGGAGCTGGCCGGAGAGGCAGAGGTCCTCGGCAACGCCGAGGACCTGCGCGTGGGCGCCGACCTGGCCCACCGGCTGCTGTCGGACCCGGACAGCTTCAGCGGCGACGACGTCGTGGGTCGGATCGCCCGGGCCGGTGACGAGCTCTCCCGGATCGTCGGACACGATCCACGTCTGGCCGAGGTCCACCGCCGACTCGGGGAGCTCGGCGTACTGGCAGCGGACGTCGCCGGCGAGCTGTCCGCATATGCCGCCGACGTCGAGGCCGACCCGGCACGCCTGGGCGTCGTGCAGGAGCGCCGGGCCGCGCTGACCGACCTGACCCGGCGCTACGGCGAGGACACCGCAGCCGTCCTCGCCCACCGCGACACCTCCCGGCAACGCCTGCTGACCCTCGAGGGAGCCGACGAGCGCATCGAGGAGCTCACCGGCCGCGTCGACGACCTCGCGAAGGACCTCGGCGCGGCGCTCGAGCGGCTCACCGCGGCCCGTGCGGCGGCCGCAGCGACATTGGCCGAGACCGTCGAGGGTGAGCTGGCCCGCCTCGGGATGGACCGTGCGCGCGTGGAGATCGCGGTCGGGGCCCGCACCGACGACGCAGGTGCCCGGCTTCCGGGGCCGGAGGGGGAGCGCACCGTCTCCGCAGAGGGCGCGGACTCGGTCGAGATCCGTGTCGCCGCCAACCGCGGGGACCCGCCACGGTCGGTGAGCAAGGCCGCCTCCGGCGGTGAGCTGTCCCGGATCATGCTGGCCATCGAGGTCGCCACGGCCGGCTCCGGTCGGGCGCAGGTGCCCACCTTCGTCTTCGACGAGGTCGATGCCGGGGTGGGCGGACGAGCCGCGCTCGACGTCGGCGCCCGTCTGGCCGCACTGGCCCGCACGAGCCAGGTCATCGTCGTCACCCACCTGGCCCAGGTGGCCGCTCACGCCGACCGGCACCTGGTCGTGCACAAGAGCCACGACCAGCAGGTCACGTCCAGCGACGTGCGCGTCGTCGAGGGCGAGTACCGCCTGGGGGAGCTCTCCCGGATGATGGGGGGCGGGGACACAGAGGTCGGTCTCACCCACGCCCGTGAGCTCCTCGAGCAGTGCCGCGGGTCGCTCTCCCAGCCTTCCTGAGTGACGACGAGGAACCGGCGACCAACTCGTGACGCCCCGCGGTACGAAGAGCCGCTCCGGTGACGTAAAGTGAAAGCCCGTGGTGGCACTGACGAAACACATCTTCGTGACCGGAGGAGTTGTCTCCTCACTCGGCAAGGGTCTGACGGCTTCGAGCCTCGGGCATCTCCTGCGGGCGCGTGGCCTCTCGGTCACCATGCAGAAACTCGATCCCTACCTCAACGTGGATCCGGGGACGATGAACCCCTTCCAGCACGGTGAGGTGTTCGTCACCGAGGACGGGGCGGAGACGGACCTCGACATCGGTCACTACGAGCGCTTCCTCGACCGCAACCTCGACGGTGCGGCCAATGTCACGACCGGACAGGTCTACAGCCGGGTGATCGCCCGGGAACGCAAGGGGGAGTACCTCGGCGACACCGTCCAGGTCATCCCGCACATCACCAACGAGATCATCTCCCGGATGCGCGCACCCGCAGCCGGCAGCCCCGGCGTCGAGGATGCCGGCGCGCCGGACATCATCATCACCGAGATCGGCGGCACCGTCGGCGACATCGAGTCCCAGCCCTTCCTCGAGGCCGCACGCCAGGTGCGCCACGAGCTCGGCCGGGACAACTGCTTCTTCCTGCACGTCTCGCTCGTGCCCTTCATCGCGCCGAGCGGCGAGATGAAGACCAAGCCGACCCAGCACTCCGTCGCCGCCCTGCGCCAGGTCGGAATCCAGCCGGACGCGCTCGTGCTGCGTGCGGACCGGGAGATCTCGGAGGACATCAAGCGCAAGATCTCGATGAGCTGTGACGTCGAGAAGGACGGGGTGGCCGCCTGCGTCGACGCGCCGAGCATCTACGACATCCCCAAGGTGCTGCACCGCGAGCGCCTGGACACCTTCGTCATCCGCCGCCTCGGCGTGAACTTCACCGACGTCGACTGGGACAGCTGGGACACCCTGCTGCGCCGCGTGCACCAGCCCGCCCACGAGGTCGAGATCGCTCTCGTCGGCAAGTACGTCGACCTGCCGGATGCCTACCTGTCGGTCACCGAGGCGCTGCGCGCCGGTGGTTTCCACAACGACGCCAAGGTACGCATCCGGTGGGTCCCCTCCGACGACTGCGAGACCGAGGCCGGGGCGACCAGGGCCCTCGGTGGGGTCGACGCGATCCTCGTGCCCGGCGGTTTCGGTGTCCGGGGCATCGAGGGCAAGCTCGGCGCGCTGCGCTGGGCCCGTGAGCGTCAGGTGCCCACCCTGGGCATCTGCCTGGGTCTGCAGTGCATGGTCATCGAGTACGCACGCAACGTCGCCGGCATCGAGGGAGCGAGCTCGACCGAGTTCGACAGCGCGTCGGTCGCGCCGGTCATCGCGACGATGGAGGAGCAGAAGTCCTTCGTCGACGGCGCCGGCGACCTCGGCGGGACCATGCGCCTGGGCTCCTACCCGGCCGACCTGCGTGAGGGCTCGGTGACGGCGGGGGCCTACGGCTCGACCAAGGTCACCGAGCGACACCGCCACCGCTACGAGGTCAACAACGGCTACCGAGCCCAGCTCGAGGAGGCCGGTCTGGTCGTCAGCGGCTCGCACCCGCAGCTGGGGCTCGTCGAGTTCGTCGAGCTGCCCCGTCAGGTGCACCCGTACTACGTGTCCACGCAGGCCCACCCCGAGTTCAAGTCGCGCCCGGACAAGGCGCACCCTCTTTTCAGCGGCCTCGTCGGCGCCGCAGTGCAGGCCCAGCGTGACTCCCGCCTCGTCGAGGTCGAGCCGCCGACCGAGGCGTCGCTCGTCGCGGACGAGACGCTCTGAGATGACCTCCGAGCACCCACCCCTGCGCGACGAGATCGTCCCCTCGCCGGTCGTCGACAGCGAGATCGTCTTCGACGGTGTCGTCTGGGACGTGCGCCGGGAGGCTTTCGACCTCGAAGGTGAGCGGCTGGTGCGGGAGGTCATCGACCACCCGGGCGCCGTTGCCGTGCTCGCACTCGACGAGCAGGACCGGACGCTGCTCATCCGTCAGTACCGGCACCCGATCTCCTCCCACGAGTGGGAGATCCCCGCCGGACTGCTCGACGTCGCCGGCGAGGACCCACTCCTCGCGGCGCAGCGCGAGTTGGCCGAGGAAGCAGATCTCGTCGCCGAGCACTGGGCGGTGCTGGTGGACTACTTCAGCTCGCCCGGCGGCATGAACGAAGCGCTGCGGATCTACCTCGCCCGCGACCTGAGCGAGGTGCCCGCCGCGGAGCGGCACGAGCGCGAGGGCGAGGAGGCCCACATCCTCCACCGACGGGTGCCCCTGGACGAGGTGGTCGACGCCGTCCTCGCCGGGGACGTGCACAACTCCACACTCGTCATCGGCGTCCTGGCGGCCCAGCGGATGCGCGACCACGGCTGGACCTCCCTTCGCCCGGCCGACAGCCCGTGGCCGCAGCATCCGAGCAACCGCAACCACGCCTGATATCCGTAGGATGGACCACGCCCGACGACCGCCGGGCGCCCCGATGAGGACAAGGAAGAACTCCCCGTGCTCCGCACCCATGACGCCGGCACCCTGCGTGCCGACCACTCCGGCCAGACCGTCACCCTCAGCGGATGGGTGGCTCGGCGACGTGATCACGGTGGCGTGGCCTTCCTCGATCTTCGCGACGCCTCCGGCGTCGTCCAGGTCGTCGCCCGCGACGAGGTCCTGACCGGAGCGGCGCACGACCTGCGCAACGAGTACGTCATCACGGTCGTCGGCGAGGTCGCCCCGCGCGACCCCAAGGACGTCAACCCGAACCTGTCGACGGGCGAGGTCGACGTCCTCGCTTCCTCCATCGAGGTGCTCAGCACGGCGGACCCGCTGCCCTTCCAGATCGATGAGCGCGTCTCCGTCGGCGAGGAGGCCCGTCTGAAGCACCGCTACCTCGACCTGCGCCGCCCCGGCACGGCCAGTGCCGGTGCGGGTCTGCGGTTGCGCAGCAAGGTCAACGCCGCAGCACGATCGATCCTCGCCGAGCGCGACTTCGTCGAGATCGAGACCCCGACCCTGACCCGGTCCACTCCCGAGGGTGCTCGTGACTTCCTCGTCCCCGCGCGGCTCGCACCGGGTGAGTGGTACGCCCTGCCGCAGAGCCCGCAGCTGTTCAAGCAGCTGCTCATGGTCGCCGGGATGGAGCGGTACTACCAGATCGCCCGTTGCTACCGCGACGAGGACTTCCGCGCCGACCGGCAGCCGGAGTTCACCCAACTCGACATCGAGATGTCCTTCGTCGAGCAGGACGACGTCATCGAGCTCGGTGAGTCCATCGCGAAGGCGGTCTGGGGCACCATCGGTGTCGAACTGTCCGCTCCCTTCCCACGGATGACCTACGCGGAGGCGATGGAACGCTACGGCAGCGACAAGCCCGACCTGCGCTTCGACGTGGAGCTGCAGGACTGCACCGCGTTCTTCGCCGACACCCCCTTCCGCGTGTTCAAGGCCGACTACGTCGGCGCTGTCGTCATGCCCGGTGGGGCCGGCCAGCCGCGCCGGCAGTTCGACGCCTGGCAGGAGTGGGCGAAGCAGCGTGGCGCCAAGGGGCTGGCCTACGTCACCGTCGGCGAGACGGGCGAGCTGGGTGGGCCCGTCGCCAAGAACATCTCCGAGGAGGAGAAGGCCGGTCTGGCCGCGCACGTCGGTGCCCGGCCCGGCGACTGCATCTTCTTCGCGGCGGACCAGCCCCGGGCCGCGCGGGCGCTGCTCGGCGCAGCGCGGCAGGAGATCGCCCAGCGCTGTGACCTCATCGACGAGTCCCAGTGGTCCTTCGTGTGGGTCGTCGACGCCCCGCTCTTCGAGCCCACGGGCGATGCCGTCGCCGCCGGTGACGTCGCCGTCGGGGCCGGTGCCTGGACCGCGGTCCACCATGCCTTCACCAGCCCGAAGCCGGAGTTCCTCGACACCTTCGACACCGACCCGGGGTCCGCCCTGGCCTACGCCTATGACCTCGTCTGCAACGGCAACGAGATCGGCGGTGGGTCCATCCGTATCCATCAGCGTGACGTGCAGGAGCGGGTCTTCTCCGTCATGGGCCTGGACGAGGAGTCGGCCCAGGAGAAGTTCGGCTTCCTCCTCGAGGCATTCAAGTACGGCGCGCCCCCGCACGGAGGCATCGCCTTCGGCTGGGACCGCATCGTCATGCTCCTGCTCGGCGCCGGCTCGATCCGCGATGTCATCGCCTTCCCCAAGTCCGGCGGCGGTTACGACCCGCTGACCGATGCGCCCGCCCAGATCACCCCGGAGCAGCGCAAGGAAGCCGGCATCGACGCGACACCGCGCAGCGCACAGGACGCAGCGGATGCCGCCGGATCGTCGGCGGCGGCAGGTACAGCCGCCAAGTCATGACGACGGACACCGTCGCAGTCCTCCTGTGGGACTGCGACGGTGTCCTCCAGCACGGTCGGTTCGACTGGCGCGAGCGCCTGGACACCGCGGTTGCTCCGGGCTTCGCCCGCAAGGTCTTCGAGGCCGAACTCCCGGCGCTACGCGGTGAGCGCAGCCTGCGAGCGGTGCTGACCGACCTGCTGGAGCAGGAGAAGCGATCGCGCTCGTGGACGAGGTCCGGAGCCTCGGGGTCCGCTGCCTGCTCGCGACGAACCAGCAGGACCACCGGGTGCGCGTGATGCGCGAGGTCCACGGGTACGACGACATCGTCGACGGCGCGTACTGGTCCAGCGAGGTGGGGGCGATGAAGCCCGACGCTGCCTTCTTCGAGCACGTCCTCGACGATCCGGGTGTGCCGGCCGACCGGGTCGGATTCGTCGACGACGTGCCGGTGAACGTCGAGTCGGCGCGGGCGCTCGGCATCCGGGCGGTCCACCATGTCCCGGCGAGTGGCGCGGCAGGGCTGCGGCAGGCCCTGCAGCCGCTCGTGCCCGCCCTCGCGGGCACCCCCTAGCGGCGACCGGGTCCGCAGGCCTAGCGCGCAGCCACGTCCGCCAAGCGGCCGAGGAAGTCCGTCTGGGGCGCCACGACGAGCTCGTGCGGGCGCGGGCGCGTTTGACGACCCAACCCACCGTCGCGGGACGCACGAGGGCCCCCGCAGACGCACCTGGGGCGTCCGCGGGGGCCCGAACGTGTCCGAGCGATCCGCTCCCGCTCGGTCAGTCGTCGTGGTGGCCGTTCTCGCGTTCCAGCTCACGGGCCCTGGTGACCGTGGTGACCGCAGTACGCTCCCGGCCCCAGATGCCCTTGGTGCTGGTGAGCGCGTAGTCGATGCGGTCGTCGACCTGCTCGCCGAAGACGTCGTCGAAGTTCTCCGTGAGCTCGCCTGCCATCGCCCGGCGACGCATCCGCACCTCCGTGTCGACGATCGCCCGGTGCTCGCTGTTGAGGGCCTTGTACAGGGCGATCATGATGAAGACGATCACGATGGCGAAGGGGGCCCCTGTCGCGACGGAGCCTGCCTGCAGTGCAGACAGTCCTTCCGTTCCCCCGGCCAGGAGCAGGGCGCTTGCCACAACTCCCTCGAGGACGGCGAACAGCACCCGGCTCCAGGTCGGCGGGTCCGGGTGCCCACCGGAGGCGAGCATGTCCACGACGAGGGAGCCCGAGTCGGACGAGGTGACGAAGAAGATGACCACCAGGATGATGGCGATGGCCGACAGGACGCTGCCCAGTGGGAGCGTCGCCAGCGTGTCGAAGAGGGCGACCTCGGCCACGAGGCCGTCGTCCGGCACGAGGTCCCCGACCGTGCGCTGCCGGTTGATGGCGGTCCCGCCCAGAGCCGTGAACCACACGAACCCCATGAGCGTCGGCACGAGCAGTGCGCCCGTCACGAACTCCCGGACCGTGCGACCCCGCGAGATCCGGGCGATGAACACGCCGACGAAGGGGGACCAGGCGATCCACCAGCCCCAGTAGAAGATGGTCCAGCCACCGGCCCAGTCGAGGCCTGCCTGCCCGGTGTAGGCAAAGGCGTCAAACGTGTTCGGCAGGAGGTTCGCGCTGTAGGCCCCGATGGACTGGACGAAGTCCCGCAGGAGGAACAGGGTGGGGCCGAGTGCGATGACCAGGACGAGGAAGACCCCGGCCAGACCGAGGTTGGCGTTGGACAGCCACTGGATGCCCTTGCCCACCCCGCTGATGACCGAGATGGTGGCGATGGCCGTGATCACCGCGATGAGCACGACCATGAAGGTGTTGGAGGCCTCGTCGATGACACCCAGCTCCATGAGCCCGGTCGAGACCTGGGTGACGCCCAGACCCAGCGAGGTGGCGACACCGAAGAGGGTGCCCACGATGGCCAGGACGTCGACGACGTCGCCGATCCATCCCTTGACGCGATCGCCCAGGAGCGGCTCCAGCGCCCATCGGAGCGAGACGGGACGTCCCTTGCGGTGGATCGCGTAGGCGAGGGCGAGGCCGACGATGACGTACACCGCCCACGGGTGCAGACCCCAGTGGAGGAAGGTCTGGGCCATGGCCTGGTTGGCCAGCTCGGCCTCGGTTCCCTCGACCCCCGGCTTGGGGCTGGTGTAGAAGGTCAACGGCTCTGCGACGCCGTAGAAGACCAGGCCGATCCCCATGCCGGCTGCGAAGAGCATGGCGAACCAGGACACCAGGTTGAACTCTGGCTTCTCGTTCTCACGTCCGAGGGTGATGTTTCCGAAGCGGCTCACCGCGAGGAAGATCGCGAAGACGACGAAGGAGGCGATGGCCAGGGTGTAGAACCAGCCGAAGCCGCTGACGATGTGGCCCTGGATCGAGTTCCACAGCTGCCCGGCGGTCTCGCTGAAGATGATCGAGAAGAGAGAGACGCCGATGACGACGATCAGGGCCGGCCAGAACACCCTCGGGGCGATGCCGCCCGGGCCCAGCCGGACGCCGTGGTCGAGGAGCTGCTGGGTGATGCGCTCGTCCTCGGTGCGGTGATCCGGGTCGTCGTGATGGTCTTGTCTCGGGTCGTCGGTGGCGTTCGACGATGCGCTCATACTCGCCTGCTCTCCTTGGCGTGGGGTCGTGGGCTCCTGTGAAGCCAACCACATCTGCTCGCTGCAGGGTTGGACTCGAAGGAATTCGTCGCTTGGCACAATGGCGGTACGGACCGCTGCGGGTCAAAACGGGAACTCCGGGTCTCGCCCGGTGTGGCGGGGGTCACGACCCGGTCAGAGCGGCCTCCACACACCTCAGCTCGGTCGTGATGTCCGCTGCCGCACGGGTGCGGGTCACCTTGTGGTCGAGGATCCCCCCGAGTCGCTCGCGCGCCAGAGCCATTCGCTCCCGTTCACCACGTACCCGGGGGTTCCACGTGGCGCCCAGGACGAGATAACCGATGTGTGCGAGGAGCTGCTCCATCTCCCGGTAGGGCGCGACCACCTTGGGAGCATCGGCCAGTGTCCTCAGGGCAACCTGGTCGGACGCCAGCAGCTCGACGTAGAGCTGGCGGCAGTGGTGGAGGTGGGCCTGCATCCCCTCGGGCGTGCGGGTGCGGCGCTCCGCGAGATCGGTGAGGACGTCATCGAGCGCGAGCACCACTCGTCGGGCGTGGGCCCGCAGGAGCAGTTCGGGCCGCCCGAGGGCGCCGGAGACCACGACCACGACCAGGGCCACACCCACACCGATCACGGTGTCGACACCACGGTCGTAGAGGATCGTCGACGGGTCCATGTCGGTCACGGAGACGGAGATCGACAGCGCCAGCGGCGTGAGGAAGACGACGGCCGCCGCGTAGTTGCGGGTCACGAGCATCTCGACGACGAACTGCAGGCAGACCACGAGCGCGATCAGCGCCCAGTGGCTCGGATCGAGGCCCAGGACGAGGCCGAAGGCGAGCAGCCCGGCAGCCGTGCCGATCGTGCGTTGGAAGGAGCGCTGGAGCTGGGCGCGTCGGGTGCCGCCCGAGTGGACGATCAGGACCGCGAAGGCCGTTGCCCAGTACGCGTGCGCGTTGTCGAGCGCGAAGGCGATGGTGCCGGCGACCAGCCCTGCGGGGAGCACCCGGGCTGCCACGAGCAGGTCCTCGCTGGGCCAGCGCAGCGCCTGCCGCAGCGACCACAGGGCCCGGGGGCGGCCGAGGGAGACCTGGCGGGCGCTCGCGGCCTCGTGCAGGGCCAGCTCGGCGGTGACCTCCTCGTCGGGGCCGCCGACGGCACGGGAGACGGCGGCGGCGTAGCGCGAGTGCATCCGCTGCAGCCGGCCACCGAAGTGGTCCTGGCTCCCGCCATCGGTCACAGCCGTCCACGCGCGGTTCAGGGCAGCGGAGGCAGTGCGTCGGGAGCGGGCGATCTCGGACGCGTCCGTCTCGGTGATGTACTGCTCGACGAGTTCCTCGGCGGTGGCGACGGCAGCCTCCTCGACACCGTGGGCGCCGAACCACAGGTCCGAGGTCCCCACGAGGACCGCCGAGCACACTCCGATCGCGGCGACCCCCAGGATGACCCGGGGATCGGCACCGTGTGCGGCGGCGAGGTTGCCGATGCCGAGGTCGAGGGCGAAGAAGAAGCCGGCCGGCGGGCCGATCTGCAGGGAGTAGGTCAGGAACGTCGCCATCGTCGCCACGACCGCCATCAGGACGACTGCGAGGTAGGGGTGTCCGGCTGTCGCGACTCCCAGGGCCAGCGAGGCGAGCAGGCCCGCACCGGCGGAGGGAATGATGCGCAGGCGTCTGCGCACGGGCGCCCCCGCGCCGTACAGCACCGCGAAGACACCGAGACCGGCGAGGAAGGCCTCCTGGGGGTATCCGGCAAGGGTGAGGACCGTCAGTGGCAGGCCGATCGCCAGGGCCGCGCGCAGGGCGACCCACCGCCGGACCGGACTGGGTCCGAAGGAGAAGACGGGTCGCGCGAAGTCGACTGCCGCTGATCTGCTCATCCCAGTGCTCCACTGCTCCAGACCGCCCCGGTCTCGTACCCCAAGCAGTGGTAGAGGCGCCGCGCGGTGTCGTTGACCGAGTACATGCCCAGAGTGCACCACCCGTGGGTGGCGATGGCGCCTCGTGTCAGCTCGGCGGTGACCACCCGACCCAGACCCCGGCCGCGGGCGGCCGGGGCGACGGTGATCCCGGAGAGGACCGGAGTGCCCGACCGCTCGGGTTCGCAGCAGCCGACGGCGAGCAGACCCCCTTCGCCATCACGGACGCCGACCCAGCGCTGACCGGACCGGGCGAAGGGCTGGCCGTCGGTACCGGGGTTGTGGGCGTCGAGCAGTGCCTGCACATCACTTCGGTCCCGGCTGGCCAGCTCGACCGTCCCGTCGCCGAGAGGCTCCACCGGGGGTGCAGTCGTCCACATCCACTCCCACAGACCATGGGGCCGTGGCAGCAGCCCGCCGACATGCGCTGCGGCGCGGGGGAGGGAGATCGCATCCACCCCCTTCCTCCGCAGGTGCGCGAGCCATCGGGCGAAGGGGGGCGATGCGACCAGCTCCTCGAGTGCGGCGACGACGGCCGGGGAGACGAGGCGACCGCTGCCGTCGTCCCCGTGCAGCATGAGGTTGGTGCCGTGCGTGTACGTGGGCCGGGCGAAGGCGACCGCCCAGGCGTCCCCGCGCCGGACGCACAGCGCGTCGGACCCGGGCAGGGGCGTGGATTCCGCCAGGACCACGCGGTCGCCACCCGTCCACGCGGCGAGGCCCGGCAGGGGGATGCGCTCGACGCTCACTCGGTCACCCCGAAGCGGGAGTGCAGGCGCTTCATCCAGCGCGGCGCCCACCAGTTCCACTCGCCGAGGACAGACATCGTCGCCGGCACGAGGAGCATCCGCACGAGCGTGGCGTCGATGATGATCGCGACGACGAGGGCGACGCCGGTCTGCTTGACGGCGAGGATCTGGGCGAGGACGAAGCCGGAGAAGACGATGACCATGAGCAGGGCCGCGCTGGTGATGATCCGCCCGGAGCGCTGCAGCCCCAGCCGCACGGCCTCGTCGGTGGGCCGACCCTGCTCGTGCAGCTCGACGATCCGGGAGAGCAGGAAGACCTCGTAGTCCATCGACAGGCCGAAGGCGAAGGCGAGGACGAGGACCGGGATGGACACCTCGACCGCGCCGACGGAGTCGAAGTGGAGCAGACCGGACAGGTGTCCGTCCTGGAAGACCCACACGAGCACCCCGAGCGAGGCGCCGAGGGAGACGACGTTCATCACCAGGGCCTTGATCGGGACGACGAGGGACCCGGTCATCAGGAAGAGCAGCACGAAGGTCGCCAGGATGACCGTCGCTGCCGCCCACGGTGCGCGGTCGACCAGCGCGTCGACGAAATCGGTCAGCCCGGAGGCCTGGCCCCCGATGTGGGCCTCGAAGGGAGGCCCGTCCGCCCTGAGGTGGGCGGCGAGGGCGCGGCTGTCGTCGCCGAGGGGCTCGTCACTGGTGCGCAGGTCGACGGTGAGCACCGTCTCGTCGTCCGGTGTGGTGCCCACCTCGCTGACCTCCACGGAGTCCACGTGCGGCAGCACGCTCGCCTCGTCCTGCGCCCAGGCACGCACCCGCGACCCGTCGGCGGTGGTGACGACCTGGACGTCCGGGGGCGCCAACTGCGGGTAGTCCTCGGCGAGCTCGGCGAAGAAGGTCCGCTGGTCGCTGCCGACGGGCAGCAGCTCGGTCCCGGAGGAGGTGACCGCCATGCGGGTCGCCGGCAGCGCCATGGCGCCCAGCGCCGCGATCACCAGGACGATGACCAGCCACGGCGCACGTTGCACACGGCCGGCCAGCCGGGCGAAGGCCCCGTCGTCCTGTACCTGCTCGGTGCGTCCCTTGACCAGGCGCCGCGCCCACAGGGCACACAGGGCGGGCACCAGCGTCGTCGCGACCGCCAGGCAGAGCACCACGACCGAGACACCGGCAGCGCCCGAGGCGCGCATGAAGGTCGCGGGGAAGAAGAAGAGCCCGGACATCGCGATGGCGACGGTGACCGCGGAGAAGACGACGGTGCGGCCGGCGCGGTCGAGGGTGCGGCCGGTGGCCTGCTGGACGAGGTGACGGCTGCCCCCGGTCGGGTCGTCCCCGTCGAGCTCGAGGGCGAGCTCCTCGCGGAACCGGGAGACGATGAGCAGGCCGTAGTCGATGCACAGACCCAGACCGAGGACGGTGACGATGTTGACGACGGTCGCATCGAGGTCGATGACGTGGGCGAATCCCCACAGCGTCGCCAGCGCGCCGGCGATCGAGGCGAGGGCGCCGAGCAACGGGATCCCGGCAGCGAGGAAGCCGCCGAAGATCAGCACCATGACCACGAAGGTGATCGGCAGGGCGATGCCCTCGCCGAACGCCAGGTCGGTACTGACCTGCCCGATGATCTCGTCGAGGAGCATCTGCACGCTGCCGCGCCGGCTGTCCGTGGCCTGCGAGCCGTTGACGATCTCGCCGAGCTGGACGTCGACGGCGCGCTGTGCCTCCTGGAGTGCCTCGCCCTCGAGGTCCTGCTCGTACTCCACGACCGTGACGAAGCCATAGCGCCCATCGCCCTGCTCCTGCACGAGGGGACCCGCGCGAGGGTCCTCGACACCCTCCCGGAGGACCAGTGGGTTGACGACCCGGGCGACGCCCTCGGTCTCGTGGATGCGTTCCACCGCTGCCGCGACCTGCTGCCGGACGAAGGGGGAGGTGGCCGGCGACCCCTCGACGATCAGGGTGTCCGTGGCGAAGTCGCCACCGCCGGCCTCGACGATGAGGTCACGGGCCTCCTGCGCCTGGCCCGGGGCGGTGATCTCACCGCTGGAGAGGTCGTCGAAGAGCGCGTGGCCGGTGACCGTGCCCAGCGCCAGCGCGAGGGAGAAGGCCGCGAGGACCAGCCAGGTGACCAGGACGGTGACAGGGTGCTTTGCCACCTGCACGCCGAGCCGGTGCAGGTAGGTGGAGGTGTCCCGGTGTCTGCCCACCGGGATAGCGTGCCACTCGTGACCTCCTTCGATCTCTTCGCCTCCGCCGGTGGGGAACCCGACGGTGGGGCGGCGGACCTGCAGGCGCCGCTGGCAGTACGCATGCGCCCCCGTGATCTCGGCCAGGTGCGTGGTCAGCAGGAGGTGCTGCGGCAGGGTTCCCCGCTGCGCCGACTCGTGGAGGGCAGCGTCAGCTCGGTCACCGGACCGATGTCGGCGATCCTCTGGGGTCCGCCCGGCACGGGCAAGACGACGCTGGCCCACCTCGTCGCGACCGCGGCCGACCGCGACTTCGTGCAGCTGTCCGCAGTGACTGCGGGAGTGAAGGACGTGCGCGCGGTCCTGGAGGGTGCTGCGCGGTCGCGTTCCCTGTACGGCCGCCAGACGGTGCTCTTCCTCGACGAGATCCACCGCTTCTCCAAGGCCCAGCAGGACGCGCTGCTGCCCGGCGTGGAGAACCGCGAGGTCGTGCTCGTCGCGGCGACCACGGAGAACCCGTCGTTCTGCGTCATCGCGCCGCTGCTGTCCCGCTCCATCCTCGTCACCCTGGAGTCGCTGACCCGCGAGGAGGTCGGTGAGGTCATCGACGCGGCCCTGGCCGAGGAGCGGGGTCTGGCCGGTGGCTACGCCCTCGCCGAGGAGGCCCGGGATCACCTCGTCGCGATCGCCGGAGGAGATGCCCGTCGGGCGCTGACCTCCCTCGAGGCGGCGGCCGGTGTCGCCGACGGCGACGTCCCCTTCGGACCAGACACCCCGAAGACCATCCCGCTCACCCTCGCCCACGTCGAGCAGGCGGTCGCCAGGGCAGCCGTGCGCTACGACCGCACCGGTGACCAGCACTACGACGTCGCCTCCGCCTTCATCAAGTCGATGCGCGGCTCGGACGTCGATGCGGCACTGCACTACCTGGCGCGCCAGCTCGAGGCGGGGGAGGACCCGCGCTTCATCGCGCGCCGCATCGTCATCGCCGCCGCCGAGGACGTGGGTCTGGGCGACCCGACGGCCCTGCAGACGGCGGTCGCCGCGATGCACGCCGTCGCCCAGATCGGGATGCCCGAGGCGCGGATCGTCCTCGCCCAGGCTGTCGTCCACAACGCGCTCGCGCCGAAGTCCAACGCGGCCTACACGGGCATCAACGAGGCCATCGCCGACGTGCGGGCCGGCAAGGTGCAGGCCGTCCCGCCGCACCTGCGCGGCAGCGGCTACACCCAGGCATCGGACCGGGCCGCCGGCGCCAGCGGAGGAGCGAAGGTCGAGGGGTACGTCTATGCCCATGACCAGCCCGACGGTGTCGCCGCGCAGCAGTACCTGCCCGACGACCTGCATGCCGAGCTGGCCGAGAGGTCCTACTACCGGCCGACCGACCGGGGCTTCGAGGCCCGGCTGCAGGAGCGGTGGGGCTGGCTACGACGCTGCCTGCGCGGCAAGGGCTGACCCGCTCCGCGCGATGATCCCGCCGTCGGGGACGAGGGCGCCGCCGGTGGCGCGCGTGCATGTTCCCAGGCGTCGCAGCCGCGGGTACCGCGAGGACCGGTGAGTAAGGTGGGTGGCATGACCGTGCTTCTCGGACGACCGCAGCCGACCATCGCGCTGCGAGCTATCGCGGGGTCGGCCCGCGCCTGACGCCCGGGACGCCCCCTTCGCTCCTGCCCGAGACCCCGCAGCACACTCTTTGCAACAGCACTGATTGGACACGAGACACCCATGGAAACTGCCGAGATCCGGCGCCGCTGGTTGACCTTCTTCGAGGCCAAGGGACACACGGTCGTCCCCTCCGCCCCCCTGATCCACGACGACCCCACCCTGCTGTTCGTCAACGCCGGCATGGTCCCCTTCAAGCCGTATTTCTCCGGTCAGGAGAGCGCTCCGTGGGACCGTGCCACGAGCGTGCAGAAGTGCGTGCGCACCGGGGACATCGACGAGGTCGGCAAGACCAGCCGGCACGGCACGTTCTTCCAGATGAACGGCAACTTCTCCTTCGGCGACTACTTCAAGCGGGAGGCCATCGCCTTCGCCTGGCAGCTGCTGACCACACCCCAGGAGGAGGGCGGCTACGGCCTCGAGCCCGAGCGCCTGTGGGCCACGGTCTACAAGGACGACGACGAGGCCGAGCGTCTCTGGCTCGAGGAGACCGCGATCCCGGCCGAGCGCATCGTGCGGCGCGGTGAGCTCGACAACTACTGGAGCATGGGCGTGCCCGGGCCCGGCGGTCCGTGCAGCGAGATCTTCTACGACCGCGGCGAGGAGTACGGCGTCGACGGAGGCCCGGAGGTGGACGAGGACCGGTTCATGGAGATCTGGAACCTCGTCTTCATGCAGTACGAGCTCTCGGCCGTGCGGGCCAAGGACGACTTCGACGTCGCCGGCCCGCTGCCGGCACAGAGCGTCGACACCGGCATGGGTCTGGAGCGCATCGCGAGCATCCTGCAGGGCGTCGACAACATGTATGAGATCGACGAGGTCTACCCGGTGCTGGAGAAGGCCGCGGAGATGACCGGTCGCGACTACGGCGCCTCCTCCGGCCAGACCGCGGGGGACTCCCACCCCGATGACGTCCATCTGCGCGTCGTGGCCGACCACGTGCGGTCCTCGCTCATGCTCATCGGTGACGGTGTCACCCCCGGCAACGAGGGACGTGGCTATGTACTGCGTCGGATGCTGCGGCGCGCGGTGCGTGCGATGCGCCTGCTCGGCTATCAGGAGCCGGCCCTGCCGCACCTGCTGCCGATCTCCATGGAGCGGATGAGCGCCTCGTACCCCGAGCTGCGTACCGGCTTCGACCGGATCGCGCAGATCGCCTACGGCGAGGAGCAGGCCTTCCGCCGCACTCTGGCCCAGGGCACGACGATCCTCGACACCGCGGTCAGTGAGACCAAGCAGTCCGGTCGCGACGTCCTCACCGGGGAGAAGGCCTTCGCCCTCCACGACACGTACGGCTTCCCGATCGACCTCACCCTCGAGATGGCGGCCGAGCAGGGCCTGACGGTCGACCGCGAGGGCTTCGTGCGGCTGATGGACGAGCAGCGCCAGCGGGCCAAGGCCGACGCGCGGGCCAAGAAGGGCGGCCAGGCCAACACCGAGGTGTGGAAGCAGCTGCGCTCCCTCGGCGCCACCGACTGGCGCGCCTACGAGGAGCTGACCACCCACGGCTCGGTCGTCGGCCTCGTCAGCGACGGCGCGAGCGTCGAGGAGCTCCAGCCGGGCCAGACCGGCCAGGTCGTGCTCGACCGCACCAGCTTCTACGCCGAGTCCGGCGGTCAGATCGCCGACTCCGGGATCATCGTCGCCGACGGCACCCGCCTGCTCGTGCGCGACGTGCAGCGACCGGTCAAGGGACTCGTCGCGCACACCGTCGAGGTCGCCGACGGCCCCGTGCGGGTCGGCCAGGAGACCTCCGCCGAGGTCGACCCGGGCTGGCGTGTCGACGCCTGTCAGGCCCACTCCGGCACGCACGTGGTGCACGCCGCCCTGCGCCAGGTGCTCGGCCCCTCCGCGCTGCAGTCCGGCTCCTACAACAAACCCGGCTACCTGCGCCTGGACTTCGCGTGGAACCAGTCCCTGTCCGCCGATGCGCGTGCCGAGATCGAGCACGCCGCCAACCTCGCCGTGCGCGATGACCTGCCGGTCTCCGCGGACTGGATGAGCCTGCCCCGGGCCCGTGAGCAGGGCGCACTGGCGCTCTTCGGGGAGACCTACGACGAGCAGGTGCGCGTCGTCGAGATCGGCGGACCGTGGTCGCGGGAGCTGTGCGGTGGCACCCACGTGCGTCACTCCAGCCAGATCGGTGCGCTCACCCTGACCGGTGAGTCCTCCATCGGCTCCGGAGTGCGCCGCCTCGAGGCATTCGTCGGGATGAACGCCCTGGCCCACCTGGCCACCGAGCGGGCGCTGGTCGCCGAGCTCTCCGACCTCGTCAAGGCACCCGCGGGTGACCTCCCCGAGCGCGTGTCCGACATGATCACCCGCCTGCGCGAGACCGAGAAGGAGCTGGAGAAGGTCCGTCGGGAGCAGGTCGCTGCCTCCGCGGGTTCGCTCACCGACTCGGCGAAGGACGTCGCGGGGGTCACCTTCGTCGGCCGGCACATCCCGGGCGCGTCCGGTGACGACCTGCGACGCATGGTCACCGACGCCCGTGGCCGGCTGGGCGAGGAGCGGCCCACGGTCGTTGCCCTCACCGGTGACGGCTCGGGCAAGCCCGTGGTCGTCGTCGCCACCAACGAGTCGGCCCGGGCGAAGGGGGTGCGGGCCGGCGCCCTCGTGCGGGTCGCGGCACAGACCCTCGGCGGCGGGGGCGGCGGCAAGGACGACCTCGCCCAGGGCGGTGGCCAGGACCCCGACAAGGTGTCCGAGGCACTCGCCGCACTCGAGCGCGAGATCGGATCCTGACCCGCGCATGCGCACCGGCACACGGCTGGGGATCGACGTCGGCGACGCCCGGGTGGGGGTCGCGACGAGCGACCCCTCCGGGCTCCTGGCGACCCCGGTCGAGACGGTTGCCCGTGACCTCGAGCACGACAGCGACATCGACCGGGTCATCGAGCTGGCCGTCGAGCTGTCGGTGATCGAGGTCGTGGTCGGCCTGCCGCGCTCGCTCGACGGTGGGGAGGGCCCTGCTGCACGAGGCGTGCGCGACTGGGCGCAGTCGCTGCGCACTGCCCTGCGCGGGGCGCCGATCGGGAACACGCCGATCCGCCTGGTGGACGAACGCCTCTCGACCGTGGATGCTCATCGGGGTCTGCGGGACAGTGGCGTGGCCGGGCGCAACCACCGTCGGGTGGTGGACCAGGCGGCCGCGGTACTCATCCTGCAGACGGCACTGGACACGGAGCGCGCAACCGGTGGACCCCCCGGGGAACGGGTCGGTCGGCCGCGCCGTCGCACACCGCGGAAGGGCAATGACGCATGACCGGGCTCGACGACAGCATCTTCGACGACGGTGCGCACGAGGCCCTCGAGGACCGGGACGGCGAGCTGCACCGGTCCCGGGCCGAGCGGCGCAAAAACCGCCGCCGTCGCGGGCTTCGCCCCCGGGACGACGCCCGTCGTCGACGTCGGGGCATCTCCTGCCTGGCGGTCCTGCTGGCGGGTGTCCTCGTCCTGGCCGCTGGGTGGTTCGCCTTCGGATCCCTTCGTTCGCTGTTGCCCGGGTGGGGTGAGCCCAACGACTACGCCGGTCCGGGGAGCGGGAAGGTCGAGGTCGTCATCGACTCCGGCGCGTCCGGGTCGATGATCGGCCGGACACTGCAGGAGGCGGGCGTGGTGAAGACCACGAGCAGCTTCACCGCGGTGGCCCGGGCCGAGCCGGAGCAGGCGGCCTCGATCCAGCCGGGGACCTACGCGATGCTGCAGAAGATGTCGGCCGCCGACGCCTTCGACCGTCTCCTCGAGCCGGCCAACCGCGTGGCCAAGGGCGTCACCCTCCCCGAGGGCCTGTGGCGCTCGGAGATCTACGAGCGCCTCTCGAAGGGCACGGGCGTGCCCATCAAGGAGTACGAGCAGGCCGAGAAGTCGGACGAGCTCGATCTGCCGCCGCAGGCGGAGGGCGAGGTCGAGGGCTGGCTCTTCCCCTCCACCTACGAGTTCGTCGACGACGCGAGCGCGGTGCAGCAGATGAACAAGATGATCAACCAGACGCTCTCGCACCTGAGGGAGGCCGGGGTCCCGAAGGACGAGTGGGAGCGCACCCTGACCGTCGCCTCGATCGTCGAGGGCGAGGCCGGGGCGGCGGACCGAGCGAAGGTCGCCCGCGTGGTCGAGAACCGTCTGGCCGACCCCACGGGCCCGACCCGCGGGATGCTCCAGATGGACTCGACCATCCACTACCTGCTGCAGAAGCGGGGGACGGTGACGACCTCCGACAAGGAGCGCAACACCGACAGCCCGTTCAACACGTACAAGAACCAGGGCCTGCCTCCGGGACCGATCAACAACCCCGGTGCGGCCGCCATCGAGGCAGCGGGGAACCCGGCCGAGGGTGACTGGCTCTTCTTCGTCACCGTGGATCCGTCCACGGGCGAGACGAAGTTCGCCAGGACGCAGGCAGAGCACCAGCAGAACGTCCAGGAGTTCTGTCGCAATACGGGTAGCTGTGAGTGACCCCGTGCCCTCACGGGAGACCCTGCGCGCCGGTGTGCTGGGGTCCCCCGTCGGGCACTCGTTGTCCCCGACGCTGCACCGGGCCGGGTATGCGGCTGCCGGGCTGACGCACTGGTCCTACACGGCCCACGAGGTGGACGAAGGGGGACTGCCCCCCTTCGTCGCCGGCCTCACCGACGACTGGCGGGGCCTGAGCCTGACGATGCCGCTGAAGGTCGCCGCCGCCGACCTGGCCGAGAGTGTCACCGACACCGCCCGGGCCGCCCGGGCGGTCAACACCCTCGTGCGCACGGACACCGGCTGGGCCGCCGACAACACGGACGTCCACGGGATCACGGCCGCCCTGCGTGAGGTGGGCGTGATGCGCGTGGACCGGGCGACCGTGGTCGGCTCGGGGGCGACCGCCCGCTCGGCCGTGCTGGGGCTGGTGGGTCTGGGCGCCACGCACATCACCGTCGCCGCCCGCACCCCGCAGCGGGCGGAGGCGCTGGGCGACGTCGCCGACGTGGTGCTGGAGGTCGTCCCGATCGAGGACTGGTCGCGCACCGGCGCACCCGCGGTGGTCTCGACCCTGCCGGGCGGGAGCGCCAACGCCGCCGCGGCGGGCCACGCGGACGACGGGCTCGCCGGCGCCACGGTCCTCGACGTCGTCTACGCGGACTGGCCGACGCCCCTGGCCCGCGCGGCCACCGACCACGGCGCACGGGTCGTTTCCGGTCTCGAGATGCTCGTCCACCAGGCCGCGAGGCAGTTCGAGCTCTTCACGGGGCAGAGCGCGCCGGTGGCGGCGATGCAGGCGGCCGGTCGAGCCGCACTGGGCCATTCCCCGGACGCCTGAGTCGTCCACCCGGCCGGGATGCGAGGATTTGCCCCATGTTGCGTTGGTTGACTGCCGGTGAGTCCCACGGACAGGCGCTCGTGGCGACACTCGAGGGCTTGCCTGCAGGGGTGGAGGTGACCACGTCCGACGTCGCCGATGCCCTGGCCCGGCGCCGGCTGGGCTATGGGCGCGGGGCCAGGATGAAGTTCGAGCGCGACGAGGTGACCTTCCTCGGCGGAGTGCGCCACGGTCGCACCCTCGGCTCACCCCTGGCCGTGATGATCGGCAACACCGAGTGGCCCAAGTGGGAGACGGTCATGGGTGCCGACCCGGTCGATGACGCCGCCCTGGCCCGGTCGAACGACGTCGGCGCCGAGAAGGAGCTGGCCCGCAACAGGCCGCTGACCCGCCCTCGACCCGGCCACGCCGACCTGGTCGGCATGCAGAAGTACGGCTTCGACGAGGCCCGTCCGGTGCTCGAGCGCGCCTCCGCACGGGAGACCGCGGCCCGCGTCGCCCTCGGCGAGGTCGCGGAGCGGTTCCTCGAGCAGGCCTATGGCATCCGCCTCGTCGCGCACACCGTCGCCATCGGCGAA
This sequence comes from Janibacter cremeus, assembly GCF_013409205.1. Lineage (NCBI taxonomy): Bacteria > Bacillati > Actinomycetota > Actinomycetes > Micrococcales > Intrasporangiaceae > Janibacter > Janibacter cremeus. The sequence goes on from NZ_JACCAE010000001.1 coordinate 3,104,905, forward strand.
GGGGCGGCCCCGGCCGACGGTCCGCTGCCGACCCCCGACGACGTCGAGGAGCTCGACGCCAACCCCGTGCGCGCGTGGACCCGGGAGGGCACCGACGCGATGGTCGCGGAGATCGAGGCGGCCAAGAAGGACGGGGACACGCTCGGCGGCGTGGTCGAGGTCCTCGCCTACGACCTCCCCCCGGGTCTGGGCAGCCACGTCCACTGGGACCGCCGTCTGGACTCCCGGCTCGCCGGTGCCCTGATGGGCATCCAGGCGATCAAGGGGGTCGAGGTCGGTGACGGCTTCACCACCGCCCGTCGACGCGGCTCGGCGGCCCACGACGAGATGGAGCGTGCCGTCGACGGGACCATCCGTCGGCGCACCGGCCGTGCGGGAGGGACCGAGGGCGGGATGAGCACCGGTGAGGTGCTGCGCGTGCGCGCCGGCATGAAGCCGATCAGCACCGTTCCGCGTGCCCTCGACACCATCGACGTCGCGGGCACCGACCCGGCGACGGCGATCCACCAACGATCCGACGTCTGTGCCGTCCCGGCCGCCGGCGTCGTCGCCCAGGCGATGGTCGCCCTCGTCCTCGCGCAGGCCTGCGTGGAGAAGTTCGGCGGCGACTCCGTCGCGGAGAGCGCACGCAACCACCGCGGCTATCTCGCGTCGATCCCGCAGCTGATGCGGTCGTGGGACGCGTGAACGCCGTGGCTGCTCCCTTCGTCGTCGTCATCGGCCCGCCCGGGGTGGGCAAGTCGACCGTGGCGGTCGGCATCGCCGAGCGGACCGGCCGTCGGGTCGTCGACACCGACTCCCTCGTCGAGGAGCGCGAAGGCAGATCCGTCCCGGATCTCTTCGTCGAGGTCGGCGAGGAGTACTTCCGCCGGGCCGAGGAACGCGCGGTGATCGACTCCCTGGCGCAGGACGGGATCGTCCTCTCGCTCGGGGGCGGCGCCCCGATGACCGCGGCGGTGGCCGAGGCGCTCGCCGGCCATCGGGTCCTCTTCCTCGACGTGGGCATTGCCGACGCCGCCAAGCGCCTGGGCTTCAACCGCTCCCGTCCTCTCATGGCGGTCAACCCGCGCCAGTCGTGGATCGCCACGATGGAGGAGCGTCGCCCGACGTACGAAAGGCTGGCTCGGTGGCGGGTCGACACGGCCGGGCGCGACGCGGAGTCCGTGGTCGCCGAGGCAGTGCCCCTGCTGCAGGCGGACGCATGAGTGACGTGACGACCGTCCCGGTCGGGCAGGACTACGACGTCCTGGTCGGCCACGGCGTCTCCACACGGGTCGCCGAGGTGCTGCCGGACGGTGTCGCGCGCGTACTGGTCGTCCACGGTGAACCCCTGGGCCACCTCGCCGAGCCGGTGGCCACCTCCCTTCGCCGGGGCGGACTCGACGTGCACCTCGCTGCCGTCCCCGATGCCGAGGCGGCGAAGACCATCGAGGTCGCCAGCGATCTGTGGGCACGTATGGGCCAGGCCGGATTCACCCGCAGCGACGCCGTCGTCGCCGTCGGTGGTGGCAGCGTCACTGATCTCGGTGGCTGGGCGGCCGCGGCCTGGTTGCGTGGTGTGGCCGTGGTCCACGTGCCCACCACCGTGCTCGGCATGGTCGATGCCGCGGTCGGCGGCAAGAGTGGTATCAACACCGCCGAGGGCAAGAACCTCGTCGGGGCCTTCCACACCCCGGCCGCGGTCCTGTGCGACCTCGACCACCTGCCCTCGTTGCCGCCCGCAGACCTGGCCGCGGGGCTGGCGGAGGTCGTCAAGTGCGGCTTCATCGCCGACCCGCGGATCCTCGAGGTCGTCGAGAGCGATGCCGCCGGCGTCCAGGATCCCGGATCGCCCGCCCTGCGGGAGGTCATCGAGCGCACGATCGCCGTCAAGGCCTCGGTCGTCGCCGCGGACCTGCGCGAGTCGAGCCTGCGCGAGATCCTCAACTACGGGCACACGCTCGGCCATGCGGTGGAGCACCACGAGCAGTACCGGATGCGCCACGGCGAGGCGGTGTCCATCGGGATGGTCTTTGCCGCCGAGCTGGCCCACCGCACAGGTCACATGGACGAGGACCTGCTGGGGCGGCACCGCTACGTCCTCGGCCTGCTCGGGTTGCCCACGACCTATGCCCGGGCCGACTTCGGCGACCTGCTGGCCGCCCTGCGGCGGGACAAGAAGACCCGCGGGGGCACGCTGCGGTTCGTCGTCCTCGACGGCCCGGCGCAGCCCACGCGTCTCGAGGGTCCCGACGAGTCCCTGCTGCGCGAGGCGTACGCCGCCCTGACCTGAGACCCGCCGGATCAGTCGTCCAGATCGGCCTGGTGCACGATGATCGCGACCTGCACCCGGTTGTCGGCGTCGAGCTTGTCGAGGATGCGCCCGACGTGCGCCTTGACCGTCGCGACGCTGAGGAAGAGCTCTCCCGAGATCTGCGCGTTGGACCAGCCCGCGCCGACGGCCCGGGCGACCTCGTGCTCGCGCCCGGTGAGTGTGGCGAGCCGGTCCCGTGCGACGGAGCGCGAGGGGTCGGCGCCCGGGCGTGCAGCGCCACGGACGCTCTCCAGCACCTGGGAGGTGACGCTGGGGGAGAGGATCGACTGTCCGGCTGCGACGAGCCGGACGGCCTCGATGAGCCGGTCCGGGGGAGTGTCCTTCAGCAGGAACCCGTCTGCCCCGCGCTGGAGCGCCCGCATGACGTCGTCGTCGGCGTCGAAGGTCGTCAGGACGATGACCTTGCTCGCCGAGCCGTTGCGCACCAGCTCCTCGGTCGCGGACAAACCGTCGAGCCGAGGCATCCGGATGTCCATGAGCACGACATCGGGGGAGTGCTCGGCGATGACGCGCAGGCCCTCCCGGCCGTCCGGGGCCTGTGCGACGACGCAGATCCCGGGGTCGCCGCCGAGGATCATCGACAGCGCGGTGCGCACCATCGCATCGTCGTCGACGAGCGCGACTCGGATCGGGGTCATGCCGGCCACGGTAGCCACACGCAGAGGCGGTGCTCGTCGGCGCCCACCCAGCCGTGCTGCATCCGTCCCCCGGACAGCTCTATCCGCTCGGCCAGTCCGAGCAGCCCCAGACCGGAGGCGGGGACCTCGGGTGCGACCCCGACCGAACGGGGGTTGCTCACCTCGAGGTGCAGCTCGCGCCCGGGCCGACCGGCGAGGGTGATGACCACCGTGGCGCCGGGGGCGTGCTTGCGGGCGTTGGTCAGGCCCTCCTGGACGACCCGGTAGGCGGTACGACTGATCGTCTCGGGGACGGTGGCGGCGTCGACGTCACGCCACTCGAGGGTGACCGGCGTACCCGCGGAGGTGGCACCCTCGACCAGCTCCGGCAGGTCGGTCAGAGTGCTCTGGGGGCGAAGGGGGCCGGCCCCCTCCGGGTCGCGCAGGACCCCGAGCACTTCGCGCAGGTCGGTCAGGGCGGCCCGCGCGTTGCTGTCGATCGCGGCAAGGGCATCCCGCCGCTCGGCCTCGGGCAGATCCTGACGGTAGGTGAGCACGCCGGAGTGCATCGTCACCAGCGAGATGCGGTGGGCGAGGACGTCGTGCATCTCCCGGGCGATCCGGGCACGCTCGCTCGTCTGCGCCTGGGCCACGCGGGCCCGTTGCTCGGCCTCCGCGGTGCGGGCCCGGTCGACCCAGGAGCGCACGAGGGCGCGACGCGAGCCGATCGAGTAGCCGACGGCGACGACGATGCCGGTGACCAGGACGCCGAAGCCGGCTTCGACGGGCGGGGGCAAGGGCTCCGGGTCGGGGTATACGAACCGTGTCAGCGCGAGACCCGCGGCCGTCGTGAGCACGCCGATGGGGATGATCTCGCGCCACCGTTGCCGGGTCGCCAGCGATGCGAGAACCACTGTCTGGGCGCCGACCGACACGGCGGACACCGCAGTGATGGCAGTGGTGGCCGCCGCGATGCCGACCGGCCACCGGCGTCGCAGCAGGAGCAATCCCGTGGCCACGAGACCCAGGACCGGATCGACGACGACGAGCCACAGGCCCGGCAGGAGCTGCGGGTCGCTGTCGGGCTCGGGGAAGACGACGATGGCCGTGGAGACCCAGATCACGGTGCCGATGAACAGCGCAGTGGCGACCCGCCACGTCGTGTCCCACCACGTGAGCCGATTCGGGTCGCGCTCCCGGGGTGCTCCGGTCCTCGTCACGCTCCAACCGTAGGCCCGCGACCACGGTCGCGGATCCTCCCGTGGAAGGGCAGGGGTCGCGCCGACCCCCTCCCAAAGTCGTGGGTGAGGTCACGACCGGGGGCGGATGCGCTCGCGATCGGCGACCAGCATGCTTGGGGACATGATCTCGGTAGAGAACCTCACCAAGCGCTACGGCGGTCTCGTCGCCGTCGACGACATCACCTTTCAGGCCCGACCCGGCAGTGTCACCGGGTTCCTGGGACCCAACGGTGCCGGCAAGTCCACCGCGATGCGGATGATGACGGGTCTGACTCCCCCCACGAGCGGCCGGGCCACTGTGCTCGGGCGCGCCTACAAGGAGTTGCCCACCCCGGGCCGGCACGTGGGCGTCATGCTGGATGCCTCCGCGCAGCACCCGGGTCGCACCGGTCGTGAGGTGCTGCGACTGGCGGCCATGCACCTCGGGCTCGGCAACGACGAGGTCCGCCAGTCCCTGGGCCGCGTCGGCCTCACCGAGAAGGAGTCGGCCCGGCGAGTGCGCAACTACTCGCTCGGGATGCGTCAGCGACTGGGTCTGGCGGCAGCGCTGCTCGGACGCCCGCAGGTGCTCATCCTCGACGAGCCGGCCAACGGGCTCGACCCGCAGGGCATCCACTGGATGCGTGGACTGCTGCGCGACTTCGCGGACGCCGGCGGTACCGTGCTGCTCTCCTCGCACCTGCTCAGCGAGGTGCAGGTCATCGCCGACGAGATCGTGATGATCGGCCACGGCCGGATCGTCACCCGGGGGCGCACGAGCGAGCTGCTCGATGCCCGCGGGACCCGGGTGCGCTCGCTCGATGATGCCCGGCTGGCCACTGCCCTGGAGGTGGCCGGCCACACCGTGACCACCGACCGGTCCGGTCTCGTGGTCCCAGCACCGCCCGAGGACGTCGGGCGGGTCGCGCTGGAGGCCGGAGTCGTCCTGCTCGAGCTGCGCGCCGGTGGAGCCGGCGGCCTGGAGGAGATGTTCCTGGAGATCACCGCCGCCGACGCACGCGAAGGAGTAGCGGCATGAGCGCCATCACCGCACCCACCACCGACGTACCACCCACGCTGCCCGTCCTCGAGGACGTCGGGAAGGTCTCCTTCCTGCGGCTCGTGGCCATCGAGCTGCGCAAGTCGGTCAACACCCGCGCCGGGATGTGGCTGATGATCGTCATGGCGGGCATCTCGCTCGTCGTCGTGGGCGCCTTCGCCATCTGGGGGCCGGACGAGGGGCGCACGTTCGCGACCTTCCTCGGCCTCACCGGCACCCCCCTGATGATGCTGCTGCCGATCGTGGGCATCATGCTCGCCACCCAGGAGTGGAGCACGCGCACCGGGCTGGTCACCTTCACCCTGGAGCCGCGTCGCGGCCTGGTCGTCGCCGCGAAGCTGGTCGCCTCGATCGTCCTCGGCCTCCTCGTCCTCGCTGCGGCCTTCGTCGCCGCCGGGCTCGTCACGACCCTCGTGGGGGGGCAGTGGAGCCTGGCGGGGGTGTCCGTCGGCGGCATGGTGCTGGCGATGGTCATCTTCGTCCTGCAGGGCGCCGGCTTCGGTCTGGCCTTCCTCAACACCCCGTTCGCCATCGTGGCCTCGCTCGTGCTGCCGACCGCGTGGACCATCGCCATCGGCCTGATCACGGCGCTGCGTGACGTCGCCCCCTGGCTCAACCTCGAGCAGCCGGTCGGTCTGCTCCTCTCGGGTGCCGGCATGACCGGGGAGAACTGGGCGCAGCTGGGCACCGCGAGCCTGGTCTGGGTCGGGTTGCCGATCGCCGTCGGGACCTGGCGGGTGCTCACCCGCGAGGTGAAGTAGCCCGCACACGCCTCGGCCCGGTCACCCCAGGGGGCGACCGGGCCGTGGCGTGTGCGCCCGCTCAGACGAGGGTGGCCTCGGGATGACGGCGCGTCTCGCCATGGGTGGCCGTGCTGGACATGAGGTCGACGATCTGCGCAGCATCCGACTCGTTGAGGGTGCCCCAGCCGTTCTGGTACCCGTAGATGTCGCCGAGCGGGACCGCCGAGCGATGACCGTCGAGGATCTCGATGTCATCGACGGTGAGCAGGCCCGGATGCCAGACCCCGCACGCCTCTGAGACCTTGAGCAGGTCACGGCGCAGGGTGCGCACGTAGTTGTCGAGACGGTTGGCCTTCAACGTCGGGTCGAGTCCACGCTCCAGCCACGGGTTCTGCGTGGCGACGCCGGTGGGGCAGCGGTCGGTGTGGCACTTCTGTGCCTGGATGCAGCCGACGGAGAGCATGGCCTCGCGCGCGACGCTGACCATGTCGGCCCCGAGGGCGAAGGCCACGAGGGCGTTCTCGGGCAGGCCGAGCTTCCCGCTGCCGATCCAGGTGACCCGGTCGGTCATGCCGGCCTGCGCGAAGAGGGAGTAGACCCGCGTGAAGGCCAGCCGGTAGGGCAGGGCCACCGCGTCCGAGAAGACGAGAGGGGCCGCCCCGGTCCCCCCTTCGCCGCCGTCGATCTGGATGTAGTCCACGCCCCGCTGGCCGTCTGCCATCTGCTCGACCAGGCCTTCCCACAGACCCGTGCCACCGACCGCGGACTTGATCCCGACGGGCAGGCCGGTCTCCTGCGCGATCAGCTCGACGAAGTCGAGCATGGAGTCGACGTCGTGGAACTCGCTGTGCCGGGCCGGGCTGGCGCAATCCCGGTCCATGGGGATGCCGCGGGTGCGCGCGATCTCCTCGGAGATCTTCTCCGAGGGAAGGTGCCCGCCCAAGCCGGGTTTGGCGCCCTGACTCAGCTTGATCTCGATCGCCTTGACCGGTGCGGACTGGACGACGTCCTTGAGCATGGCCAGATCGAAGCGGCCGTTGTCGTCGCGGCACCCGAAGTAGGCGGTGCCGATCTGGAAGATCAGGTCGCCGCCCTGGCGGTGGTAGGGGGAGAGCGAGCCCTCGCCGGTGTTGTGCATGATCCCGGCCTGCTTGGCGCCCTTGTTCAGCGCGGTGATGGCATTGCCGGAGAGGGAGCCGAAGCTCATCGCGGAGATGTTGACCACGGACTCGGGGCGGAAGGCATGTCGGCGTCCCCTGGGCGCCCCGAGGACCTTCGCGGACGGGAGCGTGATGCGATCGGAGTCGGTGACCGAGCTGGAGGCGGCGACGTCCGAAAAGGTGCGGTGCTTGAAGATCGCGTAGCCATCGAGGTGCTCGACGTCGTTGTCGGTGCCGAAGCCGGTGTAGTTGTTCTGCCTCTTCGACGAGGCGTACACCCAGGAGCGTTGGTCCCGGCTGAAGGGCCGCTCCTCGTCGTTGCTGGTGACGATGTACTGCCGCAGTTCTGGCCCGATCTTCTCCAGCAGGTAGCGAGCGTTGGCGATGACGGGGAAGTTGCGACTGAGCGCATGCTTCTTCTGGAGCAGGTCGCGGGCGGCGATCCCGATGGTTCCGGCAGCGAGCGTGGTGAGGATGGCCTTGGACTTCATGCCCGCCATCCTGCACCCTGCGCTGCCGCTCCGGAAGGATGCGCGACCGAGTGGTCGCATGGGCGGTGGTGCCACCTACCTCCTCCTCGACCGCTCAACGAGCGCGAAGGGGTGACCGGCGCCTTCGCCGGTTAGGATGCTGGGCGGCCCTCGTGCGCCGGACGGGCGCACGGGGATGACAACGACTCCGACGCGAAGGCGAGCAGCACGTGGCATCGACGAACGACCTCAAGAACGGCATGGTCCTCAACCTCGAGGGGCAGCTGTGGACCGTCGTGGAGTTCCAGCACGTCAAGCCCGGCAAGGGGCCGGCCTTCGTGCGCACGAAGCTGAAGAACGTCACCAGCGGCAAGAGCATCGACAAGACCTTCAACGCGGGCACCAAGGTCGAGACGTCGAACGTCGACAAGCAGACGATGCAGTACCTCTACAACGACGGCACCGACTTCATCTTCATGGATCCGGGCACCTTCGACCAGATCCCGGTCACGCCGGAGGTCATGGGAGAGGCCAGCAAGTTCCTCCTCGAGAACAACGAGGCGGTCGTGGCCAGGCACGAGGGCAACGTCCTCTACGTGGAGCTGCCGCCGTCGGTCGAGCTCGAGATCACCTACACCGAGCCGGGCCTGCAGGGTGACCGCTCCACGGGTGGGTCCAAGTCGGCCACTGTCGAGACCGGCGCCGAGATCTCGGTGCCGCTCTTCCTCGAGCAGGGCACTCGCGTGAAGGTCGACACCCGCGACGGCTCCTACCTCGGTCGCGTGAACTGAGTGAGCGCACGCACCAAGGCCCGCAAGCGGGCCATCGACCTGCTCTTCGAGGCGGAGTCGCGAGAGCTCAACGCCGGTGAGCTGGCACAGGAGCGGGCCGAGCGGCCCGTGACCCCGGCGCCGCTGAACCCGTACACGATCACCGCGGTCCGGGGGATCGTCGCGCACTGGAGCGACATCAACGACGCCCTGACGACCTACAGCCAGGGCTGGAGCCTGGCGCGGATGCCCGACGTGGACCGCGCGATCCTTCGCCTTGGTGCCTGGGAGATCCTGTACTGCGACGACGTGCCCGACGAGGTCGCCGTCAGCGAGGCCGTCGCCCTGGCCACGCAGCTGAGCACCGATGAGTCCCCCCGCTTCATCAACGGTCTGCTCGCGCGGATCGTCGAGGTCAAGCCCACGCTCGTCTGAACCATCCCAATCGTGAGGAGACTCCAGTGCACCCGCAGCAGGCACCCAGGACGAGTACGACGCCCGACCCCCCGGACCGAGGTGCTGTGATCGGTGAGGGCCTCACGTGGCTCGCCCGCTGGTCCCTGCGGATGCTCATCGTTGCTGCTGCAGCCGCTCTCGCATGGTGGGTCCTCGGTGCCCTGTGGGTCGGCGTCTTCCCCGTGCTGCTGGCACTCCTGGTCACCAGCGTCATGTGGCCACCGACGGCGTGGCTGCGTCGTCACCGCGTGCCGTCGGCCGTGGCCGCCGTCATCGTCCTCATCGGCGCCCTGGCGATCTTCTTCGGTGTCCTCGGGGCGATCACCCCATCGCTGGTCAGCCAGTCCGGTGAGCTGGCCGACTCGGCGAGCAAAGGACTGACCGACTTGCAGGAGCGGGCGGGTCAACCTCCCTTCAACCTCGACAGCGCGACGATCGACGACGGGGTCGAGTCAGCCACGGAATGGCTCCAGGCCCGCGGCGGGGACATCGCCTCGGGTGCACTAGCGGGTGCCTCCGCGGTGGGTGGGGGACTGGTGACCCTCATCCTCGTGCTCGTTCTGTCGTTCTTTTTCCTCAAGGACGGGCCACAGTTCCTCCCCTTCGTCCGCCGAGTCGCCGGTGAGCGAGCCGGAGCCCACCTGACCGAGGTCGCCTCGCGATCATGGACCACCCTCAGCGGATTCATCCGTACCCAAGCTCTCGTCTCCGGGGTCGATGCCGTGTTCATCGGGATCGGTCTCGTCGTGCTCGGGGTGCCGCTGGCCTTCCCTCTGGCCATCCTGACCTTCTTCGCCGGCTTCATCCCCATCGTCGGTGCCATCTCCCTGGGAGCACTCTCGGTCCTCGTCGCCCTCGTGGGGAAGGGGACGACGACCGCCGTCCTGGTCCTCGTGCTCATCATCGTGGTGCAGCAGTTGGAGAGCAATGTGCTCCAGCCCTTCCTGCAGGGCCGCTCGATGCAGCTGCATGCCGGCATCATCCTGCTCTCCGTCGCCGTCGGTGGCACGGTCTTCGGCATCGTCGGGGCCTTCCTCGCTGTGCCGGCCGCTGCCGTCGGCGCTGTCATCGTGCGTTACCTCAGCGAGCAGGCGAACCTGAGGTCCGGGGCCGTGCACCCGCAGGATGTGCGCTCGGAGACCGATGAGGGGTGGCGGGCGGCTGAGCGAGCTGAGCGGGCGTACCTGCAGGCGCGGTCCGGGACCGACCAGGAGCCCCGTCCCCGAGCGGCGGCCGACGCGCACCCGACGCCACCACCCGGACCGCTTGCGCGGCTCCTCGACCGCCTTTTCAGTTGACCGGGCCCCAGGACTGGCCGTGCGGACCGAGCGCGCAGGATCGCCACATGCCATCCCCACACACGCTGGTGAAGCCAGTCGCACCGGGCGACCCGGCGCTCGCCGCCCTCGCCGCCCTCGAGGATGCCGCTGGAGAGATGATCGCCGAGGTCATGGACACCTCGCACCGGGCCGCGGCGCCATCGGGGGAACAGCGACTGGAGCGGCCGGGGTTCGTCCTCGTCGCCGGCGACCCACCGGTTGGGTTCACACACGTCCTCGACCTCGATGGCCACGCGCACCTCGACCAGCTGTCGGTGCACCCGGACAGCATGCGCAGGGGTATCGGGCGTGAACTCGTCACCGCCGCACTGGTAGAGGCGGCTCGTCGCGGTCACGACGAGCTGACTGTGTGCACCTACGCCGAGATCGTGTGGGACGGGCCCTTCTACCGCCAACTGGGGTTCCGTGAGATCGAGGAGGTCACTGCGCCCGAGCCGGTCCGGGCGACACGGGCGCGGGAACGCGCAGCCGGCCTCGATGCCGGAGGCCGTCGGATCATCATGCGTGTTCCCTTGGCGAGAACCGTCGTGGAACCCCGCCCCGCGGTCAGCGTCATCCCCGTTCGGGACGCGGCGATGGGGCTGGAGGTCTTCGTGCAACATCGGCAGGCCACCATGGATTTCGCAGCCGGCGCAGTGGTCTTTCCCGGGGGGCGGTGCGACGCGGCGGACACTGTTGCGGGGGCACGCATCCCCCTTCCCGCCGACGTGGTCGAGGACCACGTGCGGCGCTGGGCCGAGACCAGTGCCGGCGCCGGTGCCCGGGAGGCGCGGACACTGCTCGCGACGGGGTTGCGCGAGCTGCAGGAGGAGACCGGGATGGTGGCCGAGCCGACCGCCCTGGTGCCGTGGGACCGCTGGGTCACGCCCGAGATCGTCCCCAAGCGCTTCGACGTCGCCTTCTACGTGCTGCACGTTCCCCGGGATGCGGCGAGCCAACCAGAGCACTCCACGACCGAGGCCACCCATTCCGGGTGGGAGTCGGTGACCGGGCTGCTGGCGGGGTTGGGGACCGGGCGGGTGACGATGCTCACGCCGACCCGGGTCATCGTCGAGGAGCTCGCCGGGCTCGGATCCGTGGACGCCATCATGGCGCTGCGGCCGGCGATCACGACGGTGCGTGACGACCGGCCGGACAGGCGACCCCGGCCGGGCGCCGAACCACGGACCGTTGTGCGGGCGCCCGGGCAGGAGCGGTAGGGTCGACCCGATCGGCACACCGATCGACATCCTTTAACCACTGTCCCGTGAGGCAGAGAAGGAGGTCTACGACACCCATGTGTCCGGACTCGCCGCCCCCGCAGGCCCCCGACCAGTCCCCGCCCAACCGCGAGGTCCTCAGCGCCGGTGACATCTCCCGAGCGCTGCGCCGCATCGCCCACGAGGTCGTCGAGCGCAACAAGGGGGCCGGCAACGTCGTCCTCCTGGGCATCCCCAGCCGCGGTGTAGAGCTCGCCCGCCGCCTGGGCGCCCTCATCGCCGAGATCGAGGGCAGTGAGGTGCCCGTCGGCTCGCTCGACGTGACGATGTACCGGGACGACCTGCGAGGTCGTCCGACGAAGACCCCGCACCAGACCCACTTCCCCTCCTCCGGTGTCGACGACCGCGTGGTGGTCCTCGTCGACGACGTGCTCTACTCCGGACGCACCGTGCGGGCCGCCCTCGATGCGCTGGCCGACTACGGCCGGCCACGAGCCGTGCGACTGGCCGTGCTCGTCGACCGAGGTCACCGAGAGCTTCCGATCCGTGCCGACCACGTCGGCAAGAACCTCCCCACCTCCCACTCCGAGCGGGTGACGGTCCGCCTGACCGGCCATGACGACGTCGACGACTCCGTGACGATCTCCAGGAGGGAGGGATGACCCGACACCTGCTGTCCGTCGCCGACCTGGACGACGATGCCCTCCGCTCCGTGCTCTCGACCGCAACCGAGATGCACGACGTGCAGCACCGTGCGGTCAAGAAGATCCCGACCCTGCGCGGACGCACCGTGATCAACCTCTTCTTCGAGGACTCCACCCGCACCCGGTCCTCCTTCGAGATCGCCGGCAAGTGGATGAGCGCGGACACGATCAACATCACCGGGAAGGGGTCGTCGGCCTCCAAGGGTGAGTCCCTGCGTGACACCGTGCGTACCATCGCCGCGATGGGCGTGGACGCGATCGTCATGCGCCACCAGGCATCCGGGGCCGCCCACCAGGTCGCAGACTGGTTCGACGAGTCCGGGGTCGCGACCTCGGTCCTCAACGCCGGTGACGGTACCCACGAGCACCCCACCCAGGCCCTCCTGGACGCCTACACCCTCGAGCGGCGGCTCGGCTCGCTCGAGGGGAAGCGGATCGCGATCGTCGGTGACATCACCCACTCACGGGTCTTTCGTTCCAACGTGCTCGCCCTGCCACGGCTCGGTGCGCACGTCACCGTGGTCGCACCGCCCACGCTCATGCCCAGCGGGGTCACCGCCTGGGCCGCAGCCGACGGCTTCGCCCTCGCCGACGACCTCGATGAGGTCATCGACTCGGGCGTCGACGCGCTGATGATGCTGCGGGTGCAGCGCGAGCGCATGGCCGGCGGGTTCTTCCCCACGCCCCGCGAGTACACGGTCGGCTACGGACTCACCCGTGATCGGCTCGCGGCACTGACGGCGCACAACCCGGATGCGGTCATCTGCCACCCCGGCCCGATGAACCGCGGCCTGGAGATCGCCGCCGACGCCGCCGACGCGGCCAGCAGTCTCGTGCTCGACCAGGTCAGCGCCGGTGTCGCCGTGCGGATGAGTGTCCTGTACCACCTCCTCGCCTCGGACGGCACCGTCGAAGGCGCCGACCTGAGGCGCGAGGGACGAGCCACGAAGGGGAGCCACGCATGAACGGACACGGCATGAGGGGCCACAACGACCTCCTCGTCACCGGAGCGGCCGTTCTCGGCGGCGAGCGCGCCGATGTCCTCGTCCGCGGCGGCCTCGTCGTCGCCGTGGGCCCAGAAGCCACGGCGGACACCGCCGGCAGCGGGACCGACGTCGAGCGCGTCGACGCCGACGGCCTGGTGCTGCTGCCCGGTTTCGTCGACCTGCACACCCACCTGCGCGAGCCGGGCCGTGAGGACGCCGAGACCGTGCGGTCCGGGTCCGCTGCCGCGGCAGCCGGAGGCTTCACCGCCATCCTCGCGATGGCCAACACCACACCCGTGACCGACACCGGTGAGGCGGCCGAGCACGTCCTCGATCTCGGTGTGGCTGCCGGTCTGGCCGACGTACGACCGATCGGCGCCGTGACCAAGGGCCTCCAGGGGGTCGAGCTGGCCGAGCTGGGGATGATGCACCGCTCCCGGGCCCGGGTGCGCGTCTTCTCCGACGACGGCAGGTGCGTCCACGACTCCCGCGTGATGCGTCGTGCCCTGGAGTACGTGCGGGCCTTCGACGCAGTGGTCTCCCAGCACGCCCAGGACCCGGCACTCGCCGGACCGAGCGCCTGCTGCCACGAGGGCGAGATCAGCGGCAGGCTCGGTCTGACCGGGTGGCCCGCGGTGGCCGAGTCCAGCATCATCGCGCGGGATGCGGAGCTTGCGCTGCACACCGGCTCGCGGGTCCACGTCGCGCACGTGACGACGGCCGAGGGAGTGGAGGCCGTGCGGTGGGCCAAGCGGCGTGGGGCCCGAATCACCGCCGAGGTGACGCCGCACCACCTCCTCCTGACGACCGACCTGCTGCGCAGCTACGACCCGGTGTACAAGGTCAACCCGCCGCTGCGTCCCCAGGAGGACGTCGACGCCCTGCGCGAGGCGCTCGTCGACGGGACGATCGACGCGGTCGCCACCGACCACGCGCCGCATGCCCGGCACGACAAGGAGCACGCCTTCCCCGACGCGGCCTTCGGGATGCTCGGTCTGGAGACGGCCTTCAGCGTCGTGCACGACGTGATGGTCGCCTCCGGCCGCATGGACTGGGCGATGCTCATCGAGCGGATGTCCACCGGCCCCGCCCGCATCGCGGGGCTGGCCGATCACGGGCAGACGATCCGCCCGGGCTCACCCGCCAACCTCGTCCTCGTCGACCCCGGTGCCGAGGTCACGGTCGACCCCGGCGCGTCGCTGTCGCTGTCCCGCAACACCCCCTTCGCCGGACGGACCCTCACCGGTCGCGTCCGCACCACGATCCTGAACGGCCGCATCACGGCAGCCGACGGAGAGGTTCGCCCATGATCACGAACTCAGCCACCCAGCCCGCACTCCTCGTCCTCGAGGACGGCCGCACCTTCTCCGGCAGCGTTTACGGCGCCGTCGGCGAGACGGTCGGCGAGGCCGTATTCACCACCGGCATGACCGGTTACCAGGAAACCCTCACCGATCCCAGCTACTGCGGCCAGGTGGTCGTCATGACCTCTCCGCACATCGGCAACACCGGGTGGAACGACGAGGACGACGAGTCCGACCGGGTCCAGGTCAACGGCTACGTCGTGCGTGACCCCGCGATCCGGCCGAGCAGCTGGCGCTCGCGCCGCACCCTCGAGCAGGCCCTGACCGAGCACGGTGTCGTGGGTATCGGCGGCATCGACACCCGCGCGCTGACCCGGCACCTGCGCGAACGCGGTGCGATGCGCGTCGGGATCTTCTCCGGCGCGGCCCTCGCCGACGAGGCGACGCTGCTGGAACGGGTCCGCAGCGCACCCGAGATGGTCGGTGCAGCTCTGGCCGATCGGGTGAGCACGAGAGCGCCCTACGTCGTCGAGGCGAAGGGGGAGAAGCGCTTCACCGTGGCGGCCATCGACCTGGGGATCAAGACCTCGACCCCGGCCAGCCTCGCCGAGCGCGGCATCGAAGTCCACGTCCTGCCGGCGACGTCGACGATGGACGACGTGCGCGCCGTCGCTCCGGACGGGCTCTTCTTCTCGAACGGCCCGGGTGACCCGGCCACCGCCGGACAGCAGATCGAGCTGCTCACACAGGCGCTGCAGGAGGGACTGCCCTACTTCGGGATCTGCTTCGGCAACCAGCTCTTCGGCCGCGCGCTGGGCTTCGATACCTACAAGCTGAGGTACGGGCACCGCGGCATCAACCAACCGGTGATGGACCGCTCGACCCGCAAGGTCGAGATCACCGCCCACAACCACGGTTTCGCCGTCAAGGCTCCCCTCGACGGGGCGACGTCGACCCCCTTCGGCACCGTCACGGTCAGCCACGTCTGCCTCAACGACGACGTCGTCGAGGGCCTGGAACTACGCAGTGCTGCGGGCCGGCTGCTGGCCTTCTCCGTCCAGTACCACCCCGAGGGGTCGGCCGGCCCGCGTGATGCCGGCTACCTCTTCGACCGCTACGTCGACCTGCTGGAGACCACCAGCACCACGACCACCAAGGAGAACCAGGCCTGATGCCCAAGCGCGACGACATCACCAGCGTCCTCGTCCTCGGCTCCGGCCCGATCGTCATCGGGCAGGCCTGCGAGTTCGACTACTCC
This sequence comes from Janibacter cremeus, assembly GCF_013409205.1. Lineage (NCBI taxonomy): Bacteria > Bacillati > Actinomycetota > Actinomycetes > Micrococcales > Intrasporangiaceae > Janibacter > Janibacter cremeus. The sequence continues at coordinate 3,120,506 of NZ_JACCAE010000001.1, forward strand.
GGAACCCAGGCGTGCCGCGTCCTGCGCGAGGAGGGGATCAGGGTCGTCCTGGTCAACTCCAACCCTGCGACGATCATGACCGACCCCGAGTTCGCGGACGCCACCTACATCGAGCCGATCACCCCCGAGGTGGTCGAGAAGATCATCGAGCGCGAGCGTCCGGATGCCGTGCTGGCCACCCTCGGGGGGCAGACCGCGCTCAACGCAGCCATCGCCCTGCACGACGCGGGCGTGCTCGAGAAGTACAACTGTCCGCTCATCGGCGCCAGCGTCGAGGCCATCCAGCTCGGCGAGGACCGGCAACGCTTCAAGGGCGTCGTCGAGCGCTGCGGTGCCGAGTCGGCGAGGTCGATCATCTGCAACGCCGACGACGCACCTGCCGGGTCGACGCCGGGCCAGCGGGTCAGCCACGCGCTGGAGCGGACTCTCGCCGCAGCCGAGGAGCTCGGGTATCCGGTCGTGGTGCGCCCCTCATTCACCATGGGTGGCCTGGGCTCGGGCTTCGCCTACGACGAGCACGACCTGCGTCGGATGGCGGGAGCCGGCCTGAGAGCCAGCCCCACCACCGAGGTGCTCCTCGAGGAGTCGATCCTGGGGTGGAAGGAGTTCGAGCTGGAGGTCATGCGGGACAACGTCGACAACGTCGTCGTCGTCTGCTCCATCGAGAACCTCGACCCGATGGGTGTGCACACCGGCGACTCGATCACCGTCGCCCCGGCGCTCACACTGACCGATCGTGAGTACCAGACGATGCGCGACGTGGGCATCGCGGTCATCCGCGAGGTCGGCGTGGAGACCGGCGGGTGCAACATCCAGTTCGCGATCAACCCGGCCGACGGGCGGATGATCGTGATCGAGATGAACCCGCGCGTCTCGCGCTCCTCGGCCCTGGCCTCGAAGGCCACCGGCTTCCCGATCGCCAAGATCGCCGCGAAGATGGCCATCGGCTACACCCTCGACGAGGTCCCCAACGACATCACCCAGGAGACTCCCGCGAGCTTCGAACCGACTCTCGACTACGTCGTGGTCAAGGTCCCTCGCTTCGCCTTCGAGAAGTTCCCGGCAGCGGACCCGACGCTGACGACGACGATGAAGTCCGTCGGCGAGGCGATGTCCATCGGGCGAAACTTCACCGAGGCGCTGCAGAAGGCGTTGCGGTCCATCGAACGCTCGGGCTCGGCCTTCCACTGGGACGGCGAGGAGCCGACGATTCAGCAGGCCCGGGCGCTGCTCGAGCAGTCCAGGGTCCCGACCGACGGGCGGATCGTGCAGGTCCAGCAGGCCATGCGTGCCCGCATCGACGTCGAGGAGGTACACGAGGCGACGAAGATCGACCCGTGGTTCCTCGACCAGATGGCGATGGTCAACGACCTCGCCCAGCAGGTCCACGACGCGGACGAGCTGGACCCGCAGCTGCTGGGCCTGGCCAAGCGACACGGCTTCTCCGACGCCCAGGTCGCCCGGCTGCGTCGCATGGACGAGTCGGTCGTGCGCGGGGTCCGGCACGCTCTGGGGATCCGTCCCGTCTACAAGACCGTGGACACCTGTGCCGCCGAGTTCGCCGCTCGCACGCCGTACCACTACAGCTCCTACGACGAGGAGAGTGAGGTCGAGCCGCGTGAGCGTCCGGCCGTGATCATCCTCGGCTCGGGGCCCAACCGCATCGGTCAGGGCGTCGAGTTCGACTACTCCTGCGTCCACGCCAGCTTCGCGCTGCGCGACGCCGGGTACGACACGGTCATGGTCAACTGCAACCCGGAGACCGTCTCGACGGACTACGACACGAGCAGCCGCCTGTACTTCGAACCGCTGACGCTCGAGGACGTCCTCGAGGTCATCCACGTCGAGGGCCGGGCCGGACCCATCGCCGGCGTCATCGTCCAGCTGGGCGGTCAGACGCCGCTCGGCCTGGCGAAGGACCTCAAGGCCGCCGGGGTGCCGATCGTCGGGACCTCCCCGGAGGCCATCGACCTCGCCGAGGACCGCGGTCACTTCGGGCGGGTGCTGCACGAGGCGCAGCTCAACGCGCCGAAGCACGGCACCGCCTTCAGCGCGGACGAGGCCGTCGAGATCGCGCGCGAGATCGGGTATCCGGTCCTGGTGCGTCCGTCCTACGTCCTTGGTGGCCGAGGGATGGAGATCGTCTATGACGACACGACCCTGAGCGAGTACGTCACCCGGGCGGCCGTGGCCTCACCGGAGCACCCGATCCTCGTCGACCGCTTCCTCGACGACGCGATCGAGATCGACGTCGACGCGCTCTACGACGGGAACGAGATGTACCTCGGCGGGATCATGGAGCACATCGAGGAGGCCGGGATCCACTCCGGTGACTCCAGCTGCACCCTCCCGCCCGCGACGCTCGGCTCGGGCGAGCTGGAGCGGGTACGCGAGGCGACCCGCAGGCTCGCCGAGGGCATCGGGGTGCGCGGCCTGATGAACGTGCAGTTCGCCCTTGCCCAGGACGTCCTATACGTCCTCGAGGCGAACCCGAGGGCCTCCCGGACGGTCCCGTTCGTGGCGAAGGCGACCGGCGTGCCGCTGGCCAAGGCCGCAGCCCGGGTCATGCTCGGCGCCACCATCGCGGACCTGCGCTCGGAGGGCATGCTCCCGAAGGACCTCGACGGTGGCTCGCTGCCGGCGCGGGCACCGATGTCGGTCAAGGAGGCCGTGCTGCCCTTCAAGCGGTTCCGCACCGCCGAGGGCGAGGTCGTCGACTCCCTCCTCGGCCCGGAGATGCGCTCGACCGGTGAGGTGATGGGGATCGACGCCGACTTCGGCGCCGCCTTCGCGAAGAGCCAGTTGGGCACGCTCTCCACCGGCCTGCCGACCTCGGGGACGGTCTTCGTCTCGGTCGCCAACCGCGACAAGCGGGCGATGATCTTCCCGATCAAGGTCCTCATGGACCTCGGCTTCAACATCCTCGCCACCCAAGGGACGGCGGACGTGCTGCGACGCAACGCCGTCGAGTGCGAGGTCGTGACCAAGCACTCCGAACGCGTCGAGGGGGAGGCGAGCGTCGTCGATCGGATCCTCGCCGGCGAGATCGACATCGTCTTCAACACCCCCTCCGGCCAGCACGCCCGGGCGGACGGCTACGCCATCCGTGCGGCGACGACGGCGATGGACAAGCTGATCATCACGACCGTCCAGCAGCTCGGCGCGGCGGTCCAGGCCATCGAGTCGCGGATCAACGGTGAGTTGGACGTCAAGCCGCTGCAGGAGCACGCCTACGACCTCGACCTGTACGGAGCCCACCAGTGACCCGCACCATCGCCGCCCGCGAAGGCGCCGGGGTGGTGCAGGTCGAGGCCGAGGTGATCGGCAACGTCGCCGCCGGCGGCTATCGGCACCTCACGCTCGTCACGCCCGGCCTGGCCGAGCTGGCGCGCCCGGGGCAGTTCGTCGCCCTGTCCGTCGGTGACGGCACGAGCTCGATGCTGCTGCGCCGCAGCTTCTCCATCCACAAGGTCTCCCCGGCGGGGACCTACGGCGGTACGACGGAGATCGTCGTCGCCGCGCACGGGGAGGGCACCCGGATCCTGACCGCACTGGAGCCGGGGGAGAACGTCGGAGTCATCGGCCCACTCGGGCGGGGCTTCCCGCTCCCCTCGCAGCCCGTGCCGTGCATCCTCGTCGGCGGCGGATACGGCTCGGCTCCACTCTTCTGGCTCGCGGAGCAACTGCGCGAGCGTGGCTGCGCGGTCGAGATCGTCCTCGGCGCGGCGTCTGCGGATCGTCTCTTCGGAGTCGTGGAGGCACGTCGGGTCGGTGACGGGGTCACCGTCACCACGGACGACGGCTCGGTCGGGACCCGGGGCTGGGTCTCCGACGTCGTCCCCGAGCTGATCGAGCGGTCCGGCGCCGCAGTGGTCTACGGCTGCGGACCGATGGGGATGCTGAGCTCCTTGAGCGCCATCGCCGACGAGCACGGCATCGTCGCGCAGGTCGCCGTCGAGGAGGCCATGGCCTGCGGCGTCGGGATCTGCATGACCTGCGTGATGCCGGTGCGCGACGAGTCGGGGACGACGAGCATGGTCCGCAGCTGCCTGGACGGTCCCGTCTTCCGTGGCGACCGCGTGCGGTGGGAGGCCTTCGATGATGGGTACTGCCGTGTCCCCGAGGACACCGTCGGCGCGCCGAAGGCGGTGCGCTGATGAGTGCGCCCACACACTCCGTCGACATGTCCGTGGACATCGCCGGCGTCCGCCTGCCCAGTCCCATGATGACCGCGAGTGGGTGCGCCGCCAACGGCCGCGAGTTGAACCGTTTCATCGACATCACCACGCTGGGTGCCTTCGTCACGAAGTCCGTCAAGCTCGACCCGGTGTCCGGGCGGGGCACCCCCCGCATGGCCGAGACCCCCTCGGGCATGCTCAACTCGATCGGCCTGCAGGGCCCGGGCGTGAGCGCCTTCGTCGAGAAGGACCTCGCGTGGTTGCACTCGATCGGCGCCCGGGTCGTCGTCTCCATCGCCGGCAACACCGCCTCGGAGTTCGCCCGCGTCGCCCGGGCGATCGTGCGCAGCCGGTACGCCGACGCCGTCGCGGCGATCGAGGTCAACATCTCCTGCCCCAACGTCGCCAACCGAGGACTGGTCTTCGCGTGTGACCCGGCGGGTGCCCACAAGGTGCTCACGCTCGTGCGCGAGGAGGTTCCGCGCGGCCTGCCGATGCTGGCGAAGCTCAGCCCGGACGTCACGGACATCGTGGGCATTGCGGAGGTCGTCCTGAAAGCCGGGGCACACGGTCTGACGATGATCAACACCACCCTGGGGGTGGCCATCGACACGGATCGACTCCGTCCCCACCTCGCTGCGGCGACCGGCGGTCTGTCCGGCCCCGCGATCCGCCCGATGGCCGTGCGGGCCATCTGGCAGGTGGCCGGTGCGATGCGCGAGGGCCGGATCAGGACGGTCCCCATCGTCGGCGTCGGGGGAGTGCGCCACGGCACGGACGCGCTGGAGCTCGTCGCGGCCGGTGCCACCGCCATCCAGGTCGGGACCGCGGCCTTCAACGACCCGAGCGCCCCGCACCGGGTCGGTGTCGAGCTGGAGCAGCTCGTCGCGGATCGGGGCTTCGGGCGGCTCGCCGACGTCGTCGGTATCGCCCACGAGAGGTTCACCGCATGAGGTACTCGAGGTGCACGCCATGACCACCGACCGCGTCCCCTTCGGCCTGCGTCTGCAGGTCGCGATGGCCGAGCACGGCCCGCTCTGCGCGGGGATCGACCCGCACCGCGGGCTCCTGGAGTCCTGGGGACTGTCCTACGACCTCGCGGGTCTGGAGCGGTTCACCATGACCTGCGTCGAGGCCTTCGGGGGATCGGTTGCGGCCGTCAAGCCCCAGTCGGCCTTCTTCGAGGTCTTCGGGGCGAAGGGAGTGGCCGTCCTCGAGCGTGCCCTCGCCGAGCTGCGTGCGGCCGGCACGCTGACCGTCCTGGACGTCAAGCGTGGTGACATCGGCACCACCGTCGACGCCTACGGCGAGGCCTTCCTCGGCCAGGACGCGCCGACCGCCGCGGACGCGATCACGCTCAGCCCCTACCTGGGCTACGGCTCGCTGCGCCCGGCGATCGACCTCGCCCACGCCACCGGGCGCGGAGTCTTCGTCCTCGCACTGACGTCGAACCCTGAAGGGGCGCAGGTCCAGCACGCCCGCCTGGCGGACGGACGCTCGGTCGCGGGAGCCGTCGCAGACGGTGCGGCTCAGGACAACGCCGACGAGCGGGCCAACGGCCGGCTCGGGAGCGTCGGGCTCGTCGTCGGAGCCACCGTCGGCTCCGCAGTGTCCGACCTGGGCGTCGACCTGCCGGCCATGGCCGGCCCGATCCTCGCTCCGGGGCTGGGCGCCCAGGGCGCGACGGCCCAGGACGTGCGTGCGGTCTTCGCCGGAGCCCTCCCGCAGGTCCTCGCCAGCAGCAGCCGCGACGTCCTGCGCGCCGGCCCCGACGTGACCACGCTGCGGGAGCGTGCCCGAGCGGTCGCCGGCGAGGTCGCTGACATCACGGGGGTCTGAGTATGGTGGACGCACCCGTCTCGCTCGACCCCGGAGTGCTCGTGCCCGTCCCCTCGCTGAGTGCGCAGCAGCGTGTGCACGCCCTGACCAGCGCCACAGCTGCTCGTCGTGAGCGTGCTGCCGTCAAGCGTCGGCTCAAGCAGGGGAGCGTGACCATCGGCCAGGTCATCGCCGAGGGCGCCGACGATCCGGCGATCGCGAAGCTGAAGGTCCTCGAGCTCCTCCAGTCGATGCCGGGCGTGGGAGAGGTCAGGGCCGGCCGGCTGATGGATGAGCACCGTATCGCCCGGTCGCGCCGGGTCCGTGGTCTCGGTCCACACCAGATCCGGGCCCTCGTCGAGAGGTTCGAACGCCCATGACGTCGCGTCTGACCGTCCTCGCGGGCCCGACCGCCGTCGGCAAGGGAACCGTTGCCGCCTGGATCCGTGAGCACCACCCCGAGGTGTGGCTCTCGGTTTCGGCCACCACGCGACCGCCGCGCCCCGGCGAGGTCGACGGGGTGCACTACCACTTCATGTCCGGTGAGGACTTCGCTGACAAGGTCGGCGAGGGTGAGATGCTCGAGTGGGCCGTCGTCCACGGCCGCGCCTCCTACGGCACGCCGCGGGGTCCTGTGGACCGCGCGCTGGCCGAGGGCAAGCTCCCCCTGCTCGAGATCGACCTGCAGGGAGCGCGTCAGGTACGCGCCTCGATGCCGGACGCTCGTTTCGTCTTCCTCGCCCCGCCGTCGTGGGACGAGCTCGTCGGCCGGCTCGAGGGCCGTGGGACCGAGACGGCGCAGGAGAGGGCCGTCCGGTTGGACACCGCGAAGGTCGAGCTGGCGGCCCAGCACGAGTTCGATCACGTCGTCGTCAACGACGACATTCGTCGTGCCGCCGAGGAACTCGTATCATTGATGAGATCCCACTGACCCCGACGACAAAGGACCACCTCGACGTGTCCGGTACCAAGGCCAATCCCATCGGCATCACCAAGCCGCCGATCGACGACCTCCTCGAGCGGGCGGACAGCAAGTACGCCCTCGTGATCTACGGGGCCAAGCGCGCCCGCCAGATCAATGCCTACTACTCGCAGCTGCAGGAGGGCCTGCTCGAGTACATCGGCCCGCTGGTGGACGCGCAGGTCCACGAGAAGCCGCTGTCCATCGCCCTGCGCGAGATCGACGAGGGCCTGCTGACCAAGGAAGCCAGCAAGCCCGCCGACGCCACGGTCGAGTCCATCGTGGACATCCCGGCGACCGACGAGGTCTGAGGCCACCTTCGTGCGCATCGTCCTGGGCGTGGGCGGCGGCATCGCGGCCTACAAGGCGGCGCTGCTGCTGCGCCTGTTCACCGAGGGCGGGCACGAGGTGACCGTCGTCCCCACCGAGGCGGCGCTGCACTTCGTCGGGGCACCGACCTGGGAAGCACTCTCCGGTCGACAGGTCCAGACCGACGTCTGGAGCAACATCACCGATGTGCCCCACGTGCGCATCGGCCAGCAGGCCGATCTCGTCGTCGTCGCACCGACGACGGCGGACCTGCTGGCCAAGGCCGCCCACGGACTGGCGGGCGACCTCCTGACCAACGTGCTGCTCACCGCACGCTGTCCCGTTGTGTTGGCTCCGGCCATGCACACCGAGATGTGGGAGCACGCCGCAACCCTGGCCAACGTGGCGACCCTGCGTGAGCGCGGGGTCAGCGTCATCGAGCCGGCGTCGGGACGGTTGACGGGTACCGACACCGGACCCGGTCGCCTTCCCGAGCCGGAGGACATCCACGCTGCGGCGATGGCTGCGGTTGACTGCACTGCCGGCCCGCAGTTCCCGGGAGTCAGCGCGCGCGGCCTCGCAGCAGGCTCAGGCAGCGTGCACGACCTCACTGACCGTTCGGTGCTCGTGAGCACCGGCGGGACCCGCGAGCCGCTCGATCCCGTGCGGTACCTGGGCAACCGCTCGTCCGGCAAGCAGGGACTGGCGGTGGCCGAGGCCGCCGCTGCACGCGGTGCCCGAGTGACCCTCGTCGCGGCCAACCTCGATCTGCCGGTCGCTCCCGGGATCGACCTCGTCCCGGTGGAGACCGCGCTGGAGCTGCAGGCCGAGATGGACGCACGCGCCGCCGGCCACGACGTCGTCGTCATGGTGGCCGCCGTCGCGGACTTCCGTCCCGCCGACTACGCCGAGGCGAAGATCAAGAAGACGCACGACCCAGCCGATCCGGATGCGGCCCCCTCCATCGCGCTCGTACGCAACCCCGACGTCCTCGCCGGTCTGGTCACGGCACGCGGGGATGCCGCCGCACCACTGCTCGTCGGCTTCGCCGCAGAGACCGGCGACGCGACCGGCTCCGTGCTCGACCTCGGTCGAGCCAAGCTCGCTCGCAAGGGCTGCGATCTGCTCGTCGTCAACGAGGTGGGCGAGGGCCTGACCTTCGGTGCCGAGGACACCACGGTGCACGTCCTCACCCGTGGCAGCGACGACACGGTTGACATCGGTCCCGCGAGCAAGCGGGTCGTCTCCGACGGCATCTGGGACGCGGTCGTGGACTGCCTCCACCCCACGGGGCGGCGGGTCCTAGACTGACGAGGCCCTACTGGGCGGTTTCTTCGCCCTGCCAGTCGAACCCGGGAGTACTGCGTGTCCGGACGTCTCTTCACCTCCGAGTCGGTGACCGAGGGTCACCCCGACAAGATCTGCGACCAGATCTCGGACTCGATCCTCGACGCCATGCTCGAGGCCGACCCGCACAGTCGCGTCGCCGTCGAGACGATGGTGACGACCGGTCTGGTCCACATCGCCGGTGAGGTCACCACCGAGGCCTATGTCGAGATCCCGCAGTTGGTCCGCTCGGTCATCGCCGACCGCGTCGGCTACGACTCATCCGAGAAGGGATTCGACGGACGCACCTGTGGCGTCTCCGTGTCCATCGGCGCGCAGAGCCCCGACATCGCCCAGGGTGTCGACACCGCCTACGAGAGCCGTACCGGCGGGATCGACCCCAAGGACAAGCAGGGCGCGGGCGACCAGGGCCTGATGTTCGGGTACGCCTGCCAGGACACCCCCGATCTGATGCCGCTGCCGATCTACCTCGCGCACCGGCTCTCCCAGCGACTCACGGAGGTCCGAAAGGACGGGGTGCTGGACTACCTGCGTCCCGACGGCAAGACCCAGGTGACCATCGACTACGACGGGGACAGCCCGATGCGGCTGGACACAGTGGTCCTTTCGACCCAGCACTCCGCGGAGGTCGACCACGTGAAGCAGTTGCCGGCCGATATCATGGCGCAGGTCTTCGACCCCGTGATGACCGAGCTGAAGGACTCCGGTGTGCGGTTGGACACCTCGTACTACCGCACCCTGATCAACCCGACCGGGAAGTTCGTCATCGGCGGCCCGATGGGGGACGCGGGCCTGACGGGGCGCAAGATCATCGTCGACACCTACGGCGGCATGGCTCGCCACGGTGGCGGTGCCTTCTCCGGCAAGGACCCCTCGAAGGTCGACCGGTCCGCCGCGTACGCCACCCGGTGGGTGGCCAAGAACGTCGTCGCCGCCGGGCTCGCCGGGCGGTGCGAGGTCCAGGTCGCCTACGCGATCGGCACCGCCCAGCCGGTCGGTCTCTACATCGAGACCTTCGGCACGGAGACGGTCCCCGTCGAGACGATCCAGAAGGCGGTCGACAGCGTCTTCGACCTGCGACCGCTGGCGATCGTCGAGGAACTCGACCTCCTGCGTCCGATCTACGCACCGACGGCCGCCTACGGCCATTTCGGGCGCACCTCGGCTGCCGGGTACGACAACGCCTTCCCGTGGGAGCAGACGACCAAGGTCGAGGCGTTGCGGGCGGCTGTCGGCCGCTGAGTCGAGGCGCCCGGGCGGGCTGACACCCCACCCGGTTACGTTTGTCCCGTGCTCCTGTCCCTGCCCGTCGCCCGGGTCCTCGTCGACACGGGGCTGGTCCACCTCGACCGGCCCTTCGAGTACCTCGTGCCCGAGGAGCTCGACGAGGCAGCGCAGCCGGGCGTACGGGTCAAGGTGCGCTTCGCCGGTCGCGATCGGCCCGGCTACCTCGTCGAGCGGTCGGACGCCGCCGAGCACGCCGGACGTCTGGCTCCGATCCGCACGGTCGTCTCCGACGAGCCGGTGCTCACTCCACCGGTCCTCGAGCTGGCCCGGCGACTGGCCGCGCACCAGGCAGCCACGAGTGGTGACACGCTTCGTCTGGCGATCCCGCCCCGGCACGCGCGGGCGGAGAAGGCCCTTCCACTTCAGGCGCCCGACGCACCTGCCGGTGGTGCGGACACCGTCTCCGCGGAGACCGATGCTGACACTGCGACCACCACCGGTGACGAGGTCTTCACCACGCCTGACGTGTGGGCCGGCTACCGGGCCGGGACCGCATGGTGGTCCAGGGTGGCTGCGGGGGAGTCGCCACGCGCCGCGTGGCTGGCCGCCCCTTCGCGACCGGCCGCATCGGACTGGCCGGTCGCCTTCGCACAGGCCGCTCGTGCGGCACTCGCCTCCGGTCGCGGCTCGGTGCTCGTCGTACCCGACCAGCGGGACGTGACCCGTGTCGACGAGGCGCTGACGCAGCTCCTCGGGCCCGATCAGCACGTGCGGCTGACCGCCGACCAGGGCCCGCAGGCGCGCTACACCGCCTGGCTGAGAGTCCTGCGCGGACACGTGCGCGTCGTCGTCGGTACCAGGGCCGCCGCGTACGCGCCGGTGCACGATCTCGGGCTCGTCGGGTGGTGGGACGACGGGGATGACCTGCACATCGAGCCCAGGGCCCCGTACGCGCACGTGCGCCAAGTGCTCACGACGCGCGCCGACATCGAGGACGCGGCCCTGCTCGTCGGGGGCGTGACGATGTCCACGGACATCGCGGCGCTCGTCGACTCGGGGCGGGTCCACCTCGTGGGTGGCTCCGCCGCGCGACGGGATGCCCCGCGAGTGCTCGTCGCCGGGGAGGGGACCGACGAGGAAAGGGATGGTCCGGGAGCCCGGGCGCACATACCCTCATCAGCCCACCGGGCCGCCTCGGCCGCGCTGTCGCAGGGGCCGGTGCTGCTCCAGGTGCCGCGCCGCGGGTACCTCCCCGCGATGTCGTGCGCATCGTGTCGTGCGCCGGCGAGGTGTCCGGACTGCCGTGGTCCGTTGGCCCTGCCTTCGCCGGACCGGACGCCGGAGTGCGGCTGGTGTGGTCGTGCACCCCGCGGCTTCGTCTGTCCGCACTGCGATGGGGACCGGTTGCGGGCCGGTGTCATCGGCGCCCGTAGGACGGCCGAGGAGATCGGCCGGTCCTTCCCCGACACCAAGGTCATCACCTCGGGCGCGGGTGAGGTGCACGCGCGCGTCGGCAATGAATCGGCGATCGTCGTGGCCACCCCCGGAGCGGAGCCCGTGGCGGACGGGGGGTACGCCGCAGTCCTCTTGCTGGACGCCTGGGCGAGTCTGGACCGTCCGGACCTGCGGGCAGCGGAGGAAGCGGTACGTCGTTGGTTCGCGGCTGCCGGACTGTGCCGGTCGTGGATCGATGGGGGAGTGGTTGTGCTCTGTGGCGCCCCGAGCCACGTGACCATCCCGCCGGTCGAGGCACTCGTGCGGTGGGACCCGCAGTGGTTCGCCGGCCGCGAGCTGGCCGAGCGCGCGGAGCTCTCCCTGCCCCCGACCACTTGGACCGCCGAGGTCATCGCGCATCGCAAGCGGGTGGAGCCCATCGAGCACGCCGTGCGCTCGGTGGCGCCTGACGCCGAGCTGCTCGGCCCGCTGCCGGTCGCCGACTCGCAGGAGCAGCGGCGCCTGGTCGTCAAGGCTCCGTTCGCCGACGGGCCGCTCGTCGCTGCAGCGTTGAAGGATCTCAGGGCAGGAGAAAGCGCCCGCAAGGCAGAAGCCCTGACCTCGGTGAAGGTGGGTCACCTCGGAGCACTGTGACGACTCGGACCGTGCGGTGTGGGTGCACAGGACGGCCGCATGACGATGCCGCCTAGAATCGCACCCGTGCGACTGATCTTTGCCGGGACCCCACAGGTCGCCGTCCCCTCCCTTCGTGCCCTGGCCGACTCCGACCACGAGGTCGTCGCGGTGGTCACCAGACCCGACGCCCGGGCCGGACGGGGGCGTCGCCTCGAGCCGTCACCGGTCAAGACGGCGGCGCAGGAGATGGGTCTGCCGGTCTTCACCCCGACCAGCCCGAAGGACCCCGAATTCATCGCGACCCTGACCGAGTTGGCACCGGACTGCTGCCCGGTCGTCGCCTATGGGGCGCTCCTGCCGCAGGAAGTCCTGGGCATCCCGACCCACGGGTGGGTCAACCTCCACTTCTCGCTGCTGCCGCAGTGGCGGGGCGCGGCTCCCGTGCAGCGCGCGATCATCGTCGGTGACGAGATCACGGGCGCGAGCACCTTCCTGATCGAGGCCGGCCTCGACACCGGGCCCGTCTTCGGGACGATGACCGAGCGGATCCGGCCCGACGACACCTCGGGAGATCTCCTCAACCGGCTCGCCGAGGCGGGCGCTCCCCTTCTCGTGGCGACGATGGACGGCATCGAGACCGGCGAACTAGAGCCACAGGAACAGCCGACCGAGGGGATCAGCCACGCCGCCAAGCTCACCGTCGAGGACGCCCGGGTCGACCTGACCCATCCAGCGATGGCGGTCGATCGCCAGATCCGTGGCTGCACCCCGGAGCCCGGCGCGTGGACGACCTTCCGTGGCGACCGGCTCAAGCTGGGTCCGGTGACGATCACCGACGAGACCCTGTCGGCAGGTCTCGTCGATGCGCGCAAGCGCGAGGTTCTCGTCGGCACCGCCGACCGGGCCGTCCGCCTGGGTGAGGTCACCCCCCTGGGCAAGAAGCCGATGCCCGCCGCCGACTGGGCTCGGGGCGTGCGGGTGGCCACCGATGAACGACTGGGCGAGGAGCAGGCATGAGCGATGCACGATCGGGGTCCGGTGGGCCTCGGGGACAGCATGACGGGGGTGGCCAGCGCCGCGGTCCTCGTCAGAAGTCGCGGACCGCGCCCGCCCAGCGCTCACGTCAGGGCAGTCCCGCGCGCAGGATCGCACTCGCCGTGCTGCGGGCCGTCGGCGACGGCGCCTACGCCAACCTCGAGCTGCCCAAGGCCTTGCGACATGCACGGCTGGACGGCCGGGATGCGGCCTTTGCCACCGAGCTGACGTACGGCACCCTGCGGATGCAGGGCTTCTACGACGCCGTTATCGCCGAGGCCACCCGGCGTCCGACGAGTCGACTCGACGGCGGCGTCCTCGACGTCCTACGGATGGGGATCCACCAGGTCCTCGCCATGCGGGTGCCGGACCACGCCGCCGCCGACCAGGCCGTCGGCCTGGCCCGCTCGGTCGCCGGCCCGGGCGCAGCAAGCCTGGTCAACGCCGTCATGCGTCGCGTCTCCGAGAGCAGTGTGGAGGAGTGGCGCGAGCGGGTCGTGCCCACGGAGCCGCTCGCCGAGCGACTCGCGATCGAGCACTCCCACCCCGTGTGGATCATCAAGGCGCTGCGCCAGGCCCTCATCGGCCACGGTCTGGCGACGCCCGAGACCGGTGACGCAGCCATCGAGGAGCTGCTCGCCTCGCACAACGTCCCCGCGCCCGTTTCCCTCGTCGCCCGCCCGGGTCTTGCCGATGTCGACGAGCTGCTCGGGGCCGGGGCCCACGTCGGGCGTTGGTCCCCCTTCGCGGCCGAGCTCGATGGTGGGGACCCCGGTGCCATCGAGGCAGTCCGCGAGGGACGCGCGGCCGTCCAGGACGAGGGCAGCCAGCTGCTCGCGCTGGCTCTTGCGGCCGTCCCGCTGGACGCACACGAGGACGGCTCGACCGAGCGGTGGCTCGATCTGTGCGCGGGGCCCGGGGGGAAGGCCGGACTGCTCGCAGCCGAGGCGCTGGCACAGGGGGCTGACCTCGTCGCGAATGATGTCAGCGACCACCGCACCGACCTGGTGCGCCAGACCCTGCGTCCGGCTCTGGATGCCGCGCAGGCTGCCGGCCGACACCTCGAGGTCCGGACCGGCGACGGACGTGAGGTCGGCGTCGACGAGCCCGAACGCTACGACCGCGTCCTCGTCGATGCACCGTGCACCGGCCTGGGCGCCCTGCGCCGGCGCCCGGAGGCACGCTGGCGGCGCCAGCCGAGCGACCTCGTCGGCCTCGGCCCCCTCCAGCGTGACCTGCTCATCTCCGCGATCGAGGCGACCCGACCGGGTGGCGTCATCGCCTACGCGACATGCAGCCCGCACCTGTCCGAGACGACCTTTGTCGTGCGTGACGTGGTGAAGAAGCGCGACGACGTGGAGCAGGTCGATGCTCGTGAGCTGCTCGACCAGGTCGCGACGGGGGACCTCACCGACCTCGGGGCCGGTCCCGCCGCTCAGATGTGGCCGCACATCCACGGCACGGACGGGATGTTCCTGGCGGTGCTGCGTAAGCGGGGGTAGCCGGGAGCGCGTCAGGTCAGGCAGCGTCGAGGAAGCGTTCCAGTGTCCGCTCGAGCTCCGACTCGGGATGTGCACGTGTGCGCGGTTGTCGGCCGTGGCCGAACAGAGGCGCAGCGACGCAGCGGTGCTCGCGACCGGTGGGCGTGGTCAGGTGGAACTCGTGGGGTCCACCGCCGGGGTCCAGCCCCGTGACGGTGACCTCGGCCGACCAACCGGGTTCTTCCTTGACCAGGTTGTGGCGTTGACACAGTCCTGCGGCGTTGATGGCGACGGTGTGTCCGCCACGGGCCACCGGGTGGATGTGGTCGACCTGTCGGGCGGGCGCGTCGCACCACGGCATCCGGCAGACCGGGTCCCGTAGCTGGAGCAGGCGCCGCAGCGAACCACTGAACAGCCGACGCGCGGAGTCCATCGCGACCAGGTCGCGGCCACCGGGGCCGGTCCACAGCCGCCGAAGCCAGACCCCGGCTGTCTCCGTGCTCTCGTCGTCGAGCTGCTCGTCGTCCTCGAGCAGGGTGAGCAGGTGCTCCCGGGCCGCTGATGCCGGTACCGCGCCCCATCCGGGAACCTCGGTACCGCCCTCGCTTCTCTCATGGTCGGCATGGCCGTCCTGACCGGGGAAGAACGCGGACTCGCTCATCACCAGGCAGACCTCGATCGGCTGTGCCTGATCTGCTGCGCGGCCGGAGAGCCGCTCCAGCGCGGTGTCAGCCATCCATGCCCCTCGGGAGCGATCGTCCTCAGCTCGCGAGTTGTCCAGGACCGGATCGCCGGTGGCCACGAAGCGGGCCTTCTCCGCCATGGTCAGCGAGGCCTGCGCGCCGACGACGTCGATCATCGACCCCAGGATGCTCAGGTAGGCCATCCCATCGGGGGCCGGGCGCACCGTCACGCAGCGTGACGGGACGGCACGGGAACGACGCTCGACGACCGCGTCCGGGTCGAGGTCGAGGGTTGCGCGGCGGGCAGCTCCGGCCAGCGCCTTGTCTCCCAATCGGGTCAGCTCGCCCGCCAGCCGACGGTCTGCCTCCAGTCGGTCCGCGCGCGTCAGGCACGCGGTCTCCCGGGCGACGATGGTCGCGCGCCACTCACTGATGTCGCCCGCGGTCAGGGCTGTCATCGTGCATGGCAACTCATGGGTCAGTGCCTGTGCGAGTCCGACGTGCCGATCGGCCTGTCCCGGCGAGCACCGTCGTGCCAGGGCCACCTCTGCTCGGGCCGCGCTGCGAGCTCGCGCCGCTGCGCGGCGACTGATCTCTCCCCGCGCGGCCGCCGCCTGCGCGTCCGCATCTCGCTCGGCCACGAAGGAGTCCGTGGCGCGGGCCTGCACGGCGGCAGCGACTCCCTTCGCCGCCTCGAGTGTCTCCACAACCTGTAGGCGCTCCGCCTGCGTCAGTCCTTGTACAGCGATGTCAGACAGCCATGCCACCGTGTCAGCAAGCAGCGCGGGCAGCCCTGAGCCCGACTCCTGCGACTCGATCGCCTGGACCATCTGGTTCCCCTTTCGCTACTGCCATCCATAGTCGAACACCTGTTCGATGATGTCAACAGGTGTGCCCACGCTGAATCGGTCGTATCGCGGAGCGGTTGGCGCCTGTGGTTTCCAAGATGCGGTGACGCGAGATTTGGCTACCTTGGCAGCCGGCCCGGATGGCAGCGAGCACCGCGAGGTGCTGTCTGACGATGAAGGGGTCCTGGATGAGGTTCGGTCGTGGAGCAGGCCTGCTGGTCGCCACCGCCTTGGCGATGAGCGGTCTGTCGGCGTGTGGGGATGAGAGCGGGCCGACGCCTCCCGCGACGACTGCCTCGCCCATCGACAAGGGTACCGACTCGCCGTCCGAGACATCGGGCCCCAGCGATGGCGCATCAGGCGGCAGCGCCGACGATGTGCCAGCCGCCGCACAAGCGAAGACCAAAGTGGGCGCAATGGCCTATACGAAGTTCTGGTTCGAGCAATCTGCCAGAGCGACGCACTCGGCGATCTTTCTTGGTTGGAAGCTGACACCGACGAGCGCTGTGAGGCCTGCCAGAGCTTTCTTGACCTGGCTCGCGAAGACGCTGACGAAGGCCTGACGTCCAACTGTGTCCCGATTCAGGTTGGGAGCCCCACTGCCACCACACGCGCCAACGGGAAGGGTTACCGAGTCAGTCTGCCGACGAGGAGCACGCGCAACTCGATGGTCGATGCCAAAGGCGTGAAGAAGCAGACTTACGAAGGCGCGGAATACACCTTCGTCACGCATACGACGTGGGAGGACGACGGCTCGGTGCTCCTGAACTGGATAAACCAAGTGAACATCGCACCCGTCCTGGCCTCTTCGTTACTCCTTCTGGGGGCTCCCACGACTATGGATAGCGACCCAAAGGCACAACTGGGCGATCGTTGGGCAGAAGCCGCTTCAGAAGTCAGCATGGATCTTGCAGGAGCAGCAAGTGACCCCACGCCGGTGGCGCCGGCGCCAGACTTCGACCCCACGGATCTCTCCGATTCGACCGCTCGCCAACCGTCGGTCTCGAATGCACCACCGAAGGTCGATGTCGACATCCGTACCGAGGCGTGCACCGACATGGGCGACCCATCTGCGCGAACACGCGCACGGCCTGCATGGTCGACTCCGGCAACCTGAACGACTTCGAGCCGCCCACCAAGGTCTACGCCAGTACCAACGACGGCCCCTGGACGTACATCGATATCTACTGCGGCACCCCCGAATCAGTGTCCCTTCCCGACGCTGACGGCGAGCCCGTCGAGGTCACCGTCGAAGCGCCGCCTGTGCCGACTTTCGCGCGAATCCCGAACGCCTACAGGAAGCTGCCCTTCAGCAAGCCCACCGCGAGCATCCAACCCGTGGGCCTGAAGGCGTTGATCAGCCTGGAGACCTTCTACGCCGCGCACTGGCCGGACGACAACGGCCTGCAGCCCGGTGAGGTCAGCAAACCTCCCCGGCTGCTCTCGTGGACCGTGCAGTTCAAGGTCGCAGCGCAGGACTACCGATACAACTACGGCGACGGCACCAACTCCGGCTGCGACCCTGCAGATCCTGGGCACCGACACCAAGCTCGCCGCCGACTAGTGGTGTACTGGCCCCCGTGCAGATCTCCCCGAGCATCCTGTCCGCAGACTTCGCCAACCTCGAGTCCGAGCTGGCCGCCATCAGCAACGCCGACTGGGCGCACGTCGACGTCATGGACGCACACTTCGTGCCCAACCTGACGCTCGGTCTGCCGATCGTCGAGTCGCTGCTGCGGGTCAGTCCGATCCCGATCGACTGCCACCTGATGATCGAGGACCCGGACCACTGGGCGCCGCCGTACGCCGAGGCGGGAGCCAAGAGCGTCACCTTCCACATCGAGGCGGCGAAGGACCCGGTGACCCTCGCCCGCGACATCCGCGCCCAGGGCGCCCGGGCAAGCATGGCGATCAAGCCGGGGACCCCCTTCGCTCCCTACGAGGAGCTGCTGACCGAGGTCGACATGGTGCTCGTCATGACCGTCGAGCCGGGCTTCGGCGGGCAGTCCTTCATGGCCGACCAGATGCCCAAGGTGACGCAGGTGCGCGAGGCCGTGCAGAAGCACGGTGGTGACATCTGGATCCAGGTCGACGGCGGCGTCTCCGCCAAGACCATCGAGCAGTGCGCAGAGGCAGGCGCTGACGTCTTCGTCGCCGGGTCAGCCGTGTACGGGGCGCACGAGGCCGCGTCCGCGGTCGACGAGCTTCGGGAGCTGGCGCTCCGCCACGCCCACTGAGCCGCTCGGTCAGGTCAGGGACGACGCGTGTCCATCATCGATTGGATCTACTCGGCGGGCGTCGACATCGCCGGCTACCGCCTGTCGCTCATGGAGGTCATCGGGATCGGCTTCGGTCTCGCCTCGGCGATCGGAGGAATGCTCCGCAAGATCTGGGCCTGGCCGATCGGGATCGTCGGCAATGCGATCCTCTTCCTCGTCTACATCGGCATCACGATGGGCGTCCACGACAAGGCGCCGCTCTTCGGCCAGTCGGCCCGCCAGATCTTCTTCATCGCCACCTCGCTCTTCGGCTGGTGGCGTTGGCAGCACGTCAAGGCGCAGCGGCACGACGGTGATGGCCGAGCGATCACCCCACGGTGGGCGAAGGGGACCGAGCGCCTCGGTCTGGCGCTCACCCTGGTCATCGGGATCGTCGTCGTGCAGCAGGGTTTCGCCACGCTCGGTGCGGGCTGGCCGGCGCCGCGTTGGTACTACTGGGCGGACGCGTGGATCTTTATGGGCTCGCTGCTCGCGACGTACGCGATGGCCCGGGGCTGGAACGAGTTCTGGTTGATCTGGATCGGCGTGGACCTCGTGGGAGTGCCCCTGCTGTGGCACAGCGGATACCTGCCGACCGCCCTGCTCTACGCGGTCTACGCCCTCTTCGTCCTCTACGGCTTCCTCGTCTGGCGACGCGCGACCCGGGCCGAGAGTCCGGACGGTGAACCCGTGGCGTCGACATCGGCCGCGGCCAACTAGGCTGGACCGTTGTGAAGACCTTCGACACCCTCTTCGCCGAACTCACCCAGAAGGCCGCGGAACGGCCCGAGGGCTCGGGCACCGTCGCCCAGCTCGACGCCGGCACCCATGCGATCGGCAAGAAGATCGTCGAGGAGGCCGCTGAGGTGTGGATGGCTGCGGAGTACGAGAGCAAGGAGGAGCTGGCCGAGGAGATCAGCCAGCTGCTCTACCACCTGCAGGTGCTGATGATCGACGGTGGCCTGACCCCCGACGACGTCTACACCCACCTCTGAGAGGACCGACGTGCGCATCGCCGTGCCCAACAAGGGCTCCCTGTCCGAACCCGCCGTGGAAATGCTCCGCGAGGCGGGCTACCGGGTCCGCCGCGACAGCAAGGAGCTGATCGTGGCCGACCCCGACAACGACGTCGAGTTCTTCTATCTGCGTCCCCGGGACGTCGCCGTCTACGTCGGGCAGGGGCAGGTCGACGCCGGCATCACCGGCCGCGACCTGCTGCTCGACTCCGAGTCGGCCGCGACCGAGGTGATGGGCCTGGGCTTCGCGGGATCGACCTTCCGCTTCGCCGCGCGCCCGGGCGAGGCCAGTTCCGCCGCGGACCTCGACGGTCGGCGCGTTGCCACCTCCTACGCGGGCCTCGTACGCAGCCACCTGTCGGCGAAGGGGGTCTCGACCGAGGTCGTCCGCCTCGACGGTGCTGTGGAGACCGCCATCACCCTCGGTGTCGCCGACGCGATCGCCGACGTCGTCGAGACCGGCACGACGCTGCGCCAGCAGGGCCTGGAGGTTTTCGGTGAGCCGATCCTGCGCAGCGAGGCCGTGCTCATCCGCCGGTCCGACGCCAGTGAGTCCGGGATCGACGTGCTCCACCGCCGTATCCGGGGCGTCGTCACCGCCCGTGAGTACGTGCTGCTCGACTACGACTGTCCCGCCGAGCTCGTGGATCGCGCCGTGCACCTGACACCCGGCCTGGAGTCGCCGACCGTGAGCACGCTGCACGACGAGTCGTGGTGCGCCGTGCGCTCGATGGTTCCGCGGGGGCAGACCAACCGGATCATGGACGAGCTGTACAACCTCGGAGCGCGCGCCATTCTCGTCACCGAGATCTCTGCGTGCCGGCTGTGACCAACGCCGACAGCGCCGCGACGCAGGCCTTTCGGCCGGTGCGCGGCCGGATCGTCCCCATCGTCATCGGGGTGGGGATTCTCGTCGGAGCCATCGTGCTCGCCATGACCATGCCCGGGCACTACGGCGTCGTGGACCGGCTCACCATCGCGGGGATCGGGGTGGCGACCGCTGCGTTCCTGCACCGCTACGCGACGATCCACGCCCGGCCCGATGCGGACGGCCTGTGGGTGCGCAACCTCGGGCCGGGGGAGCACGTGCCGTGGGAGGACATCGTCGCGGTGCGCTTCTCGCAGGGCATGCCGTGGGTGCGCATCGACCTCGCCGACGGTATGGACATGGCCGTCATGGCCATCCAGCGGGCCGATGGTCCTCGGTCTCTCGATGACGCGCAACGCCTGGCCGACCTCGTCGGGAGCCATGGCGCCTCTGCCGAAGGTCGCTAGAGCGCGTCGGAGGTGCCTGCCCACTTGCCGGCGGACGGCGGAGTGGAGACGCCTCGCACGTGGGTGGCGATCAGAGGGAACACCAGGACTGACACCATCCCCGCCCCGACGAGAGCGGCGGCGGTGGCCCGGGTGAGCTCCCCGCTGTCGACCCCGATCGTGGTGATGACCACGATGAGGGGGAGAGCGGTGGCGGTGTAGATGCTCGCACCCGTCCTTTCCCTCCCGGAGAGCGTTCCGCGGAGCGCGACGTAGGTCGGGACCCCGCGGATGAGGAGGAAGGCGACGAGCGACAGCGGGATCATGACCAGCGCGAAGGGGGAGGCCAGCAGGGAGTCGAGGTCGAACCGGATGCCACTGACGACGAAGAAGATCGGCACCAGGAATCCGTAGCCGGCGCCCTCCAGGCGAGCGATGGTCTGCTCCTGCGCGTGCTCGTCGACACCGGACAGGAACAGCCGGGCGACCAAGCCGGCGATGAAGGCCCCGAGGAGAACATCGAGGCCCAGGTGCCCCGCGATCCACGCGAGCAGGATGACGATGAACATGGCCATGCGCACACCCAGCTGGCCGCTGGTCGTCAGGGTGTGGCTCAGGAGTCGGCCCAGCCGGGGCGATCGCGGTCGCGATGCCATCGCCAGAGCGATCGCGGCGACCCCCGCGAAGATGATGAGCACCAGAACCGTGCGGAGCGGGGACTGGCCGGACAACAACAGCGCGATGGCGAGGATGGGGCCGAACTCGCCCACCGCGCCGGCGGCCACGACGACGCTGCCGAACCGGGTGTCCAGCTCCCCGGCGTCGCGAAGGATGGGCAGGATGGTCCCCAGCGCCGTGGTGGTGAAGATGAGACCGAGCATGACACCACTGGAGACGTCCTGCTCCGGGCCGGCCAGTTTCACCACGGTGATACCCGCTGCGAGACCGATCAGCAGCGAGGCGACCCATCCGGTGCAGGCCGAGCGCAGTGGTGCCCCGGCGATGCGTGACAGCTGCAGCTCGTAGCCGGCGAGGAACATCAGCACGGCCAGCCCGAGCTCCGAGAACGACGAGACGATCAGGTTGTCCGTGGCGATGCCGAGCACGGCGGGCCCGATGACGATGCCCCCCAGGATCTCGAGCACGACCGTGGGCAGCGGCAGCCACCGCGCGAGGACGTCGGAGAGGATGACGGCAACGACCGCGACCCCGAGGCACAGGACGATGGTCTGAGCCGCTTCGCGGGCAAGTTCCTCGTGGGTCACCCCCTTGAGGCTAGACCCGCAGGACCAGATCGGCTCGCTCACGGGTCCGGTCCGCGCCGAAGAGCCGCGCCTCCTGCTGCGCCCACATGTCCCAGTGCGCGGCAAAGACCTCGCCGTCACGGACGATGGCGCGTTCCCGCCGCACGCTCTCGTGGCCGTCGAGCCACACCAAGGTGCCGATGAGGTCCGCAGCGGGGCCGACGGTGCTGCCGCACCCCTCGACGACGAGCCGATCACCGACCTCCAGCCTCCGGGGTGCCCCGGGGGCGTCGCGGACCCAGTCCCAGGTGGGAACCGCCACGTTGCGGCCCCTCGACAGGGGAATGAGTACATGGGACAGGAGGATCGCCGCACCCTCCGCCAGGCCGTCCCAGCCGGGATAGATCTCATCCATGGACACCACGGGCGCCGACCATGCCGTGGCCACCTGGTGCGCCAGCGACGTCTTGCCCGCCCCGCTGCGGCCGTCGACTCCGATCACGTGCACCCGACCGCAGGACGGGGGCGCGTCGCGGGCGTGGGCGAGGATCTGGGTCAGGGGCGGCATCGGGGCGAAGCGTAGCCTGCGCCGCCACTCGGTAGGCTGCCAGCGTGTCCCTTGCCGTGCGTGTCATCCCCTGCCTCGACGTCGACGCCGGACGGGTCGTCAAGGGCGTCAACTTCGAGAACCTCCGCGATGCCGGTGACCCGGTCGAGCTCGCCCGTCGGTACGGACGCGAGGGCGCGGACGAGCTGACCTTCCTCGACGTCACCGCCAGCAGCGGTGACCGGTCGACCACCTACGACGTGGTCACCCGCACCGCCGAGGAGGTCTTCATCCCGTTGACCGTCGGCGGGGGAGTGCGCACCGTCGAGGACGTCGACCGGCTCCTGCGCTGCGGAGCGGACAAGGTCGGGGTCAACACCGCAGCCATCGCGCGCCCCGAGCTGATCAGCGAGGTCGCCGACCGCTTCGGCGCCCAGGTGCTCGTGCTCTCCGCTGACGTTCGACGCCGGCGGGCCGAGGACGGCTCGCTCGTGGGTGGCTTCGAGGTGACGACCCACGGCGGTCGCCGCGGCACCGGGATCGATGCCGTCGAGTGGTGCGCCCGGGCTGCCGAGCTCGGTGCCGGTGAGATCCTGCTCAACTCGATGGACGGGGACGGCACCAAGGCCGGCTTCGATCTCGAGCTCATCGCGGCGGTCCGGCCCGAGGTGAACATACCGGTGGTCGCCAGCGGAGGAGCGGGCGTTGCAGAGCACTTCCCACCGGCCGTGGACGCCGGCGCCGATGCCGTTCTCGCAGCGAGCATCTTCCACTTCGGTGAGGTGACGATCGGGGCGGTCAAGGATGTGTTGGCCGCCGCCGGGCACGCGGTGCGTCGAGGTGACGCCGGAGTCGACGGGAGTGGCTCCTAGAGCCCGTAGTCGGTCGTCCGGACCGTCTCGACGGCCTCGGGAGGGCCGATCAGCTCGACCTCGGCGACATCGCGCCGACCGAAACCGAAGAGCAGGATCTCGCCCGGACGCCCGTGGATCTGGACCACCGGCCCGTCACCGGAGCCGATCCGGGTGCGGCGCTTGGCCGTGACGAGTTCCACGCGTGCCCCACGGGTACGGCGGAAGAGCAGGGGCGCCATCGCTTCGAGCCGGTCACCGAGAGCTGAGACCAGCGCCGCACTCAAGGAGCGTCGGGGAGCGCCGAGCCCGGCGCGCAGAACATCCTCGTGGTGGACGAACATCTCGACGAGGTTGGCCTTCTCGTCGACCGCGGGGACACGGGTCGGGTGCCATACCGGTGGCCCCTGACGCAGCCTCTCCACGAGGGATGCGTGGTCGTGTTCCTCCCGGAGCCGGGCCATCGCTCTCTCGGTCCGGCCGGCCAGCGCCGGTACGAGGATCCCGGCGGCACCATCAGGCCGTCCCTCGCGAACGAGGAGGTGGGCCAGCAGGTCCCCACTGGTCCAGCCACCGCAGAGCGTGGGCGCGTCGGGCCCGACCTCGAGGAAGGTGTCGCACAGGGCGGCTCGCTCGATGCTGGCATGGCGGATCATCGGTACTCCGGGTCGGTAGGCGGGGGTGTCTGACGTGGAAGGGTAGCCCCGTCGCCTGAGCGCGACGTGCGGGCCGCCCGCCCGTGGCCCATTCGAGACCCGGTGCGCAGGGCGTGGGCGGCTCGGCGGTGTCAGTCGCCGGGGTGCAGAATGGCAGGCGTGTCCACCCCCGAGTCCTCGCCCCTGCCGGCAGATGTTGCGGCCCGCCTGCGCCGTGACTCCGCCGGACTCGTCGCGGCCATCGTCCAGCAGCACGACACCGGTGAGGTGCTGATGCTCGGCTGGATGGACGACGAGGCACTGCGCCGCACCCTGACCTCCGGTCGGGTGACCTTCTGGTCGCGCAGCCGCCAGGAGTACTGGCGCAAGGGCGATACGTCGGGCCACACGCAGCACGTGCGCTCGGTCGCCCTCGACTGCGACGGTGACGCGCTCCTGGTCGGCGTCGACCAGATCGGTGCGGCCTGCCACACCGGGGAGCGCACCTGCTTCGATGCCGGTGACCTCGGGGCCGTCGTGGGGGCGCGTGCATGAGCGCGCCCCGCACCGAGATCCCCGACCTGACCCCGGGTCGCACCTGGCCCGACCTCGACGCCTTCACCGTCCTCGCCCGCGATCGTCGGGTCGTGCCGGTCATACGCCGCCTGATCGCCGACGGCGAGACGCCTGTCGGCGTTTACCGCAAGCTCGGTGGTGGTGCTCCGGGGACCTTTCTGCTGGAGTCCGCCGAGCACGGGGGCGTGTGGTCCCGATGGTCGATCATCGGCGCGCAGAGCCGCGCGACGCTGACCGAGCAGGACGGGCAGGTGCACTGGATCGGTGATCCGCCCGTCGGGGTGCCGACGAAGGGCGACCCGACCACCGCCCTTCGCTCCACCCTGGAGACTCTGGCCACCGAGCCCATCGACGGTCTGCCGCCGTTCACCAGCGGCATGGTCGGCGCCGTCTCCTACGACGCGGTGCGCCGGTGGGAGAAGATCCCGAGTCAGCTGCCGGACGTCCTCGGGGTGCCGGAGCTCGGCCTGGTCCTGGCCACCGACGTCGCCGTGCTCGACCACAGCGACGGCTCACTGCTGCTCGTGGCCAACGCGATCAATTACGACGACACCGACGACCGCGTCGAGGAGGCATGGCAGGACGCCGTGGCCCGACTCGACGCGATGGCCGAGCGCCTCGCGGAGCCGGCGGCGAGCACGGTGGCGACGGTTGACCCCGACGTGGCCGCAGCGGCTCGCACCGAGGTCGTCAGCGACGTGGACGTCGAGCGGTTCGAGGAGATCGTCGAGGAGGCCAAGGAGGAGATCCGCGCCGGCGAGGTGTTCCAGGTCGTGCTCTCCCAACGCTTCTCCACCCCGTGCCCCGTCGACGGGCTCGAGGTGTACCGGGCGCTACGTCGATCCAACCCCAGCCCCTACATGTATTTCGTGCGGTTGCCGCACCCCGACGGGTCCACCTACGACGTCGTCGGCTCCTCGCCGGAGGCCCTGGTCAAGGTCACCGGCCGCCGGGCGATCACCCACCCGATCGCCGGCACCCGGCCGCGCGGGAAGACCCCCGAGCACGACCTGACGCTCGAGGAGGACCTGATCGGGGACCCCAAGGAGCGCTCCGAGCACGTCATGCTCGTCGACCTGGGACGCAACGACCTGCAGAAGGTGTGTGCCGCCGGGACGGTCGACTGCGTCGAGTTCATGAACCTGCGCCGCTACAGCCACGTGATCCATCTGGAGTCCACTCTCGTCGGCGAGATGGCGAAGGGGGTGAACGCCTTCGACGTGCTCGTCGCCACCTTCCCCGCCGGGACCCTGTCAGGGGCGCCGAAGCCACGGGCGCTGCAGCTGGTCGAGAAGTACGAACGCAGCCGCCGCGGAGTCTACGGCGGAGTCGTGGGCTACCTCGACTTCCACGGGGACATGGACATGGCGATCGCCATCCGCACCGCCCTGATCAAGGACGGCATCGCACACGTGCAGGCCGGTGCCGGCATCGTCGCGGACTCCGTCCCCGCCCTGGAGCAGGAGGAAACTGTTCACAAGGCCGGCTCGGCCCTGGCAGCCGTCGCGGCCGCCAGGGCGGTGCGCCCCGTGGGGTGCACGGCCCGATGAGCATGCTCACGCGCAAGCCCGTCGTGGTGCTGCTCGCGATCGCTGCCGGGATCATCATGCTCGCGGCCGGTCGGGCGGACTGGATCTCCGGGACCGTCGACGGACCGGCCGGGCCCATGCAGGCGAGCGCGGTCGGGACCGACGCCGCCCCCGGCCTGGCCGGTCTGGCGCTCGTCGCGATGGCGGCCGCGGTCGCGGCGACGACCTCCGGTCGGATCGCACGGTGGGTCAGCATCCTGGCGATGATCGGTGTCGGCGTCGGGGTCATCGCGCTGTCGGTGCGCGCCGTGCTGAGTGCCCCCGCGGTACTCGGGGTCGTCGCAGCCGAGGGCTCCGGCACCACGGGCACCCTCGAGGCGACCGGCTCCGCCAGCGCTTGGCCATGGGTCGCCGTCATCGGCGCCGTGGTGCTGCTGCTCGCCGCGGTCGGGGCGGTCCTGGGCGGTAGCCGGTGGGGGGCGCTCGGCGGCAAGTACGAGCGGCCGACCGGGGACGACCCCACACAGGCGGGTGGGGCACGCGGTGAGCGCGTCGACTCCGACTGGGACCGGGTCACACGCGGGGACGACCCGAGCGTCGACTAGCCTGTGGACATGCCCACTGTCCTCGACCAGATCATCGACGGTGTCCGTGAGGACCTGGCCGGGCGCGAGGCCCGGCTCCCGCTCCAGCAGCTCCAGCGACAGTGCGACGGCATGCCGGCACCACGCGACGCGGAAGCCCTGCTGCGGCGTCCGGGACTGTCCGTCATCGCCGAGGTGAAGCGCAAGAGCCCGAGCAAGGGCGACCTGTCCCAGATCCCCGACCCGGCGGCGCTGGCGAGCGCCTACGCCCGGGGCGGGGCCACCGCCATCTCGGTGCTCACCGAGGAACGGCGCTTCTCCGGGTCCCTGGACGATCTCACGGCCGTCCGCGACGCCGTCGACCTGCCGGTGCTGCGCAAGGACTTCATGGTCAGCGAGTACCAGGTCTGGGAGGCCCGGGCCAGGGGCGCCGACATGATCCTGCTCATCGTCGCGGCCCTCGACGACCGGCGGCTGGCCTCGTTGATGGACCTGGCCGGGACGCTCGGCATGACCTGCCTGGTGGAGGTCCACGACGAGGCCGAGACCACCCGGGCGGTCGACCTCGGGGCCACCGTGATCGGGGTCAACAACCGCGACCTGAAGACCCTCGAGGTCCACATCGACACGTTTGCCCGACTGGCCCCGCTCATCCCACAGACGTGCGTGCGGGTCGCTGAGTCCGGGGTGCAGGGCCCTGACGAGGCGCAGCTCTACGCCCGCGCCGGAGCCGACGCCATCCTCGTCGGCGAGGCCCTCGTGATCGGGGGAGACCCGGCGGCGGGAGTGCGCAGCATGATCGAGGCGGGAGCAGCACGATGACCGACGACCAGACCCCCACGCCGGGACGATTCGGCGCCTTCGGCGGCCGTTACGTGCCCGAGGCGCTGGTCCCCGCGCTCGAGGAGCTGGACGAGGCACGCCTGAAGGCCATGGTCGACCCCGACTTCCTCGACGAGCTGGCCCGGCTGCACCGCACCTACACGGGCCGGCCGAGCATCATCACCGAGGTGTCCCGTTTCGCGGAGCACGCCGGGGGAGCGCGGATCATCCTCAAACGTGAGGATCTCAACCACACCGGTAGTCACAAGATCAACAACGTCCTCGCCCAGACGCTGCTGACCAGGCGCATGGGCAAGCGTCGGGTCATCGCGGAGACCGGCGCCGGCCAGCACGGTGTCGCCACCGCGACGGCCGCGGCGCTCATGGGCCTGGAGTGCACGGTGTACATGGGGCGCGTGGACACCGAGCGCCAGGCGCTCAACGTCGCCCGCATGCGGGTCCTCGGGGCGAACGTCGTGCCGGTCGAGCACGGCAGTGCGACCCTGAAGGACGCGATCAACGAGGCCATGCGCGACTGGGTGACCAACGTCGAGCACACGCACTACGTGCTGGGCACGGTCACCGGGCCGCACCCCTTCCCCGAGATGGTCCGTGACTTCCACAAGATCATCGGCGAGGAGGCTCGCGAGCAGGTCCTGGAACTGACCGGACGCCTCCCGGACGCCGTCATCGCCTGCGTCGGCGGTGGGTCGAACGCGATGGGCATCTTCCACCGTTTCATCAGCGACGAGGCCGTGCGTCTCATCGGCGTCGAGGCCGGTGGCGAGGGCATCGGGACCGGACGGCACGCGGCGCGCTTCGCGACCGCCGAGCCCGGTGTGCTGCACGGGGCGATGAGCTACCTCATGCAGGACGAGGAGGGCCAGACCCTGCAGACGCACTCGGTCTCCGCCGGCCTGGACTACCCGAGCGTCGGCCCGGAGCACTCCTTCCTGCGTGACTCCGGCCGGGCGGAGTACCACTACGCCACGGACGAGCAGGTGATGCACGCCTTCGAGCTGCTCTGCCGCACCGAAGGGATCATCCCGGCCCTCGAGTCGGCGCACGCCCTGTCCGCGACGCTCGAGCTCGGCCGCGAGCTCGGCGGCGATGCCCTGCTGCTGGTCAACCTCTCCGGCCGCGGGGACAAGGACATGCACACGGCCGCAGAGTGGTTCGGCCTCGTCGATGGTGACGAAGGAGGTCAGGCATGAGTGCCCCGACAGGTCTGGCCGACGTCTTCGCCACGTGCCGCCGAGAGGGTCGCGCTGCCCTCATCGGCTACCTGCCCGTCGGGTACCCGAGCGTCCAGGGCTCCATCGACGCGGTGCGCACCCTGGCCGAGGCCGGTGCCGACATCGTCGAGGTCGGCATGCCCTACAGCGACCCGGTCATGGACGGCCCCGTCATCCAGCGTGCGGCCACCGAGGCGTTGGCGAAGGGGGTCCACGTCGACGACGTCTTCCGGGCCGTTTCGGCCGCCCGGGAGGCAGGAGCCGTGCCGGTCGTCATGTCCTACTGGAACCTCGTGTTGCGCCGAGGGGTCGACCGCTACGCTGCCGACCTCGCCGCGGCCGGGGGCGCGGGCATCATCACCCCGGACCTCATCCCGGAGGAGGCCGGCGAGTGGCGCACCGCGAGTGAGCGGCACGGACTCGACCGCATCTTCCTCGTCGCGCCGAGCTCGACGACCGAGCGCATCAGCGTGGTCACCGCAGCGACGAGCGGATTCGTCTACACCGCCTCGACGATGGGCGTCACCGGTGCCCGCGGGAGCGTGGGAGGGGCGGCGTCAGACCTCGTCGCCCGCGTCCGGGCGACGACCGACCTGCCGCTCTGCGTGGGTCTCGGGGTGAGCACGGGTGCCCAATCCGCCGAGGTGGCCTCCTTCGCCGACGGGGTCATCGTCGGCTCCGCCCTGGTGAGTACCATGCTCGATCGTGATCCCGAGGAGGGGCTGGTCGCGCTGCGTGACCTCACCCGGGAGCTGGCGGAGGGCGTGCGGGGCAGGGCATGACCCGACAACGTGTCCTCGACCTCGTGGGACTGGCGGCCCGTCTCGTCCTCGGGGCCGTCCTCCTCGTCGCGGGGGGTGCCAAGGTGGGCAATCCCCTGGGGTCGGCTCGTGCCGTGCAGGGCTACGACGTCATGCCCTTCGAGGTGGCTCGGTACGTGGGCTACGCCCTGCCCTGGGTGGAGATCGTCATCGGGCTGCTCCTCGTCCTGGGCCTCTTCACACGCATCAGCGCCGTGCTGGGGACGTTGCTCATGTTCGCCTTCGTCGTCGGCATCGCCCAGGCATGGGCGCGCGGTCTGACCATCGACTGCGGGTGTTTCGGTGGTGGCGGCCAGGTGGCGGAGTCAGAAACGAAGTATGGCCGGGAGATCCTGCGGGACGTCGGCTTTGCCCTGTGTGGGGTCTGGCTCGTGGTGAGGGAGTCCTCCACCTACAGTCTTGACCGGACCCTCTTCGGAGACAACAAGGAGCACGCATGAGCAGCCAGGACCGCAAGGCGAAGGCGGCGGCCGCCGCCAGCCGCTCGAACCGCGGAGCGAATGCCTTCGTCGTCGGCGGCATCGTCGTCATCATCGCGATGGTCGTCATCGTCAGCGGTGCGATCTGGGCGACGACCCAGTCAGGGGGCGTTGACTCCGCGAGCGAGCTGCCGCAGGGGGTGGAGGAGGGTCAGCCCTTCGAGCCGTACGCAGGCACGAATCCGCCCGAGGACGCCCCGGTCGTCGATGTCTACGAGGACTTCCGCTGCCCGGCCTGCAAGGGGTTCGAGCAGGCCACCGGCGAGACCATCACCCAGCTCGCCGAGGACGGAGAGATCCGACTGCGGGTGCATCTGAAGACCGTCATCGACTCGTTGACCGGCGGTGAGTCCTCCGCCGTGGCCGGATCGAGTGCGATCTGCGCCGCGGACCAGGGGAAGTGGACCGAGTACCACAAGGCGCTCTTCGCGCTCCAGCCGGCGAGTGAGACCAAGGACGGCTTCGCCGAGGAAACGTACACCGAGGCCGCGAAAATGGCTGGTCTGAGCGGTGACGACCTCGCCGCGTGGCAGCAGTGCACGGACGCACACAGCTACGTCGACTACGTCCAGAGCGTCGATGACGCCTCCGTGCAGGACGGGATCACCGGAACGCCGGTCATCGAGGTCGAGGGCACGCGGTTGAACTGGGGTGGGCTCATCGACCAGGAGAAGCAGCAGGTCGACACCGACCGGCTCAAGCAGATCCTCACCAGCGGAAAGGTCCCTGAGGACCTGGTGGCTACGCAGTGACCCACCCCTCGGCGCTCCCTTCGCCGACGACCGCTGCGATCGAGATCGGCCCCCTGACCATCCACGCCTACGCCCTGTGCATCCTCGTCGGGATCGCGGTGGCCGTCTGGATGGGGGACCGGCGCCTGCGCGACCGCGGTGCGCAGGAGGGGGTCGTCCTCGACGTGGCCATGTGGGCCGTGCCCTTCGGCATCATCGGTGGTCGGCTCTACCACGTCATCACCACACCCCAGCCGTACTTCGGGGAGAACGGCAGCCCGGTCGACGCCCTGAAGATCTGGCAGGGCGGCCTGGGCATCTGGGGCGCGGTCGCCCTCGGCGCCGTCGGCGCCTGGATCGGGTTGCGCAAGACCGATGTCCGCTTTCTCGACTTCACCGACGCCGTCGCGCCCGGCGTGCTCGTCGCCCAGGGGATCGGCCGCTGGGGCAACTGGTTCAACAACGAGATCTACGGTGAGCCCACCGACCTGCCCTGGGGGCTGGAGATCCACCGCTTCGATGCGGCCTCCGGCCACGCGGTGGTGGATGCGGCAGGGACCCCGATCGTCCTCGGTACCTTCCAGCCGACCTTCCTCTACGAGTCGCTCTTCCTCTTCGCCCTGGCGATCGTGCTGCTCGTCGTGGACCGCCGGGTCGTGCTGGCGCGGGGGCAGGTCCTCGCCCTCTACGTCGCCGGGTACCCCGCGGGCCGACTCTTCATCGAGATGATGCGTACGGACGCGGCGAACACGATTCTGGGACTTCGCGTGAATATCTGGGTGAGTGTGATCGTCTTCACGTTCGGAGTCGTCATCTTCTGGATTTTCGGGAGGCGTGAACGCGTCCGCGCTTGAAATCTCACTGGATGAGAACGAAGTTCTCATCCAGTGAGACGAGACGCTGCTAGTCTTCACCACCCGCGGCCACCGCTGTCTGCGGATCCCACCAGCAGGTATCCGCGACGTCCATCCCAGATCGATCGGAGCCTGTCCGACCCGATTTCACCCGAGGACGGTGACCGACGTGACTTCTGTGTCCTTCTCCCCGTACGAGCGCTGGTCGTCCCTCCCCCCTGACACGGGTCTCTACCGCCGCGACACCGAGCGCGACGCCTGCGGCGTGGCAATGGTCGCGACGATGCGGGGTCACGCCGGGCGCGACATCATCGACCACGCGCTGCTCGCCCTGACCAACCTCGAGCACCGCGGTGCGACCGGCGCCGACCCGCTGGTCGGTGACGGAGCGGGCATCCTCACCCAGGTGCCGGACCGGTTCCTCCGTGAGGTCGTCGACTTCGACCTGCCGGAGGTCGGGCACTATGCGGTCGGAACGGCGTACGTGCCGACGGACGCAGCCGAGCGCGAGGCGATGGTCGACCGGATCGAGGAGATCATCGCCCAGGAGGGACTGCAGGTCCTCGGCTGGCGGCAGGTCCCGGTCAACCGGGAGATCGTCGGCGAGATGG
Organism: Janibacter cremeus; assembly: GCF_013409205.1. NCBI lineage: Bacteria > Bacillati > Actinomycetota > Actinomycetes > Micrococcales > Intrasporangiaceae > Janibacter > Janibacter cremeus. The sequence goes on from NZ_JACCAE010000001.1 coordinate 3,152,510, forward strand.
CTCGGGACTGCATGCCGGACTTCCACCAGCTCTTCGTTGCCGCTCCCGGTGGGGAGGTCTCCGGACTCACCCTCGAGCGGTTGGCCTTCGTCGCTCGCAAGCGTGCCGAGCGGGAGACCGGCGTCTACTTCGCGTCGCTGTCCGCGCGGACCATGGTCTACAAGGGCATGCTGACCACGGCGCAACTCGAGCCCTTCTACCCCGACCTGTCCGACGAGCGGTTCGAGAGCGAGCTCGGTCTGGTTCACTCGCGCTTCTCAACCAACACCTTCCCCAGCTGGCCGCTGAGCCACCCCTTCCGGTTCATCGCCCACAACGGGGAGATCAACACCGTCAAGGGCAACCGCAACTGGATGCGGGCCCGGGAGTCGCTCCTGCGCAGCGACATCATCCCCGGTGACCTGCAGCGGATCATGCCGACGTGCGCGCCGGAGGCATCGGACTCGGCGTCCTTCGACGAGGTCCTCGAGCTGCTCCACCTCGGTGGCCGCTCGCTCCCGCACGCAGTGCTGATGATGATTCCCGAGGCGTGGGAGAACCACGCCACGATGGATCCCGCGCTGAGGGACTTCTACGAGTTCCACTCGATGTTCATGGAGCCCTGGGACGGCCCCGCCTGCGTGACCTTCACCGACGGGCGCCTCGTCGGGGCGGTGCTCGACCGCAACGGCCTGCGCCCCGGGCGCTACCAGGTCAGTGACGACGGGCTCGTCGTCCTCGCCTCGGAGACGGGGGTCCTGGACATCGAGCCGGAGCACGTGGTCGCCAAGGGGCGCCTCCAACCCGGTCGTATGTTCCTCGTCGACACCGCTGAGGGACGGATCATCGAGGACGAGGAGATCAAGGAGCAGCTCGCGAGCGAACACCCCTACGGGCAGTGGCTCGACGAGGGGCGGATCATGCTGGCGGACCTGCCACCGCGGGAGCACATCATGCACACACCCGCCTCTGTCGCGCGTCGGCAGCAGACCTTCGGCTACACGCAGGAGGAGCTGAAGATCCTGCTCACGCCGATGGCGACGAAGGGAGCCGAGGCCCTCGGGTCGATGGGCACCGACACCCCGGTGGCCGTCCTGTCGGAGAAGCCCCGGCTGCTCTTCGACTACTTCACCCAGATGTTCGCGCAGGTGACCAATCCGCCGCTCGACTCGATCCGCGAGGAGCTGGTGACGGCGCTGAGCACGGCGATCGGGCCGGAGGGCAATGTTCTCTCCGCTGATCCGAGCCACGCGCGCCAGGTCGTGCTGCCCTTCCCGGTCATCGACAACGACGAGCTGGCGAAGATCGTGCACATCGATGCCGACCGGGAGCGGCCCGGCAAGGCGACCCACGTCGTGCGCGGTTGCTACGACGTCACCGGTGGGCACGAGACGCTGCGTGCCCGCCTGACCACGATCTGCGACGAGGTGTCCGAGTCGATCGCGGACGGCGCGCGCTTCATCGTGCTCTCGGACCGCGACTCCGGCCGGGACCGTGCTCCGATCCCGTCGCTGCTGCTCACCTCTGCTGTGCACCATCACCTCATCCGGGAGCGCACGCGCACCCAGGTCGGGCTCATCGTCGAGGCGGGTGACGTCCGCGAGGTGCACCACGTCGCCCTTCTCATCGGCTACGGCGCCGCGGCGGTCAACCCCTACCTCGCCATGGAGTCCGTCGAGGACATGGCCCGACGGGAGGTGATCACCGAGGTCGACGAGCAGGTTGCCGTCGTCAACCTCATCAAGGCACTCGGCAAGGGTGTGCTGAAGGTGATGTCGAAGATGGGCATCTCCACGGTCGCCTCCTACCGCGGAGCGCAGGTCTTCGAGGCGCTCGGCCTCGGGCAGGATCTCGTCGACGAGTACTTCACCGGCACCGTCAGCCAGCTCGGCGGCATCGGCCTGGACGTGATCGCCGCGGAGACCGCGGCCCGGCACGCCAGTGCCTACCCCAGGGAAGGGGTGCGCCTGCCGCACCGCACGCTTCAGGTCGGCGGCGAGTACCAATGGCGCCGGGAGGGCGAGCCGCACCTCTTCGACCCGGAGACCGTCTTCCGACTACAGCACTCCACCCGGGCACGTCGGTATGACATCTTCAAGCAGTACACCTCGCGGGTGGACGAGCAGGCCGAACGATTGATGACGCTTCGCGGACTCTTCTCCCTGGGCGGCGGGCAGGGCAGGACGTCGATCAGCATCGACGAGGTCGAGCCGATCAGCGAGATCCTGCGGCGCTTCTCGACGGGGGCCATGAGTTACGGCTCGATCAGCGGTGAGGCGCACGAGACCTTGGCGGTCGCGATGAACCGCATCGGCGGACGCTCCAACACGGGGGAGGGCGGCGAGGACCTCGACCGCCTCCTCGACCCGGAGCGTCGCAGTTCGATCAAGCAGGTCGCATCGGGACGCTTCGGCGTGACCTCGACGTACCTCACCCACAGCGACGACATCCAGATCAAGATGGCGCAGGGCGCCAAGCCGGGCGAAGGGGGGCAGCTGCCCGGTCCGAAGGTCTACCCGTGGGTGGCCCGCACCCGGCACTCCACGCCGGGCGTCGGCCTGATCAGCCCGCCGCCGCACCACGACATCTACTCGATCGAGGACCTGGCCCAGCTGATCCACGACCTGAAGAACGCGAACCCTCGCGCGCGGGTGCACGTGAAGCTGGTCAGCGAGGTCGGCGTCGGTACGGTCGCCGCGGGTGTGAGCAAGGCCCACGCCGATGTCGTGCTCATCTCCGGGCACGACGGTGGAACGGGCGCCTCGCCGCTGACCTCGCTCAAGCACGCCGGGGGACCGTGGGAGCTCGGCCTCGCCTCGACCCAGCAGACACTCGTGCTCAACGGGCTGCGTGACCGGATCGTCGTCCAGGTGGACGGTCAGATAAAGACCGGGCGGGACGTGGTCATCGGTGCCCTGCTCGGGGCCGAGGAGTTCGGATTCGCGACCGCGCCGCTCGTGGTCAGCGGCTGCATCCTCATGCGCGTGTGCCACCTGGACACCTGCCCGGTGGGCATCGCGACCCAGAACCCCGAACTGCGGGAGCGCTACTCCGGCAAGCCGGAATTCGTCGAGACCTTCTTCGAGTACATCGCGCAGGAGGTACGCGAGCTGCTTGCTGAGCTGGGCCTGCGCACCCTCGACGAGGCGATCGGTCGGGTCGACCTGCTCGACACCCGTGCAGCGGTCGAGCACTGGAAGGCCTCCGGGCTGGACCTCGGGCCGATCTTCGCGCAGGTCGCCTCCTTCGACGGCTCCGGCGTGCGGCACTCCCGCGCCCAGGAGCACGGCCTTGACAACGCTCTCGACCATCAGCTCATCGAGCTCGCTGCACCCGCCCTGGCGAGCGGTGCTGCCGTGCGGGCCGAGATCCCGGTGCGCAACGTCAACCGCACGCTGGGCACGATGCTCGGGCACGAGGTGACCAAGTTGAGTCCGGACGGCCTGCCCGACGGGACGATCGAGCTGACGCTCACCGGGTCGGCCGGCCAGAGTCTGGGCGCGTTCCTGCCGGCCGGGATCACGCTCCGCATGGTCGGAGACGCGAACGACTACGTCGGCAAGGGCCTCTCCGGTGGCCGGGTCGTCGTGCGGCCCCCTCTCGACGCGCGCTACGTTGCCGAGGAGAACGTCATCGCCGGCAACGTCATCGGCTACGGAGCAACGTCCGGGCAGCTCTTCCTGCGCGGCATCGTCGGCGAGCGCTTCTGCGTGCGCAACTCCGGAGCCGCCGCCGTCGTCGAGGGAGTGGGCGACCACGGGTGCGAGTACATGACCGGTGGCACGGTTGTCGTGCTCGGACCGACCGGCCGCAACTTCGCGGCCGGGATGTCCGGTGGCAACGCCTTCGTCCTCGACCTGGACGAGTCGCTCGTCAACCGGGAGCTCGTCGACGTCACCCCCCTTCGCCCGGCGGACCGAGAGGTGGTCCTGGAGCTGCTCGGCCAGCACCTCGAGCACACCGACTCGGCCGTGGCGAAGGCACTGCTGGATGATGCGGAGGTCGGTCTCGACCGCATCTCGCTCGTCCTGCCCCGCGACTACCAGCGTGTCCTGGACGTGCGGACCGATGCCGAGGCCGAGGGCCTGGACATCGATGGGCCGCTCGTATGGGACCGGATCATGGAGGCCTCCCGTGGCTGACCCGCACGGCTTTCTCAGCACCCGCGAGCGTGAGCTGCCGGCTCGCCGACCCGTCGACGTGCGCATCAAGGACTGGAAGGAGGTCTACGAGGAGCAGCAGCAAGGGGAACTGCAGCGCCAGGCCGGCCGGTGCATGGACTGCGGCATCCCGTTCTGCCACTCGGGTTGCCCGCTGGGCAACCTCATCCCGGAGTGGAACGACCTCGCGCGGCGCGGTGAGTGGCACGAAGCCATCGAACGACTGCACGCGACGAACAACTTCCCCGAGTTCACCGGCCGACTGTGCCCGGCGCCCTGCGAGACCGCGTGCGTGCTGGGTATCAACCAGCCGGCCGTGACGATCAAGCAGGTCGAGGTCACCACCATCGAGGAGGCCTTCGGTCGCGGTGACGTCCCGCCGCAGATCCCCGACCGGCTCAGCGGCAAGACCGTTGCGGTCATCGGCTCCGGCCCGGCCGGGCTCGCAGCCGCCCAGCAGCTCACCCGCGCCGGGCACACCGTCGCCGTCTACGAGCGGGACGACGCCCCCGGCGGCCTCCTGCGCTACGGGATCCCGGAGTTCAAGATGGAAAAGCGGATCGTCGACCGCCGCGTCCAGCAGATGAAGGCCGAGGGCACCCGCTTCCGCTCCGGCATCGACGTCGGCGCCGAGCTGACCGGCCAGCAGCTGCGGGACCGGTACGACGCCGTCGTGCTCGCGATCGGCTCGACCGTGCCCAGGGACCTGCCGGTTCCCGGCCGGGGCCTTGATGGCGTGGTCCAGGCGATGGACTTCCTGCCCCAGGCCAACCGGGCCGCCCTCGGCGAGGAGGTCGAGGGCCGGGTGAGCGCCGACGGCAAGGACGTCATCATCATCGGTGGCGGCGACACCGGCGCCGACTGCCTGGGCACCTCGATCCGTCAGGGAGCGCGCTCGGTCACCAGTCTGGAGATCATGCCGCAGCCCGGGCCGGAGCGTCCCGGCAGCCAACCGTGGCCGACCTATCCGATGCTCTTCCGGGTCGCCTCGGCCCACGAGGAGGGAGGTGAGCGTGTCTACTCGGTGTCGACGACCGAGATCGTCGGTGACGACGAGGGGCGCGTCGACGGTCTGCGTCTCACCGAGGTCAAGCGTGCCGAGTCCGGCTTCGAGCCGGTGGAGGGCAGCGAACGGGTCCTGCCGGCCCAGCTCGTCCTCCTGGCGATGGGCTTCCTCGGCCCCGAGCCGGACGGCATCGTCGCCCAGCTGGGCCTGGCGACCGACGAGCGCTCGAACATCGTCCGCGGTGGCGACTACCAGTCCGGCGTCCCCGGTGTTTTCGTCGCCGGCGACGCCGGCCGCGGGCAGTCGCTCATCGTGTGGGCCATCGCCGAGGGGCGGGCCGCGGCCAACGGTGTGGACACCTTCCTCACGGGCAGTTCCCAGCTGCCCCGGCCCGTCAACCCGACGGACCGGCCGCTCACGGCGTGAAAGGCGTTGTCTCCGAGTGCTCTTCGGGGCACTCGGGGACGCTGGCCTGCCGCGGCCAGCGAGTGCTATCGGGGGGTACTCGGGGGCGCAGGCCGCCAGGGCCGTGAGCCCCTGAGCGTTAGGGTGGAACCATGCGACGCGCCAAGATCGTCTCCACGCTCGGCCCCTCGACCTCCACTCCCGATCGCATCCGCGAGCTCGTCGCCGCGGGTGTCGACGTGGCACGGTTGAACCTCTCCCACGGTGACCACTCGATCCACGAGGCCAACTACCGCAACGTGCGCGCCGCCAGTGACGCGGTCGGTCGCGCCGTCGGCGTCCTCGTGGACCTGCAGGGCCCCAAGATCCGTATCGGCAGGTTCGCCGACGGGCCGATCCACCTCAAGGCGGGCGACCACTTCACGATCACCACGAGAGATGTCGAGGGCGGCCAGGAGATCGTCGGCACGACCCACTCCGGCCTGGCCGGTGACGTCGGTGCCGGTGACCGGATCCTCGTCGACGACGGCAAGATCACCCTGACGGTCCACGACGTCGACGAGGAGGACGTGCGCTGCGTCGTCGTCTACGGGGGACCGCTCTCGGACAACAAGGGGATCAACCTGCCCGGCGCCGCCGTGAGCGCTCCCGCCCTGTCCGACAAGGACGAGGAGGACCTGCGCTGGGCCCTGGGACTGCGCGCGGACTACATCGCACTGAGCTTCGTGCGCTCGCCCCGTGACATCGACCGTGTGCACGAGATCATGGACGAGGTCGGGGTGCGCCTCCCGGTCATCGCCAAGATCGAGAAGCCCCAGGCCGTGGACGCCCTCGAGGAGATCATCGACGCCTTCGACGGCATCATGGTCGCCCGCGGTGACCTCGGTGTGGAGATGCCCCTCGAGGAGGTACCGCTCGTGCAGAAGCGGGCCGTCGAGTTGAGCCGCCAGCGCGCCAAGCCGGTCATCGTGGCCACGCAGGTGCTCGAGTCGATGATCGACAACTCGCGCCCGACCCGGGCGGAGGCGTCCGACGCGGCCAATGCGGTGCTCGACGGCGCTGACGCGCTGATGCTCTCCGGGGAGACGGCGGTCGGCAAGTTCCCCGTCGAGGTCGTCAGGACGATGTCGCGAATCATCGAGGCCACCGAGGAGGAGGGGTTGGGTCGCATGCGTTCGCTGATGTCCCCGCCGACCTCCCAGGGCGGTGTCGTCACGGCGGCGGCGGCCGAGGTGGGGGAGGCCCTCGGGGTGAAGTACCTCATCGCCTTCACCCAGCTGGGCGGGAGCGCCCGTCGTCTGGCCCAGGTGCGCTCGGGCCTGCCGATGCTCGCCTTCTCGCCCGTGCAGGACACCCGGTCCCAGCTCTCCCTGGTCTGGGGGATCCAGACCTTCCTCACCGGACCGGTGACCCACACCGACCAGTACGCCCTCCAGGTGGACGAGCAGCTGCTCGGACTGGACTGGTGCGTGGAGGGTGACCTGGTGGTCATCGTCGCCGGATCCCCGCCGGGCGTGCCCGGATCGACCAATGCCCTGCGGGTGCATCGGATCGGTGATGCGAGGAACAAGACGGCGGTCGCCTACGAGGAGGACGCAGCCACCGTGGACGGTGCCCTGCCCGGAGGGATGGGCTGAGGGCAGGAGCACCTGCGCGGGTCGGTATGATTGCGGCGCACTCCGGCCGGGGTGGTGGAATGGCAGACACGGAGCACTCAAAATGCTCTGCCCGAAAGGGCGTGCGGGTTCGAGTCCCGCCCTCGGCACCAGGTACGACTCAACGACGAAGGATGGACCATGACGGCGCAGACGGACGCCCAGCAGGGCCAGCGGGTGCTGCTCGCCGAGGACGAGGCGCTGATCCGTCTCGACCTGGCCGAGATGCTCACCGAGGCCGGGTACGAGGTCGTCGGGCAGGCCAGCAACGGGGAGGAAGCCGTCTCCCTGGCCGAGTCGCTGCAGCCCGACCTGATCATCATGGACATCAAGATGCCGGTCATGGACGGGCTCACCGCCGCCGAGACGATCGGCGAGCAGCGAATCTGCCCGGTGATCATGCTCACGGCCTTCTCGCAGAAGGAGCTCGTCGAGCGGGCCCGCGACGCGGGCGTGATGGCCTACATCGTCAAGCCCTTCACCGTCTCCGACGTCACGCCGGCCGTCGAGGTGGCGCTGTCTCGCTGGGCGGAGCTGAAGGCCCTCGAGTCCGAGGTCGCGGACCTCGGTGAGCGCCTGGAGACCCGCAAGGCCGTCGAGAAGGCCAAGGGTGTGCTGATGAAGAAGTTGAAGATCACCGAGGCAGAGGCCTTCCGGTGGATCCAGAAGACGGCGATGGACCGGCGACTGGGCATGCGCGAGGTCGCCGACGCGGTCGTCTCCGGCATGGACAAGGCCTGATCTAGCCCAAAACCACCACGAGGTGCGTGAGTACCGGCGCGATCACCAGCGCCGGGAGCATGTCTCCCACCGGGATCTGACGGATCCGCAGCAGCCGCAGGGCGATCCCGACGAGGATCAGGCCTCCCGTGGCGGTGAGGGCTGCGATGTACGCCTCCGGCAGCACGGCGCCGAGGGCGACTCCGGCGATGGTCAGGGAACCTTGGACGACCGCCACGCTGACGGCTGACATGAGCACCCCGATTCCGAAGGTCGAGGCGAAGGCGAGCGCGGCAAAGCCGTCGAGAGCGGACTTCAGCGCGAGCTTGTCGATGCCCCGCCCGAGACCGTCGTCGAGGCTGCCGAGGATCGTCAGCGGACCGACGCAGAAGAGCAGGCTCGCGGTCAGCCAGCCCTCGATGAAACGTTCACGGGCGTCGTGGTCGGACCGGCCCCGGCCCAGGTACCCCTGGACCCGGCCGGCCAGCGACTCCAACCGGCGCTCGATACCGACCAGCGAACCGAGGATGCTGCCGATGAGCAGCGAGCCGAGGACGATGAGTACCGGGGCGCTCGACCCCACGGCCGCGGTCAGGGCCGGGGAGAGCACCTCCATCACCGACAGGGCCGCCATCAGGAGCGTCACCAGCCCGAGGCAGTCGGTGACCACGTCCCGGGTCGCCTGCGGAAGACGTCCTCCGATGGCCATGCCGGCCAGGGCACCGACGATCACCGTCAGGACGTTCAGGGCGGTGCCCGCGCCGATGAAGCTCACTCAGTCGCCCTTCGTCGCGGTCACTGGCTCGGTCCGTTGGTGGGTCCGGGCTCACGGTAGACCGAGATGGTTCCGTCCCGGTAGGTCAACTTCACCGCGGCGACCTCCCGGGCCGTCTCGGGGACGCCGTCGTGAAATTCGGGTTCCGTGCTGTCGATGACGAAGAGCTCGTCCGCGCCCTGCGGGGCCGACCCGGCCCAGAGGTACTCGGCATCCTCCTCGAAGGGCCACGAGGACAGGTAGTGCGGCTCCCACCCGGCCCGGTGCGCCTCCCAGGCGATCGCTGGAGCCGCGCCGAGGGTTGGTACGAAACCGAAGCCGGAGATGCGGACGGGACGTTCATCGCCGGGCCCCATCTCGGAGACGCTGGTCCGAGCGACAGCGGTCATCGTCCGGGTCTGCGACCAGTTGGGCTGCGTGGCCAGGAGTGCCGCGGCGAGACCGCCGACCACGAGACCTCCGGCGACGGGCACGGCGACCCCGTGAGGTAGTCGGGGAGTGGCGCTCTCGAGGTAGGCCAGGCCCCGCCAGGCGAAGGCAGCCCAGGTGAAGGCCGCGACCGGTAACCAGGTGATGACCCAGTAGGGGGCGGCCGGCCACTCCGGCAGGCGGGATGCGGTCGCGAGCATGCCGACATTGGCCACCAGGGCCACGCGCGCGGGCCAGGCGCTGCTGGCGCGGCCCTGCGGGACACGCCATCCGGTGCTGATCGCCACGAGGACGAGCAGCGCGAGGACCCCGAGCGCGGTCCCCACCGTGGTGCCCGTCGTGAGCAGGTCCGGCGAGTAGCGGCGAAACCCACCGGGCACCGGCGCCAACAGGCTCAGGTGCTCGATGCCGGCGAGCACACCGATCGGGTCGCCCGAGCCGGAGGTGGCCCAACGCACGAACTGGCGCAGGTTGTTGGGCCGGTGGACGAACAGCTCGAGCAGGCTCGGTAGCCACACCAGGACACCCAACCCCACGGCCCACCGCCGGGAGTGGGCACGCGCTGTGGTCACGTGTCCCGGCCGTCGGCCCCGCCGACCCGAACGGTCGGGGCGCGGGGTGTCCGTGGGTGGCCACACGGACACGGCCACCGCGGCCAGGACGAGAACTCCCGCGAGCGGTAGGAAGGCGAGGTTGGCCTGCGCCAGAAGCGAGACGGCGACCACGAAGGGGGCCAACGCCCGGTGGTCGCCGCGAGCCAGCGCCCACAGCAGGAGGAGCGCAAGGTAGGTCGGCAGCAGCGGCGCATACGGGTTGAGCGGACGGAACATCGCCTCCGCACCGAGCGCCCACTGCGCGAGGAGCAGCCCGCAGGTGAAGACGGCGACTGCGAGGGTGCCGCCAAGACGGCGTGCCCACACGACGGTGAGAACCGACGCGATGGCTGCGATGAGCGCGCCACCGATCGCTACGCCCGCGGCGGCCCCGCCGGTCGCGGCGAGGGGGAGGGCAAGCAGGTAGAACTGCAGCGGCCCGAGGTGGTGCGTGGAGAGGTTGACGTCAACGCCGTTGCCGGCCGTGCTTCGCATCCCGGTCAGCGGGAAGTGACCGTCGAGGACTCCGGCGCTGCGCAGGGCGACGGTTGCGTCGTCGCCGTTGGGTGCCCAGTCCTGGGAGATCGCCCTGATCACTGCGACGGTCGGTGCGAGCAGCACCGCCAGGATCGCCAGGGCGAGGAACCGGTCCGTGGGTCCCCAGCACCGGGGGTCGAGGGCAGTGGGAAGGGGACGTCGGGTCCGGCGGACCGAGCGCGCTCGGAGTGGCACTCAGGCGCCGGGGGGCTGCTCGCGCAGCAAGCACGTGATCCGGGACGTGCAGGTGCGTCGGCCGCTGTCGTCGGTGATCGTGACGTCGTAGCAGGTGGCTGTGCCACCGAGCGTCACGGGGATGGCGGTCGCGGTGACCCAGCCCGACCGGGCCGCGCGGTGGTGGGTGGCATTGATGTCCAGGCCGACGGAGATCTTGCCCGAGAGGGCGCCGTGGATCGCGGAACCGATAGATCCGACCGTCTCCGCGAGAACGACGCTCGCGCCTCCGTGGAGGATCCCGTACGGCTGGGTGTTGCCCTCGACGGGCATCCGGGCGACGACCCGCTCGGAGCTCGCTTGGAGGATCTCGATGCCCATGCGCTCGGGGAGGGCGCCACGGTAGGCGTTGAGCTCGTCGAGAGAGAAGGCGTTCTCCCCGCGCGGCACACTGGTGTCGGTCATCGGTGTCTCCTACATCCGTCGATGGTCTCGGGACAGCCTGCCACGAGGAGGAGCTGTCGGCCCAAGCACTTAGGCTGGCGCGCGTGAGTCGACTACTGCTGCTGGACGGACATTCCCTGGCCTATCGCGCCTTCTTCGCCCTCCCTGCGGAGAACTTCTCGACGAGCACGGGTCAGCACACCAATGGCGTGTACGGCTTCGTCGCCATGCTGATCAACGTGCTGCGCGACGAGGACCCGACCCACGTCGCCGTGGCGTTCGACGTCTCGCGCGCCACCTTCCGCAGCGAGGAGTACGCCGAGTACAAGGCCGGCCGCAGCGCCACGCCGGACGCCTTCGCCGGGCAGATACCCCTCCTGCAGGAGGTCCTCGATGCGTTGAACATCACTCATGTGCAGCTCGAGGGCTACGAGGCGGACGACATCATCGCCACCCTCGCCACCCAGGGCCGAGAGGCCGGGATGGACGTGCTGATCTGCTCCGGTGACCGCGACACCCTGCAGCTGATCGACGAGCACTCCACCGTCCTCTATCCCAAGAAGGGGGTCTCGGACCTGGCCCGGATGACGCCAGCAGCGGTGACGGAGAAGTACGGGGTGGGGCCCGAGCGATACAGCGACCTCGCGGCGCTCGTCGGTGAGGCGAGTGACAACCTTCCGGGTGTCCCGGGAGTCGGCCCCAAGACCGCGGCGAAGTGGATCAATGCCCACGGCGACCTGCAGGGCATCGTCGCGGCGGTCGACCAGATCGGTGGCAAGGCCGGCCAGTCGCTGCGCGACAACCTCGACCAGGTCCTGCGCAACCGTCGGCTCAACGCATTGGTGCGCGACACCCCGATCCCGGTCGGTGTCGCTGATGTCGAGCGAAGGGAGTGGGACCGGGAGAAGGTCCACACCCTCTTCGACAGCCTGGAGTTCCGGGTGCTGCGCGACCGACTCTTCTCGACCTTCGACACGGCCGAGACCGAGGTCAGCGGTGGCATCGAGGTGGATGGCACGGTGCTGGCCGAGGGCGAGGTGGCCGGGTGGCTCGCCGAGCACGCCTCGGGGCGGCTCGGTGTCGACGTCGTCGGTGAGTGGGGACGGGGCACGGGCGAGGTCACCGGTCTCGGGTTGGCCACAGTCGATGGCACGGCGGCATTCGTCAGCGTCCCTCGCCTCGATGCTGCTGACGAGTCGGCCCTGCGTGACTGGCTTGCCGACGAGGCTCGACCCAAGGTCCTCCACGACGCGAAGGGCCCGCTGCTCGCCCTGACCGCATCCGGACTGCCTCTCGACGGGCTGGCGGTGGATACCGCGATCGCGGCGTACCTCGTCCGTCCCGATCAGCGCTCCTACGACCTGGCTGACCTCTCCGTCCGTCACCTGGGCCGAGATCTCGCCGGTGGCGACGAGGAGCCCCAGGACCAGGGGATGCTCGACTTCTCCGCGGACGACGCCGAGGCCGGGCGTGAGGCGATGGTCCGCGCGGCAGCCGCCGTGGAGCTCGCCGAGGTGCTCGAGGCGCAGGTCGAGGAGACCGGTGGCACCGAGTTGATGCGCGCGGTGGAGCTGCCCGTCGTCGGGGTACTCGCCCAGATGGAGACGGCAGGGATCGCCGTTGACCGCGCCGCTCTGGACGGGCTCGAGTCGGACTTCGCCGGCAAGGTGGCCGCCGCCCAGGCGGATGCGTGGGCGGCGATCGGTGACGAGCAGATCAACCTGGGCTCGCCGAAGCAGCTGCAGGCGGTGCTCTTCGACACCCTCGGCCTGCCCAAGACCCGCAAGACCAAGACGGGGTACACCACCGACGCCGATGCGCTCGCGGACCTCTACGCCAAGACGGAGCACCCCTTCCTGGAGGCCCTCCTGCGTCACCGCGACGCCACCCGTCTGCGGGTCACCGTCGAGGGTCTGATCAAGTCCATCGCCGATGACGAGCGGATCCACACGACCTACCAGCAGACGATCGCGGCCACCGGCCGGCTGTCCTCGACCGACCCCAACCTGCAGAACATCCCGATCCGGACCGAGGAGGGTCGACGCATCCGCGAGGTCTTCGTCGTCGGCCCGCAGTACGAGACCCTGATGTCGGCCGACTACAGCCAGATCGAGATGCGTGTGATGGCGCACCTGTCCGGGGACGAGGGGCTCATCGAGGCATTCCGCACCGGTGAGGACCTGCACCGCTTCGTCGGTGCCCGGGTCTTCTCCGTCGCGCCCGATGAGGTATCGCCGGAGATGCGCAGCAAGGTCAAGGCGATGTCCTACGGCCTGGCCTACGGGCTGAGCGCCTTCGGCCTGTCCAAGCAGCTGGGCATCTCCACCGGCGAGGCGAGCGGGCTCATGGAGGAGTACTTCGAGCGCTTCGGCGGGGTGCGCGACTACCTCGAGGAGATCGTCGACCGCGCACGTGCCACCGGGTACACCGAGACCATGCTCGGTCGACGCCGGTACCTGCCCGACCTGAACAGCGACAACCGTCAGCGGCGTCAGATGGCGGAGCGGATGGCGCTCAACGCGCCGATCCAGGGGTCCGCGGCCGACATCATGAAGCTGGCGATGTTGCGTGTCGACAAGGCACTGACCCGCGCCGCCCTGAACTCGCGCGTCCTGCTCCAGGTGCACGACGAACTGGTCATCGAGATCGCCTCCGGCGAAGCGGAGAAGGTCGAGGAGCTGGTCCGGGCAGAGATGGGCGCTGCGGTCGAGATGGATGTCCCGCTCGACGTGTCCATCGGGCTCGGCGACAGCTGGCACGACGCCGCCCACTGATCGGGGCGGGGCGGGTCAGACCTCGGGGCGGACTGCGTCGGTGAGGTGCTCGCCCGGGGCCACCTGCTGGCCACTGCCGAGCGCGGAGTCGACGACCTGGGCACCGGCGCCGACACGGGCACCGCGACCGAGCACCGACCGGACCACCTCGGCGTGGTCGTCGACCCGTGCGCCGGGGAGCACGACGGCCGATTCCAGTCGCGCTCCCGCTCCGATGCGCGCGTCGGCGTGGACGACGGTGCCGGCGGACAGCCTGGCCCCCGGGGCCACGACGGCGCCCGGCAGCACGAGCGACTCCCCGCGCGGCGTCGGGGCCGCGCCGGGCCAGGGGGCGAGCAGCAGGTCCCGGGTGGCCCGCACGAGCGCTGCCGGGGAGCCGACGTCGAGGAAGTAGGCGTCCTCGCGGTGGGCAAGCAGGGCTCCCCGCTCGGCGAGAGGGGGGAAGACGTCCCGCTCGAGGGAGGCGGCCCCGGTGTCGGGGATGGCATCGAGCAGCGCGGGGCGCACGACGTAGGTGCCGGCGTTGACGGTGGACGAAGGGGGAGTGGGCGACTTCTCGACGAAGGCGGTGATCCGCCCGTCACCATCGGCGAGCACGCTGCCGTAGGGCCGGGCATCGGGCACCTCCCGCACGTGTACGGCGGCGGCCACCGCAGGAGGAGCGGCACGCAGGAGGTCCACCTGGGCTGCGAGGCCGTGCCCGGTGAGCAGGTCCCCGTTGAGGACGATGACGGCCTCGGCGCCGGGGAGGGCCCGTAGCGACTCCCTGAGGCCACCCCCGGTCCCCAGTGGGGTGTCCTCGACGACCGTGATGAGGTCGACCCCCTTCGCCCGGAGCGTGGTGACCAGCTTCTCGAAGTCCGCGTGGCGGTACCCGGTGGAGAGGACGACCCGCCCGACACCGGCTCGGGCGAGCGCAGCGATCTGGTGCTCGACGAGGCTCCACGGCCCGACGGGGAGCAGCGGCTTGGGGCAGTCCTGCGTCAGCGGGTGCATCCGCCGGCCCAGGCCCCCGGCAAGGATCACGGCATCGGTGCGGCTCAGGAGAGGTCCTCCCCGCGGGAGACTCGCTGCAGGCGTGGTGCCAACCAGCGCCAGAAGATCGGGCCCGACTCGTTCGTGAAGTGGATCGCGTCCTGGTAGAGCGGGACGTCGTTGATCGTGTCGTGGTACTCGCCCCCGGGGCACAGGAGGGAGTACTGGTCCAGGACCGGCACGTTGTTGTCCTCCGCCCAGGCCGAGACAGCCTCGTTGAGGGTCGTGACGTACTCCGCGTCGTTGACGCGCTTGATCTCTTCGCTGTTGAACGTCGGCATCTTGTGGCAGGAGACGTTGATCACGGCGAACTGGTGGCTTCCGGCGGCCGATCGAGCGCTGTCCAGGCCCTCTTCGATGAGGTCGACCCACGCGGGCGAACCGAATTCGACCACGGTCCCGCGGTCGATTCGGTCGGTGACCATGGTGTGCGCCACGAAGTAGAGGACCACATCGGGATCATCCGACGCGATCTCCTCACCCCATCCGGCCCGCCAGGCAGAGCACCCCTCCTGCTCAGGCTGCACCTTGCCGTTGCTGAACTTGGCGGCAGCCAAAGGGTCACAGCCGATGTTCGTCGTGTCGAACAGGCGAAGGTCAGGGTGGTTCGATGGCTTGAAGTAGGTGATCAGGCTCTGCGGAACCGAGTTCCCGATGAAGATGACCGAGACCATCTGGCCACCGGGACGATACGCGGGCTGGGGGATGGTCAGCTCGCTCGGTGACGCGGTCGTCGTCGCGACGGTGCGGGCCGCAGCCGGCATCGTCACCGCGCCGACGACCAGGGCGGGGACCGCGGCCCAGGCGAAGACCACGCTCGCCCTGGGCAACCGGGGCACGAGGGCTCTGATGCCCTCCCGCCGGACCGGACGCTCGACATACCGGTAGGACAGCCAGGCCAGCAGCGAGGTGAGCCCCACCTGCAGCACGACCCGTGGTGCGGTCGGGATGGGCAGGACCTGGTCGTTGAGGAAGACGATGATGGGCCAGTGCCACAGGTACAGGCCGTAGGAGACCATCCCGATCCGTCGCAAGGGCTCCCACGAGAGCAGTCTCTGGGTCAGCGATGCGGCAGGGCTCGTCGCGGCGACGAGCACCACGCAGATGGCCAGGGAGAGCGGTACGGCCAGGCCCTCGAAGATCACGCTCTGGGCGGGGCCGGCCCACCAGAAGGCCGACAGCACCACGAGCAGCGCAGGGAGGGCGAGCCGACGGCACCACGTGTCGAGGATGCGGGCCTTGTCGCGGTCGATTGCTCCAGGGCCCCCGCTGATCAGCGCGGCGACGGCTGCGCCCACGAGCAGCTGGTGGGCGCGGGTGTCCGTGCCGTAGTAGATGCGGCTCGGGTCGAGCCCGGGGTGGTGCAGGTGGGCCATGAGGACCGCCGAGGCGCCGCTGACGACCGTGAGGACCGCAAAGAGGGTGACCCGGCGTCGGATGAGCGCGAGCAGGCCGATGAGGATCATGGGGTAGATGAGGTAGAACTGCTCCTCGACCGCCAGCGACCAGGCGTGCCGCAGGGGTGAGGGCGAGGCCACCTGACCGAAGTAGGCCTCATCGCCGAGGACGAAGCGCCAGTTGGCCACATACCCGAGGGTGGCCAGCACATCGCCCGCGACATTTCCGGTGCGTCCCGACATGGTCAGGAATGTCGCGCCGACGAGGACGGCAGCGAGCACGACGAAGAGGGCGGGCAGGAGCCGACGGGCGCGGGCGAGCCAGAAGCCGACGAGATTGATGCGGCCTCGTTCGCGGCGGTACTCGGCCAGCAGGAGAGCGGTGATGAGGAAACCGGAGATGACGAAGAAGACGTCCACGCCGAACCAGCCTCCGGGCAAGGTCCCGGGCAGCAGGTGGAAGGCGATGACGGCGAGGACGGCGAATGCCCGCAGACCGTCGATGGCGGGACGGTAGGGCAGGGACTTGTGCTGGGGGGCTGAGGTTGTCGCGGTCATGACCTGATTCCGAAGGGGGCGAGGCCATTATTACCCGACCGGCGGGTAATGTTCGCTCCATGAATGAGCACACCGAGGCGACGTCCACCACACGGCAGATCGCTCCGTTGGCGATCATCCTCGGGATCCCGTTGATCTTCGCCGCGGTGTTCTTCTACACCAGCCCGGTCGTCCTCGAGACCGGTGGCCAGCAGGGCATCTTCAAGTGCGGATCCCCGAGCTCCCCCAACACCGACGCGAAGAACGTCTGCAACGACCCCGAGACGGTCGCCCGCAACAAGGCGATCTACTCCGGTCTCTCCGGGGTCTCCTTGGTGGGGCTGGGCGCGTTCTGGTTGCTGCGCGGTCGGCGCGACGACGAGGACTGGGATGACGACCGCCCGCGTCGCCGCGGGCACGACGACATCGACCTGCGCGCCGACACGCGCGACCGCGATGAGGACCTGCGCGACCGCGGTGACGACGTACCGCCCACCGCGGAGCGGTCCGAAGGCCTGCGCGGTGTGGACAACGGACGTGACCGCGCGGTCGATGACGACCTCGACGTCGCGGACAGCCGGACGGCCCGCCGCCGCCGCGGAGGACGCCGCTCGGTACTGCGGGACGACGACTTCGCGTCCCCGGCTCCCCGGCGCCGTGCAGACGACGACTGGTCCTCGGACGGCTGGCGCTGATGCGGGTCGAGGAGTTCCTCGCCGAGGTCGAACGGGCCTTCGACGGGGACCCGCAGGCCAGCGCGCCACGTGACCCGCGCTTCGTCGAGATCGCCGAGTCCGTCAACGGCTACACCTCGGCCAACGAGCTCGCGGTGCTGAACGCGGCGGCGCGTGTCATGCCCGCTGACGAGTGCTACCTCGAGGTCGGCAGCTACAAGGGTCGTTCGATGTCCGCCGCGGTCCAGGACGTTGACGACAAGACGTTCTACGTCGTCGAGAACTACCTCGAGTTCGGGATGCAGGGCCGGGCGGCCCGTGTGGAACTCGAGCGCAACCTGGCCACGTTCGCCGCCCACGCGGACGTGCGCCTCATCGAGGGCAACTGCTTCTCGTTGCTGCGTCGGCCCGGGATCATCGACAAACCGGTCGGGGTCTACTTCTACGACGGTGAGCACACCGGGCTCTCGCACTACCTCGCGCTGGGCATCATCGAGCCGTGGCTGGCCGATGAGGCGATCATCCTCGTCGACGACGCGAGCTACCCGATGGTGAGCGGTGCACACGAGGAGTTCATCGCGCGGCACCCGCAGTGGCGCGTCGAGCGCCGGTGGGATGCCGAGGTCAACGGTGATCCGCGATGGGCCAACGGCCTGCACGCCCTGAGCTTCCGCCGTGACGAGGCGACGGCACGAGGCAGCGAGGAGCCCTGGGACGTGCGTTGGCGCCGCCTTGCCTACCTGGCCTCGCTGGGGCCGGGCCAGAAGGCGGCCTGGAAGGCGATCCATCACTTCCCGGAGCTCATCCCGCTGGCCAAGAAGCTCTACCCATCCAAGAAGGCCAGCTCGATCGATCAGGGCTGATCGGGACCACCGCGGGTCACTCCCGCGTCATGCCCAGTGCCTCCGCAGTCTCGGCCGAGTCCGGGGCCGGGGTCATCCCACCCCTGGGCACTCGCGCCAGACCGATGAGGGCGACGACCCCGGCGGTGGTCCCCACGGTCGCGAAGATCTCGTAGGGCGAGCTGTTGAAGGCCACGAGCACCAGGACGGCCTGGACACCCGCGGCGAACCAGACCACGACCGTCATGACGTGGTCGCCGCGGCTCATCCCGGCAAAGAGCCAGACCTGGACGATGGCCCACAGGGTCCCGACGACGGCGGCCCACACCAGGAGCGGTTCGGCGTCGACGAATGCCGAGCCTCCCGAGAGCGCGACGAGCGGGCCGGGGAAGAGGGCGCACCCGATGGAGACCGCGGAGCCGATGAGCAGTACACCCAGGGCGGAGCGGTGCAGCGTCGTGCGCACCTGCCCGCCCGTGCGGGAGTCGGCCAGGGCGGGCACGATCGCCAGGGCGACGAACTGCGTCCCCCAGAAGACGACCTTGCCGAACAGCGCGGCCAGGGCGTACGAGCCGCTGTCGTGGTCGGTCAGGACCGTGCGAGCGAGCACCACGTCAAGGCTCGACAGGGCCATCAGTCCGGCGAGCGCGACATTGCTGCGGACGAGGTCGTCCAGCAACTCGAGGATCCGTGGTGCACGGGTTCCCGCGCCCAGATCCCTCCGGGCGAGGGCCAGAGCAGCCCCGATCGTGGCCACCGACGCGACGAAGGTGGCCGCGAAGACCTCGGCCACGTCGAATCGCCAGCCGACGGCGACCCCGGCGGCGGCGAGTCGGGTGCCGGCCGTCACGAGGTAGACGAGTGAGAGACGCGCGTAGGCCTCGCGCCCGAGCAGCACACCCTGCAGGGCGCCGGTGACGGTCATCGGCGGCAGCATCAACGCCAACCAGACGACCGACGAGGCCGTCTCGAGGCGCAGGAGGTCGCGCAGCAGGGGAGCAAGGGCGATGGTGATCGCGGCAAGGACCACGCCGACGACGAGGGAGGTCCCCAGTCCGGTCACGTGACGGTGCTGGTCACGGTGCGTGCGGGTCTGGCGCCGGGCGACGATCACCTGGAATGCCCCGGCGGGCATCGCGAGCAGGATGCCGTAGGTGTTCAGCGCGGAGTACCCACCGAAGTCAGCGGGCCCCAGGGTCGCCGAGACCAGGGCGACGAAGACGTAGCCCATGACGTTGGCCAGCCCCATCGCGACCCCGAGCAGCAGCCCGGCGGTCGGCAGCATCCGGCGAGTGCGCGAGAACATGGCACTCCTGATGCGGTCGATGGGTGGGTAGACGGCTTAGATGTTACGCCCCGGTAGCAGCGTCAGTCCCGTCGGCTAGGATCGCTCGACCGGCGTGCTGCAGGTGCGTCACCCCAGAACCCGGACGAGAGGAGACGTCAGCGTGCGCAGCCGGCTCCGGCTACCCCGTGCGGTCTCCGTTCGGACGGTCTCCGCCATCCTCTTCGTGGTCCTGGCCGTCATCGTCTTCGCCAACAGCTGGGGTGTCTTCCAGACCGACATCAAACCAGAGGTCTATCTCAACCCCGGCGAGATGCTTCCGCGGTACCTGTCGGCGTGGACGTCCTCGCCCTACCTCGGGTCGCCGAATTTCAACGTGGGACTGGTCCCGGTCCTGGCCACGACGGCCCTCCTGCGCCAACTCGGCTTCGACCCCGAGTTGGCCTTCAAGATCTACCACCTCATCCTCTGGGCGCTGGCCGCATGGGGGACCAACCGTCTCCTGCGCACCCTCGTCCCCAGCGCGAGCGTCTGGGCAGGCCTGCTCGCCGGTGTTGCCTACATCGCCAACCCCTACGCGGTGGCCGCGGGCAGCACTCTGGCGGTCGCCCTGCCGATGGCCCTGCTGCCCTGGCTGCTCGTCGCGGTGACGAAGTCGCTGCGCACCCCGTCGAGCTGGGCGTGGCCGGCCGCCGTCGGACTGGTCTTCTTCGGCATGAGCGGGATGAACGTCGGCATCATCCCCGTCTACCAGCTCCTGCTGGTCATCCCGGTGGCCCTCTACGTGCGCGCCGAGCAGGGTCTGCGCTGGTCCCAGGTGGCGGCCTCCCTGGGCAGGAGTGCCCTGTTCGTCATCGTCGTCTCCCTCTACTGGCTGATCCCCGGTGCGGCGGCCACGGACACGGGAACCCAGATCGCCGCCGGGTCGGAGTCGCTGGACGGGATCGCCCGTACGAGCTCCTTCGTCGAGGTCCTGCGTGGTCTGGGGCTGTGGTCGTACTACGGGTCGGGAGACGCCGGCCCGTGGCTGCCGCAGTTCGCCATGTACTTCACCAGCGCCGTGATCATCCTGCTGACCATGCTCTGGCCGGCGCTGGCGCTCCTGGCGTTGAAGGTGGTGCCGACACGCCTGGCCCGGCTGTCGGCGGTGGCCACCGGCATCGTCGCGGTGATCATGGTCGGGCTCTACCCCGGCGGCAGCGGCGGATCGCTCTTCGCGCTCGTTCTGCGCCAGGTCTTCGAGCACGTCGGGCCACTCGTGGCCTTCCGCACCACCAACAAGGTCGGTGCAGGCCTGGCACTGGCCTTCGCGCTCGTGATCGGGTGGGCGATCGTCCGCCTGCTGCCCACCCTCGTGCGACGACCCGGTGGTGCGCCGGTTGTCGGTACCCTGGGCACCGCGGCCGTGATCGCGCTGGTCGCCCCCGCGGTCACCGGCAACCTCTACGTCTCGCCGTTGGACGTGCCGGACTACTGGGAGCAGGCCGCAGACGCCGTCGACACGGGCGACCCCAACCACAGGGCGCTCCTCCTGCCCGGGCAGACCAGGTCCGACTACCGCTGGAGCCTCGATCGACCGGACGACCTGCCCAACTCTCTGTTCGAGCGTGATGCCGTCATCCCCGAGACCATCCCCAACACCTCCCAGTGGGGTGGCAACTACCTGGCGGCGCTGAACACCACCCTGCAGTCGGGGACGTCTGGGAGTACGGACATCTCTCCCTTCGCCCGCTACCTGGGGGTCGACCACGTCCTGCTGCGCCATGACGTGGAGTGGGAGGACACCGGAGGGGCCCGTCCGGCGCACAATGCCCGGGCGCTGAGTGAGGACGATGGCCTCCAGGGTCTGCAGAACTTCGGCCAATCGGGTCAGAACATGTTCACCCGGGCCGTCCCCCCCGAACCCGAGTCGGAGGCCCTGCTCCCGCCCCTGCAGTTGTACGGGGTCAAGGATTCCCGGGGGATGGTGCGCGCGTCGACGGTGCCCGGCAGCCTCGTCGTGGCAGGTGACGCGTGGGCCATCCCTGCGATGGCCCAGCAGGGGCTGCTCAAGGGGTCACCTGCCATGCGCTATGCCCAGGACATGTCGCAGGAGGAGTTGAGGGATCTCCTCGAGCAGCAGTCCCGGATGGTCCTCACCGACACCAACCAGCGTCGTGAGGCCATCACCAACCGGCTGACCGCAAACCAGGGAGCCGTGCTGCCTCCCGACGAGACACCGACGATCACCCGGGCTCTCGGGAGTGCCGAGGACCAGAGCACGCTCACCGCGAGCGGCGTGCTCGTCGATGCCACCAGCGAGGGCGGCGCATTCTTCGACCTGCCGTACGGCGTTGCGGAGAACGCCGTCGACGGGGACCCGTCGACCTCGTGGCTCTTCGGTGACTTCCGGCGAGCGAAGGGGGAATCGCTCACCCTCCGACTGCCGGAGAAGCGCACCCTCGACACGGTGAGCATCCACACCACGTCGCTGGGTGATGTGGCGATCTCCTCACTCGAGGTGCGCGCGGGCGACGTGGCGCGGACGGTCGAGGTCGCCGAGGACGGCACCGCGACGATCGACCTGGGTGGCGTGCGCACCGACGAGGTGGAGCTGACCGTCACGGGGTTGCGAGGCGAGGGCGTCAGCCTGGTGGGCGTCTCCGAGGTCGACCTGGGAGACGACGGCCTCGTCGCCGAGCGCGCGATCGAGACGCCCGACACCTTCTCGCGCCTGTACGGCGAGCTGTCCGCGAAGGAGCGCCGGGACTTCGCGGACGCCCCGCTCGACGTGCTCTTCACCCGGGTGGACAACACCTCGGACCCTGACGACGACACCGAGACCGACCTGCGCCGCAACTTCACGCTCCCGGACGAGCGGACCTTCGAGGTCGGCGCCCGGGTACGTGTCCGCGGTGATCTCGAGCCGGCGGCCGACCGGCTCTCCGGGATGGACGACACCTATCGGGCCCGCTCCAATCGCACGTACTTCGACTCGCTCGCTCGTCGTGCCTCGAAGGCTGCCGACGGCTCGGCGAAGACGGCCTGGGTGCCCGGTGGCGAGATCACCGAGGCGTGGTGGCAGCTCACCGGAGCGGAGCGGGACCTCTCGCAGGTCACGGTCACACAGAAGCCGGGCCCCGGCGACGATGACGACACGGCCTGGGCGACCACCGCCACCGTGCTCGTCGACGGCGAGGAGGTCGCGACCGGGAGTCTGGGCCCCGGCACGGCCACGATCGGGCTGCCACCCGGCACGAGCGGTAGGACCGTTCGCCTGCGGATCGATGAGGTGGACGAGTCACGGGGTGAGTTGCCGGCGAGGTTCGTGACCATCGACACCGGCGCCACGGTCACCGGCGGAGGGATCGAGCGCCCGTGCGTCACGGTCGCCACCATCGACGGTGAGCCCGTCCGCATGCGGCCGAAGGACCCGGAGCAGATCGGCGGGACCGACGGCCACGGCACCCCCTGGGTCGGGTGCGAGGAGCAGCCACTCGTCTGGGGTGAGCACCGACTGCGCCCGGTCGAGGACTTCCAGCTCGACGAGCTGAGCTTGCGCGACGTCCACGGGAGCGAGGTCGTCGAGGAGGTGCCCTCGCCCGTCGTCGAGGTGGAGCGAAAGACCTTCACCTCCGGCATGACCGTCGACGTCGGTCGGGCGCAGGAGCCCTACTTCCTGTCCATTGGTCAGGGCTACGACCCCCGCTGGAACGCGGCCCTCGAGGACGGGACCGACCTGGGTGAGCCGGTCGTCGTCAACGGGTACGCCGTCGGCTGGTACGTCGACGACCTCGATGCGCACACCGTCCACATCGGGTACGGGCCGCAGCGGCGGGCGAACGTCGCCCTGGGGCTGTCCGGGGCCGGACTGCTCGTGGCCATCGCGGTCTTCTTCGGCCCCCTTGTGCGACGTCGTGTCGCCAGCCTGCGCACCGAGCGGGAGAGCGAGTGGGAGCATGAGCCCGGCGGGCCGCCCGCCTCCTCCGCCGAGGGCCCACCTTCGACCACGGGCGAGGACGATGCCTTCCTCGCCGGTGACGTGCCCGAAGACGACCCCTTCAACAGCGGTGCCGGCTCCCTCCCGGGTGGCGACGACGCCGTTGCCGTGGACGGTGAACCGACCCGGTCCGCTCGGATCCATGGTCTGCGCCACCGTCCCGTCACCCGTGGGCTCGCTGAGCTGCTGACCGAGCAGCGTGGTGGTCGACGACTGGCGGTCGAGGCCGGACTCGTTCTGGGCACCGCCGCCCTGACCGGGGTCGGCGGTGGCCTGGCTGCGCTGGCGGTCGTGTTCCTCGTGCGCCGCCGGGCCGCGCGCCCCGGCCTCCTCATCACGGCCGGGGCCGGACTCGTCCTGCTGTCCGCAGCAGTCTTCGTCCTGTACGCCGGCTTCGTCACCGACACCTTGGGTACGGTCAGTGCAGATGCGGTCAAGTCGGCCCTCGTGCCCCACCACATCGCCGGTGCCGGCCTCGTGCTCGCGGTCCTCGGTACCTTCATGCGACAAGACCCACCAGAGGAGCCCGGCCTGTGACCTCCGTGACAGTCGTCGTCCCGACCCGAAACAACATGCGCACGATCGAGGCGTGTCTGCGCTCGGTCGTCGACCAGACCCACCCCGACGTCGAGCTGATCGTCGTGGACAACCACAGCAGTGACGGCACCCCGCAGATCGCCGAGGAGATCGCCGACCGGGTCATCACCGCCGGACCGGAGCGCTCGGCACAACGCAACACCGGAGTGCGCGCCGCGACGTCCGAGTGGGTGCTGTGGCTCGACAGCGACATGATCCTCCCGCCCCGGACGATCGCCCTGGCCCTGGAGACGGCGCACGCGACGGGTGCGATGGGGATCGCCCTGCCGGAGCGCACGATCGGCGACGGGTTCTGGACGGCGTGCCGTGCCCTGGAGCGCGAGTGCTACCTCGACGACCCGTGGCTGCACAACCCGCGACTGGTGCGGCGCGACTACCTGCTCGGGGACGGGGCCTTCCACCTGGACATGTCGGGGCCGGAGGACGCCGACCTGCGGATGAAGATGCGCTCCAGTGGCGCCGGCATCGAGCTGGCCCCGATCATCATCGATCACGACGAGGGACGGCTCACGGTTGCTGACGTCATCCGCAAGCGGTACTACTACGGCCGCAGCATCCCCGCCTTCGCCCAGGAGCACGACGGTGCCGTGACGGCGCAGGGCCGGGCCGTCGTGAAGTCCTACGTGCGCAACCACCGCCGCCTGCTGCGGCAACCCGGGCACGCTGCGGGGATGGTGCTGCTGCGCGCTCTTGAGGCCGGTGGCTACGCGCTCGGTGCCCGCCGGGGACGACGGGACCGGACCGGGCAGGCGGGACGATGAGCCCGGGGTCCGACGACGTGCGACGCATGCTGTGGGTCTCGCTGCCCGACCAGCGAGCCCGCCGCGAGTTGTACTGGATGTCACGCATGCCCGGCACCCGGGTTCGGGCGATGGCTCGGCAGGAGCCCGTGGGGGAGGTCGACTGGATCCCCAGCACCTATCGCCGGCCCATCAAGCGCTTCGTCGAGGCAGGGGCTCTCGCCTGGGTCCGCGGTCTGGACGAGCAGGATCCCCTGGCGCACGACTGGGTGGCCTCGCTCGAGCTCTGCTCGCTCGTGACGGGACAGGCGTCGGCGTGGCGCCGTGCGGCACGCGCCGCCGGCTCGGCTCGTCCGCTGCAGGCGGTGGTCACGTGGGAGAACCTGCCCGACCAGCCCCTCTACCGGATCCCGCCCTACCGCCAGGCCCTGAACTCCTGTCGTGACGCCGACCTGCTGCTGTGCATGGTCGACGCGGCCAAGGACCACCTGCTGGCCAACGGGTTCGACGAGGAGCTGATCCGGGTGGTCAAGCCGGGCGTGGACACCGCGCTGTTCCACCCGGCGCAGGAGCCGACGCAGGAGCCGGTCGTCGTCTTCGCCTCGCCGTTGGCGGAGAACAAGGGCATCGACCGCGTTCTTCAGGCCATGCGCATCGTGCGCCGCTCGATCCCCGAGGCCCGCTTGCGGGTCGCCGGCAGGGGGCCCCTGGAGCACCTCGTGCGGGCCGAGGCCGAGGACCCGCGCAACGGTGTGGAACTCATGGGGACGTTGGACGCCGCCGGCGTGGCCGAGGTCATGCGCTCTGCCGCCGTGTTCACCACGGCGCCGCGCGCGACCTGGAAGTGGACCGAGCAGCTGGGCCTGGCCTATCTCGAGGCCCTGGCCAGCGGATTGGCCATCGTCACCACCCGGTGCGGCACCAACGACGAGGCGGTCCACCCGCCGAACCACCTGGTGGAGGACTCGGCCGAGGCACTGGCCGAGGGGATCCTGCACCACCTGGCCGACCCGGTCCGACGCGCCGAGGTCGGGGTGGCCAACCGACGCCATGCCCTGACCCACCACGATCTGGCAACACAGTGCGTGGCCATGGGCGCGGCTTTCAGCGAGGTCGAGGCGCTGCACCGGTCGCGCTGATGGACCGCACACGCTCCCGGCTGCGGCCGGTGACGGTCGGGGGAGGCGTCGGCCTCGTGCTCGGCATCCTCGTCCTCGGCCCGGCGCTGGCGCCGGGCTACACGCTGCACTACGACCTCGTCTTCGTCCCGGACCTGCCGCTGTCGGCACGCACCCTCGGCACCGATGGGACCGTGCCGCGTGCCGTCCCCAACGACCTGCTGGTCGCACTCGCGTCCCTGGTCCTGCCGGGATGGGTGGTGCAGAAGCTGGTCCTCCTGGGCAGCTTCGTGCTCGGTGGCGCCGGGGCCGGACGGCTGGCCACCACCCGGATGGGTGCCGTGGCCACTGCGACCTGGTGGTCGTGGAACCCGTGGGTGGGTGAACGGCTCGGCATCGGCCACTGGGGCTACCTCGTCGGCTTCGCCCTGCTGCCGTGGGTCCTCGCGGCCGCAGCCCGTCTGCGGTCCTCGGGGAAGGGGGTCGCCGCCCTCGTCGCGACGCTCACGGCGTCGGCGCTCGCCGGCTCGACCCCCGGGGTCATCGCGACGATCCTCGCGGCGGTGGTGGTGCTCCTCCCGGGCGGACCGGGACGGCCCCGTCCGCGGCACCTCGCGATCGTCGTCGGCACCGCACTGCTGGCCAATGCGTCGTGGTGGTATCCCTTCCTGCGCTCGGCCTCCCACGCGGCCGACCCGGACGGCGCACGTGCCTTCGCCGCGGCGGGGGACACCCCCTTCGGGGCCCTGGGCTCACTGGCCCTCGGCGGCGGGCTCTGGCACGAGGGAACGTGGTTCGTCGAACGCACGACCTGGCCGGTGGCCGCGGGAGCATTGCTGGCGGTGCTCGCCCTGCTCCTGCTCTGCCTGGGTCGCCGGCACTGGTGGGCGGACCCGCTCTCCCGGGGCGCCACGGTGGGCGGCGTCCTGGGGCTGGTCCTGGCGGGGCTGGGTGCCCTGCCCGCAGGGCACCTGCTCCTCGAGGCCGTGGTGACGACCGTCCCCGGCGGTGGCATCCTGCGTGACGGCCAGAAGTTCGCGGCACTGTGGGTGCTCCTCCTGGCGGTCGCCACGGCTCGGGTCGTCGACCGCATCCGGGTGCAACGACTCCCGGTGGTCCTGCTGGCTGTCGCCGTGGCCTGGCCCGTGGCCACCCTCCCGACACTGGCGTGGGGGCACTCGGGCACCTGGGGCAGCGTCAGCTGGCCGGACGAGTTCGAGACCGTGACCGATCGGCTGTCGACCTCGACCGAGTCGGTGGCGGTCTTCCCGTGGTCGACCTACCGTCGCTACGACTGGAACGACGACCGGGTCGTCCTCGACCCGTGGAACCGACTCCTGCCCCAGCGGGTCGTCACCGACGACCGACTCGCCCTGCGCGGCGAGCCGACCGTTGCGGGGGAGGGCCCTTCGGCGGCTGCCGTGACCGCGTCGCTGGCGGCGGGCACGGACCTGGCCGACGTCCTGCGTCAGGAGGGCGTGCGCTGGGTCGTCGTCCAGACGGACCAACCGGCTCCGGCGCGGTCGGTGCCGGACCTTCCCGGTGAGCCGGCCCTCGTCACCGGTGATCTCGAGGTGCACGACCTCGGGCGCTCGAACGCAACGACCACCTCAAGCGGCCCTCTGGCGGCTGCAGGGTTGGTCGGTACGCTGATTGCCGTCCTCGTGTCCGTCGGTCTGGGCGTGCGGTCACGTCGCGGTGAGACACGACGCACTCCCGTATGAGTGGCGCCGTAGTGACTCGCGGGTTTACCATGGACGAAAGACATCCACTCCTGGAGGCTTCCCTGTGAACACCGGCTCGAAGAAGATCGCCTACAACGTCGGCGGCACCGTCTTGGGCGCTCTCGTGGCGGCGTTGGCCATCTTTGGCATCGTCCAGTCGCAGAACAGCGCCTCCATGCCCCAGGAGAACCAGCAGGTCATCAACTACAACAGCTGATCCCGCACCACGACGAAGGGGCCGGCCACCGCATGGTGGCCGGCCCCTTCGTCGTGCCTCAGGACGCCATGGCCGCCAGGTCCTCCTCGTGTGCCACCTCCGTGGCGGGGGTCTCGGGCGCCCGGGCGATGAGGGCGTCGAGGTCGATGACGTCATCACGGTAGCGGTCGGCGTGGCCGATGACGGAGGCGATCACGGATTCCAGACGCCGACCGGTACGGCCCCAGTCGAAGGAGCTGGCGTAGAGGCGGGCCGTGCGGCCCAGGGTGCGCCGGAGCACCGGGTCGTCGATGAGCTCGATGACGTGCTCCTCGAACTCCTCCACGGAGTCGGCGAGAAGACCGGTGCGAGCGTGGACGATGGACTCGCTCGGGCCCCCGGCGAAGGCGTAGGCCACCGCAGGGGTGCCGTGCAGGCCCGCCTCGACGATCGTCAGGCCCCACCCCTCCTTGTGCGAGGGCATGACGACGGCCCAGGCCCGGGCCAGCAGCTCGTGCTTGACCGGCTCGTCGACGAAGCCGTGGAGATGGACGCGATCGGCGACGCCGCGCTCCTGCGCGTGCCTGGCGATCTCGGCCTCCCAGTAGCCGCCGCCGACGACGTGCAGTTCGAGGTCGGGGTGGGTCGTCGCGCGTGAGGCGAGGATGTCGACGGCCTGCTCGACGTGCTTGTGCGGCACGAGGCGACCCAGGAAGAGGATCGAGGGAGCATCGGTGCGCTCGAGCGCCGCGTAGTGGTCCAGGTCGCCCGGCCGATCGTTGCCGGAGTAGACGAGATCCACCCGGCCGGGGTCGACGCCCAGGCCGGCAAGCTCGTTGCGGGTCGACTTGGAGACGGTCACGTACCGGTTGTTGCGGTACACCCACGGCGCGACCTTCGACTCCAGGAACCAGCCCATGCGGGCCACCGTGCCGTTGAAGACGGCCTGCCACTGGTCGTGGTGGACGTGGTGGACGATGTTGATGATCGGGGTCCTCGACACCAGCGGGGACCAGAAGGGCACGCCGTTCTGCACGTCGAGCACGACGTCGTAGTCGCGGCCGTGGCGCAGCAGGTGCCACATGCCGTGGAGGTAGACGCTGAACTTCGAGCCGCGGCGGACCACCTGTACGTCGCCGTGCCGGGTGGTGGGGCTGGCGCCGGGGTAGGAGGCGGTGAAGATCGTCACCTCGTGACCCTGCTGGGTGAGGACCTCGGAGGTGCGTTCGGTGAAGGTCTCGGCGCCACCCGCTTCCGGGTTCTCGCGGTCGCGCCAGGACAGGTACAGCACCCGAAGGGGGGTCTTCGGGCGGGTCCCGCTGATCGTCATCGTCTCTCCTTGCCGGTGCCGGGGAGATCACGGCACCGACGGTTAGGCTACTGCCGTGAGTTACCCAACGGTAGGGCAACGGCCCCGATCCGAGTGTGAGATGTGCGGCTCTTCAGTGGTCGGCGAGGCCATCAAGGGCGGGTGCGTCCTCGATCGCTGCACCCGGTGCGGGCACATCGAGCGCGATCTCGGGCGTTGTCCGGCCGACCACCGTGACCTCGCCTACGGGGGCGAACCCACTCTCGACCGGATCCGTCTCGACCTGACCCACCGGGAGCTCGTGCGCGACGGCAGGCCGGGGCGCGTGCTGGAGATCGGGTACGGGGCCGGATCCCTCCTGCGCCGATTCCTCGACGACGGTGCCGAGGTCGCCGGAGTCGACCCCGACCAGCTCCTCGTCGACGTCGACCCGGTGGTGCGGGCCCACGGGGACCTGCGCGTCGGAGGCATCGAGGAGACGGCAGACCTGCCGGGCGACCAGGACCTCGTCTACGGCATCCACGTCCTCGAGCACGTGGACAACCCCCACCGGGCGCTCGCGGCCTCCCACGACCTACTGCGTCCCGGCGGGCGCGTGAGCTTCCTCACCCCGGCCGGTGACGGCACGGCTGTGGAGCGGTACGGGGCCGCCTGGTGGATGCTGGAGGACCCGACGCACGTGCGGTTCTTCACCGCGGACTCGCTGACCCGGGCCGCCGAGGCGGCCGGCTTCGTCGACATCGAGGTGCGTCGCCTCCTGCTCGACAGTCTGAGCGTCGATGCCGCCAGCGTGGCCCGGGCCGTGCGACCGGGGCCGCGACCCCGCGGCGTGCTCGCGTCCAGGGCAGTGGTCGCCTCAGCCGTCGCGAGTCTGCCGATCGTCCTCGCGCAGCGCCTGGTACGACCGCGCACCCGGCCCACGCTTCACCTGCTCGCCCGTCGGGCAGGCGAATCAGGTGCTCGTGGTGCAGTTCCGCCGATGGATGGCGGGTCGATGACCACCCCACCCTCCGCGCATCGTGGGATCCGACGCTCGGTGCGTCTCTTCTCGGCCTTCCTCGTCGAGCAGAGCGACCCGCACCGCTTCTACTCCGAGCTCGCGGCCGACTCCATCGACCTGCTGCGTGAGCACACCGGTCTGCACGGCCGGACGGTGCTGGACGTCGGTGCGGGGCCGAGGGAGTTCGCGCGGGCCTTCCGGCAGGAGGGAGCGAGGTACATCCCGCTCGACCACGACGCGAGCGTTGCCTCGGTACGTGACGGTGGTGTGGTCGGCGACGCGCTGCGACTGCCCCTGGCCGACGCGTCGGTGGACGTCGTCTTCTCCAGCAACATGTGGGAGCACGTGCCGGACCCTGAGGCGGTCGCCGACGAGCTGTTGCGCGTGACCCGACCCGGGGGGATCGTCTTCCTCTCCTACACCAACTGGCTCTCGCCGTGGGGCGGGCACGAGACCTCACCCTGGCACTGGCTCGGGGGGCAGCGGGCCATCCGCCGGTACGAGCGCAGGCACGGGCACCCGCCGAAGAACAGGGTGGGGGAGACGCTCCACCGCGTGTCCGTGCGCCAGGGGCTCGAGTGGGCCCGCAGGTCGGATGCCGACGTCCTCGCCGCCCGACCTCGTTACCTGCCCGACTGGTGCGCGACGGTTCTGCGGCTGCCGGGTGTCCGTGAGGTCGTCACCTGGAACCTCCTGCTCGTCCTCCGGCGGCGATGACCGCGCAGGAGACCGCGTCGGCGGCGGAGATGGGAGGCGTCGAGGAGGTCAGACGCCGGGTGCAGCGGCTGGCGGCGACACTGCTCGTGGGTCTCCTGCCGTGGCTCATCGCGCCCGGACGGCTGCAGCCGGACACCAAGACCGACCTCGTGGTCTCCCCGGCCAGGTACCTCCAGCGGGCCCTGTGGGCGTGGAACGACCACACCGGGATCGGCGAGCTGCAGAACCAGGCGTACGGCTATCTCTGGCCGATGGGCTCGTTCTTCCTCGCCGGGGACGCGGTCGGCCTGCCCGGATGGGTGACCCAGCGGCTGTGGTGGACCCTGCTGCTCGTCGTCGCCTTCGTGGGGGCGGAGCGGCTGGCCCGTCGCGTCGTCGGTCTGCCGACGGTGCCCGCCCTGGTCACCGCGCTCGTCTTCGCGTTGTCACCTCGGGTACTCACGGTGCTGGCGGAGATCTCCGTCGAGGTGTGGCCGTACGCGCTCGCACCCTGGCTGGTGCTCGCGGCGGACCGGATGGTCGCGCCCGCGGCCGGGTCGACCGGTCGCCGCAGCGGGGCGGCGGCGACCGGCCTGCTGACGGCCTGCCTCGGCGGGGTCAATGCCACGGTCTCCCTCGTCGCCCTCGTGCCGGCGGTGGCGTGGATCGCGCTGGCCCCCGCGGACCGTCGCCGCGGCCGCGCCCTGGCCTGGTGGCTGCCGGCGACCGTTCTGGGGGCGCTGTGGTGGCTCGGTCCCCTCGTCGTTCTCGGGCGCTACTCCTATCCCTTCCTCGACCACATCGAGGTAGCCTCGATGACGACCGCGGTGGCCTCGGTGACCAACGTCCTGCGGGGGACCGAGCACTGGATCGCCTTCATCCTCACCGGCGGCGACCACCCGACCTGGCAGAGTGGGTGGGTCCTGGCGCAGTCGGTCACCGCGATCATCGCCACGACGGTACTCGCCGGGCTGGGGCTGGCCGGTCTCCTGCGGCGGCGGGCCGAGCCGGTCACCACCGAGGACGAAGGGAGCGGCGCCCACCTGACGCGGTGGGCCCTCCTGCTGGTCCTGGTCGGCACCGTCGCCATGACCATGGGTCGCACGGGTGCGGCCTCGGGGCTCCTCGCCGAACCGGTCCAGCACCTCCTGGACGGTCCGCTCGCCCCCTTCCGCAACGTGCACAAGGCCGACCTGCTCGTGCGTTTGCCCGTCGCCGTCGGTGTGGGCATGCTGGCCCACTGGGCGACGCGGATCGAGCGGGGAGCAGGGCCGATGGGCCGGCAGGTCGTGGTGGTCACCACCGTGCTCGCCCTCGTCGGCGCCCTCTCGCCGGTGTGGTTGGGCCGTGTGGGGGACGCCTGGGCCGTGGAGGGGATCCCGGCGACCTGGACCCGAACGGCCGAGCGGGTCGATGCCTTGGCCCAGAAGGACGGCGGCACCACGCTCGTCCTGCCGGGTGCCCGCACGGCCGACTTCACCTGGGGGCGGGTCACCGACGAACCGCTGCGCGCGCTGGCGGCGTCTCCGGTCCTCGTCCGGGCCGCCGCACCACTGGGGCACCCCGGAGCGACCCGCGTGCTCGACCACGTGGACGCGCTCACGGCCACCGGACGCAGCCAGCCGGAGCTGGCTGCCGGCCTGCGCCGGCTGGGGATCTCCCGGGTGGTCGTGCGCGGTGGGTTGAGTCAGGACCTCGCGGCCGTGGACCCGGGCCGGGTCGCCGCGACCCTCGCGGCGTCGCCGGGCTTCAGCCGCACGTGGTCCCACGGTGAGGGTCGCGAGGAGATCAGCATCTGGCGTCTCGAGGAGCCTGCCTCACCCGTGACGATGGTGCCGACCGACGCCGTGGTCACCGCTGCGGCCGCCCCCGAGGGGTGGTTCCCACTCGTCGCGGCGGACCTGCTGGACCCCCGGTCGGTGATGCGCCAGCCCAGCGCCGACCACCCGGCGCAGGTGCGTACGGACACCCTGCGCTGGCAGGCGCTCAACTCCGGTCGCCCACCGGCACTCGGCCATGGCCAGACCCTCCCGGCCGGAGACCCCCGGCCGACGACCGTGGGCAGCCGGGCGTTGACGGCGTCTCCGGCCGATGGCCGGGGCCCGGGGCCGGGCTGGACGACCCGCTTCTGGTCCGGGCTCTCCGGGATCACCACCAGCTCCAGCGCAGCCTCCCCCTTCGCCTCGGTCCGGCGAAGTGCGGGGGAGGGGTCCGCGGCGCTGGTCGACGGGGACCCGGCGACGGCGTGGGTCAGCGGCGACGGTGGAGCGACGCAGCAGATCACGCTCCACCTGGACGAGACGGCCTCCCCCCGGGGGGTCCTCGTCCACGAGGCATGGGGAGGCGACCTCGGCCCCCTCGTGTCCGTCTCCGTGGACGGTGAGCGGGGGAGCAGGCCCCAGGACTCGATGACCTGGCACGTCCCCCTCGACGGTTCCGAGCGCGAGGAGGTCACCATCGACCTGAGGACGCAGCCGGGGGCAGACGGTGACCACGCGCGGCCCATGGGGGTCCGGGAGGTGGATCTCGAGGGGGGACCGGACCTCGGGACGGGCCTGACGCTGCCCGACGGCAGCGGCCCGGTGCTGTTCAGCCGCGACCCGCGGGCCGGCGCGGACCTGACCGCGGGAGAGGACCCGAGCAACCTCGTCCGGCGCGTCGGGGCCCTGCCGGTGAGCCGGATCTCCGCGAGCGTGCGCATCAGTCCCGGTGCGGCCGGGCAGGACCTGGTCGCAGCCCCGTGGGGACTGCACGGCAGTACCCTCCCGGACGGCTTCACCTCGTCCGCCGACCTGGAGCGCTGGCCGGTCGCCGCCCTCGACGGGGACCCGGACACGCGCTGGACCCCGTCGTCCGGGGTGAGCGACCCAGCCCTGGCCATTGACTTCGGGACCGAGCAGGAGGTCGGGACGATCCGACTCGACCGGGCCGTCGGTGGCGTCACCGTGGCCACGGACTCCGAGCGGTACGTCCTGCCCGGCGGCACCACGTTGACGATCCCGAGACAGCGGACGCAGCACCTCACGCTGACCTTCGCCCGCCCACCCGGTCGCGCCGCGTGGTCGGCGCCGGAGGTGGCCGTGGCCGGGATCGACGGGCCACAGGAGCAGGTTCGGCTCGACTGCGGGCAGGCCGGTGCCGTCGGTCGGCAGGACGGTCGGGTCGGGCTCGCGCTCGACGCATCGCGCCGTGACCTGATAGCGGGCGGATCGGTGGCGGCCACACCGTGCGGGGACCTGCCGGCCGGCGACGGGACGGTCACCGCGGTCGCCGTCCCCGGACTCGTGGCCGAGCGGGTCGCACTGGTTCCCCAGGGCTGGACCACCCCGGAGGTGACCCGGACCCGGGCCGTGACCAGCCACCGTGAGCACGCCGGCAGCTGGACCTTCGACGTCGGGTCGGGGCAGCGGTCGCTTCTCGTGCTCACCCAGGGCGCGAACGAGGGCTGGCGGGCCGTCACGACGGACGGCGAGACCCTGCGTCCCGTCTCCGTGGACGGGTGGCGCCAGGCCTTCGTCGTGCCGGAGGGGGCGGCCACCACCGTCAGCGTCGACTTCACCCCCAACCGCTCGCACCGCGTGGCCCTGGCCGTCGGCGCCGTCGTGGCGGGGCTGCTCCTGCTGTGGGGCGTCCTCGAGCTGATCCTGCACCAGCGCCGACGCCGGGCCCCTGCTGCTGATGTCGCAGGGATGTCCGAGCGTGCCGTCCCGGGGATGATCGAGACTGGTGCGTCCACGCCGGACGCGGGTGGCGGGCGCGCCCCGATCGTCATCGCTGTCCTGACGGCGGCGGCCGTCGGACTCCTCGTGGCCGGCCCGCTGGGTCTGCTCGCCGCCGTCCTGGGGGCGTTGGTCCCCTTGCGGTTCCGCTCGTTGGCGGTGGCGCTCGTCCTCGCCGGGGCCGGGGTGGGACTCTCGGTCCTCGGGGTGGCCGAGCGTCAGTCGACCGGTGCCTGGCTGGCGCAGGGTCTGGGGACCTTCACGCTCGGGGTGCTGGCTGCGGCACTGGTGCGTACCGGCGTCGGTGGGCCAGGGCCAGCACCGGACGCTCCAGCAGGCTCCACGAAAGGTGGGCCAGACCCACGCTGACCACCGTGGTCAGCACGAGGGTGAGGCCGAAGGGGGCGGCGAAGAGCTGTAGGTCGAGCACGGCGAAGCTCACCTGGATCACGACGACGTGCCAGAGGAAGACGGCGTAGGAGATGTCACCGAGCCATCGTGCCGGGCCGGCCGCGGGCGAGTCGGTGAGCAGCTCGGTCAGGCCGCGGGTCGTCGCGGCGAGCAGGAGGCACCCGGCGACCAGGCCGTAGAGCACTTCGGCGGCGACCGACTCGAGCCCGTTCGCCGGCTCCAACCCACGGGGACCGGCCACGTCGGTCGACGCCACCAACCACAGGACGCCGGCCAGGACGACGAGGGTGCCCGGACTGGTGCGCAGCGCCTCCAGCCAGGGGCGTCGGGAGACGGGATGGCCCGCGTGCTCCGCCTCGATGACGACCGTGAGCGCCGCTCCCAGGGCGAACCACGCGGCGTGCCCGGCGGCCGACGTGGCCAGCACGCCCGCGTCGTCGGGGCTCGGCAGCAGGTCGATGGCCCCCTGGCCGACCAGTCCGACGACGGCGACGACGCCGCAGGCCACGAGCAGTCGGTGGGCCGTCGCGGTGGGGGTGGCGCCGCGCGTCGGACGGGCCAGCAGGAGAGCGACCACGGGCAGGATCAGGTAGAACGTGACCTCGGTCGTCAGGCTCCACGTCTGGGTGAATGACTGGAAGGTGCGCCCCGTCCACCCCTGGCCGACGACGAGGTGGACGAGCACGGTCCGGACGTCGAGCACGTCCGCGGCAGCACCACCGAGCACGGCTGCTGCGGTCACGACCCCGACGAGGGCGAACAGGTAGGCAGGCATGATCCGTGCCGCCCGGCGTACCAGGTAGGTGCCGAGCGACCACCGGGCCGGCTGCCCGATGGCCCGTCGGACGAAGGGGGCGGACAGCAGGAACGCCGACAGGGCGAAGAAGATCGCCACCCCGAGCTCGCCACGGGCGGCGAGCCCGCCGATGACACCCGCACTGCTCTTGCCGGTCCAGAACGCCACGTGGGACAGCAGCACGAGCCAGGCCGCGACCGCCCGGAGCAGGTCGAGGCCGAGTATGCGTGGCCGGGCTTGCGAGTGTGCGTCGATGTCGTCACCTACTATTCGGTATCAAGTCGATTGTGCTGCATGAGAGGGAGATCCATGACCGTGCGCCCGGTACTGCGTGCCCGCGCGCCCCTTCGGGTCAGCTTCGCCGGTGGCGGCTCGGACGTGGCCCCCTTCCCCCAGCGCGAAGGAGGCGCGGTCCTCAGCGCGACGATCGGCAGCTACGCCTACGCGACCCTGCGCCCGCGCGATGACGGCCACATCACCGTCGAATCGCACGACTACGGCACCTCGATCGGCTACGACGTGGGCGCTCCGCTCGAGCTCGACGGTGATCTGGATCTGCCGAAGGCGGCGATCGCCCGCATCATGGCACTCGAGGGAGCCATGGCCTCGGACGGCTTCGACCTCTTCCTCCACACCAATGCACCCCCGGGGTCGGGGCTGGGCAGCTCGAGTGCCGTGATGGTTGCCGTCATCGACCTCGTCGCCCGACACTGCGGCCTCGATCTGGGTCCGTACGAGATCGCCGAGCTCGCCTACCGCCTGGAGCGTGAGGACCTTGCCATCCCCGGCGGCTCCCAGGACCAGTACGCGGCCGCCTTCGGTGGCTTCAACTTCATGGAGTTCCGCACCGACGGCCGGGTCGTCGTCAACCCCCTGCGCGTGCGGTCGGACACCGTGCACGAGCTGGAGCACAACATGCTCCTCGCCTACACGGGGCGCACCCGGGTCAGCGACCACATCATCGAGGACCAGGTCTCGCGGTACGAGACCGGCAATCTCGATGCCGTGGCCGGCCTGCGTGCCCAGCGGGACCTCGCGGATGCCATGCGGGTGGCGCTGCTGCGCGGGCAGGTCGACGAGCTCGGGCACCTGTTGGGGGAGGCGTGGCGCGAGAAGCAACGGATGTCCTCGCGCATCACCACCCCGCTGATCAGCGACGCGGTCGACCTCGCCCTGCGCAGCGGTGCGCTCGGCGGCAAGGTGACCGGCGCCGGCGGCGGTGGCCACCTGATCTTCGTCTGCGAGTTCGAGCGACGGCACGTCGTCGCCGACGCCTTGATCGATCTGGGTCTGACGGTCTCCGAGTTCACTTTCACCAAGCACGGCGTGACCACGTGGAAGGGCCAGCAATGACCATGCAGGACAGCACGGGACCCGACATCCTCGCGACCCGGCTCGACGCCGGGATCGCGGCGTGGGGTGAATTGGCGGCACAGGTCGCGCAACCGGACCTGCGCGAGCGCGCCCGGGCGGCGGGCGGTTCGGTGCTGGCCGCACTGGCTGCCGGGCACACGCTCCTCGTCGCCGGCAACGGGGGCAGTGCCGCGATCTCCAGCCACATCGCTGCCGAGTTCCTGGGCAAGTGCGTCGTCGACCGCCACCCGCTGCCGGCCATCAGCCTGGCGGAGTCGCCCGCCTCGCTGACCGCGATCGGCAACGACTACGGCTTCGACGAGGTCTTCGTGCGCGGGGTGCAGGCCTTCGGCCGGCCGGGTGACGTCCTCCTCGCGATGTCCACCTCGGGTGCGAGCCCCAACATCATCGCCGCCCTGGCGGAGGCACGTTCGCGAGGTCTGGGCACGATCCTGATGACGGGGGAGAAGGGGGCCGGCCGGGTGGACCTCGCCGACCACCTCCTCGCCGTTCCCTCACGGGAGACGCCACGGATCCAGGAGGTCCACATGCTGTGGGCGCACTCCTGGTGCGAGGCCGTCGACCACGCGATGCAGGAGCAGGGCTGACCCCGCAGCCGTGGTGGTTCGGTCCGGCGGTGATCGACCCCGCCGGGCCCGGGGCCCCCTTCGACCTCGTCCTGCTCGACCGGGACGGGACGCTCAACGTCCGGGTCGAGGACGGGTACGTCACCTCACCGGAGGACCTGGTCATGCTGCCGGGCTCCGAGCGTGCCGTCGGGCGGATCACCGCGTCCGGGTGTCGCACCGTCCTGGTGACGAACCAGCGGGGCATCGCGCGGGGCCGGATGACCGGTGCGGACCTCGCCTGCGTGCACGCGCGTCTCGCCGAGGAGCTGGCGCTCGGTGGCGGGCGCCTCGACGCCATCGCGGTGTGCCCCCACCGGGAGGGGGAGTGCGGGTGCCGCAAGCCGCTGGACGGACTCTTCCGTGCTGCGCTTGCTCGGGCTCCCTGGGCGAGCCCGGACAGGTGCCTGATGATCGGGGACATGCCCGCCGACCTCGAGCCGGCCGCACGTCTTGGGATGCGGACGCTCCGCGTCGGTGGCGCTGTCGGTATCGCCGCAGGTGTCGCCCGGATTCTCGGGCCGGATTCTGCGGGTGGCGAGCCGTCCTGATGTCAACAGTGGCGAACGCCACGTCCTCTACGCTGTCCACGGAACGAACCGCGGCCGGAGAGGTGCTACCGTCCGGTAAGTTGTTCAGGCCAAGGAGGGTTTCTCTCGTGCGCAAGTTTCTGCTGCCGGCGATCATCATGGGCGTCGGTGCATTCATCCTCACCATGGGACTGCTCTTCCGGTTCTATGCCTACCCGAACCTGGCGGTCGTCCCGACCGACCAGAACACGACGTCGGTCATCCAGGATCCTGACGCGACCTTCTTCGACGCCGACAACGTCAAGCCGGGCTCGGGAGAGCTGACCACGACCGCCCGCATCATCGGTGACCCCGAGGCATCCGAGGCCGCGTCCGAGGAGACCGGCCGCGACGTCGCGGTGTGGAACATGGGCCAGGTCAGTGACAACAACGGCGACAACATGCCGATGGCCGGCAGCACGTCGGTCATGGTCTTCGACCGGCACACCGCCGAGGCGATCAACTGCTGTGGTGAGTCCGAGAACGGCGAAGAGGTCGAGCGTGAGGGACTGCTGGTGAAGTTCCCCTTCGACACCAAGGCCGTCGACACCTACCAGTGGTGGGACGCAACCGTGGGCAAGGCCTTCCCCGTGACGTACGAGGGTGAGGAGACGCTCCAGGGCATGGATCTGTACAAGTTCACCAGCGAGGTCCCGCTCACCAAGTACACGACGATGGAGCTGCCTGGCTCGCTGTTCGGCGGAGCGCCCTCGGCGCCCGGCGTCGAGGCAGACCGCTTCTACTCCAACGAGCGCACCTTCTGGGTCGACCCCGTCACGGGTGTCATCATCGACCGCGTCGAGGACCAGCACCAGGAATTCCGTCACGACGGTGAGACCGTCAACGCCCTGACGACCACGTCGAGCTTCACCCAGAAGACGGTGGACACGAATGTCGAGGACTACAAGTCGAAGTCCTCGCAGCTGGCGCTGGTGAAGAACACCCTGCCGGTCATCTTCACCGTCATCGGGCTCGTCCTGCTGCTCGCCGGTCTGGTCATGTCCGTCATCATCGGTCGACGCAAGAACACCGAGGTGCCGGTCCAGGCCGACGACCGTGGTGACCCGGTCTTCGGCGACCGCGGCTGAGGCCACGAGTATGCGTGCAGTCGTCACCGGTGGCGCGGGGTTCCTCGGCTCCCACCTCTGTGAGCGACTGCTCGCACGTGGCGACGAGGTCATCGCCCTCGACAACTTCGTCACCGGTGATCCGAAGAACGTCGCGCACCTGCGCGACGATCCGCACTTCGAACTGCGTCAGGTCGACGTCACCGCGGACGTTCGCGTCGAGGGTGATGTCGACCTGATCCTCCACTTCGCCTCACCGGCGAGTCCGGTGGACTACCTGCAGCTGCCGATCGAGACCCTCGAGGTCGGCTCGATCGGCACGATGCACGCCCTTTCCCTCGCCCGCGAGAAGGGGGCCCGCTTCGTCCTCGCCTCGACGTCCGAGGTCTACGGCGACCCGCAGGTGCATCCGCAGCCGGAGAGCTATTGGGGGCACGTCAATCCGGTGGGGCCGCGCGGTGTCTACGACGAGGCGAAGCGCTTCGGTGAGGCGATGACCCTGGCCCACCGCAACACGCACGGGATCAGCACCGGCATCGTGCGGATATTCAACACCTTCGGTCCGCGGATGCGGCCCAACGACGGGCGTGCGATCCCCAACTTCATCCGGCAGTCGCTCGTCGGCGACCCGGTGACCGTGGCCGGTGACGGGTCGCAGACCCGCTCGATCTGCTTCGTCGACGACCTCGTCGCCGGGATCCTGGCGTTGGCCGACAGCGACCACCCGGGGCCGGTCAACATCGGCAACCCGCACGAGATCTCCATGCGTGACCTGGCGGCGTGGATCATCGAGCTGGTCGGATCCTCCTCGACGATCGAGTACATCCCGCGCCCCGTCGACGACCCGACGGTCCGTCAGCCCGACACGACCTTGGCCCGGCAACTGCTCGGGTGGCGGCCGGAGGTGGACATCGAGACTGCGCTGCGGTGCACGATCGACTGGTTCCGGTCGCAGTCACAGATGTCGCACTTCCCGCAGCCGCCGCTGGATGCGCAGCGGACGACGCACATCCTCGACGTCACCTGAGCGGACTCATCCGTCGGGACACGTGGCGACGAAGATCGCCGTCCCGGGGAAGTGCTGGCCACGCAGCGGTGACCACCCTCCCCAGACCTGCGAGTTGTCGGCGGGCCACTCCGGCTCGAGCACCGCGCGCAGCACCAGTCCGGCGTCGATGATCTCGGCGATCCGGTGGCCCATCGTCCTGTGGTGCTCGACATAACTGGCACGATCCCCCTCGTCCTCGACGTAGGGGGTCTCGTCGAAGTAGGAGGCCGTGGCCGTCAGTCCGGCCGGCCCCGGCACGTCGGGGAAGGCCCAGCGGATCGGGTGCGAGGTGGAGAAGGCGAGTGTCCCCCCGGGCCGCAGGACACGGGCCAACTCGGCCATGAGCCCGGCACTGTCCGCGACGAAGGGAGTCGCCCCGTAGGCGGAGAAGACGATGTCGAAGCTGGCATCCGCCAGCCCCAGCCGCGTGGCATCCGCCTGGAGGAGTTCCGGCGCGGGACCGGGGGAGCGCGCGTCGACCTGTCGCGCGGTGCGCAGCATGCCGCCCGACAGGTCGCTGGAGACCACTCGTGCACCCTGGGCGGCGCACCACCGACCACCCTGCGCAGCGCCACCACCGAACTCGAGGACATCCGCGCCGCGGAGGACCCCCGGTGGGCCGAGGACGCACAGCTGCGACTCCGTCCACCCCTCGGGGCCCCAGACCAGCTCGGCATCGCCGAGGAAGTCGCCGTGCTCACGGAGGTAGTCCCCGGCCTCGCTGTCCCACCAGGAGCGGTTTGCGGCCACC
Organism: Janibacter cremeus; assembly: GCF_013409205.1. Taxonomy (NCBI): domain Bacteria; kingdom Bacillati; phylum Actinomycetota; class Actinomycetes; order Micrococcales; family Intrasporangiaceae; genus Janibacter; species Janibacter cremeus. The sequence continues at coordinate 3,193,630 of NZ_JACCAE010000001.1, forward strand.
GTCTCGCCGTGACCGCTCTCGCGGCGTGCTACCGCGCTCGTCCCGCCCGACCACCCATCACTCCACCCGTCCGACCAGCCATCACTCATGCACGGACCGTAGCCCGGATCGGGTTTTGCCCACACGGCCGGCGACGACTAGCATGAGAAGGCACTTTTGTGTGTCCATCTGTCCGTACGATCAATTGTCCACAATCGGAGTTCCTACTACATGACTGCCAGCACGGTCGACACGACCGCCCCTCAGATCGCCGTCAACGACATCGGCTCTGAGGAAGATCTTCTCGCCGCCATCGACGCCACGATCAAGGACTTCAACGATGGCGACATCGTCGAGGGCCACATCGTCAAGGTCGACCGCGACGAGGTGCTCCTCGACATCGGCTACAAGACCGAGGGCGTCATCCCCTCGCGCGAGCTGTCCATCAAGCACGATGTCGACCCCGCCGAGATCGTCGCCGTCGGCGACGAGGTCGAGGCCCTCGTCCTCCAGAAGGAGGACAAGGAAGGTCGCCTGATCCTGTCCAAGAAGCGCGCTCAGTACGAGCGTGCCTGGGGCACCATCGAGAAGATCAAGGAAGAGGACGGCGTCGTCACCGGCACCGTCATCGAGGTCGTCAAGGGTGGTCTCATCCTCGACATCGGCCTGCGTGGCTTCCTTCCCGCCTCCCTGGTGGAGATGCGCCGCGTCCGCGATCTCCAGCCGTACGTCGGCAAGGAGATCGAGGCCAAGATCATCGAGCTCGACAAGAACCGCAACAACGTCGTGCTCTCGCGGCGTGCGTGGCTGGAGCAGACGCAGTCCGAGGTGCGCACCACCTTCCTCAAGGAACTGCAGAAGGGCCAGGTCCGCACGGGCGTCGTCTCCTCGATCGTCAACTTCGGTGCCTTCGTGGACCTGGGTGGCGTCGACGGTCTCGTCCACGTCTCCGAGCTGTCCTGGAAGCACATCGACCACCCGTCCGAGGTCGTCGAGGTCGGCGACGAGGTCACGGTCGAGGTCCTGGACGTCGACATGGACCGCGAGCGCGTCTCCCTGTCGCTCAAGGCGACGCAGGAGGACCCGTGGCAGCACTTCGCCCGGACCCACGCGATCGGTCAGGTCGTCCCGGGCAAGGTCACCAAGCTCGTCCCCTTCGGTGCGTTCGTGCGTGTCGAGGACGGCATCGAGGGCCTGGTCCACATCTCCGAGCTGGCCGAGCGCCACGTCGAGCTGCCCGAGCAGGTCGTCAACGTCGGTCAGGAGATCTTCGTCAAGGTCATCGACATCGACCTCGAGCGTCGCCGCATCTCGCTGAGCCTGAAGCAGGCCAACGAGGACGGCGCCAACCTCACCGAGTTCGACCCGACCCTCTACGGCATGGCCGCGGAGTACGACGAGCAGGGGAACTACAAGTACCCCGAGGGCTTCGACTCCGAGACCAATGAGTGGCTCGAGGGCTACGAGGCGCAGCGTGAGGCGTGGGAGAAGCAGTACGCCGACGCGCACGCCCGCTGGGAGGCGCACCGCGCCCAGATGGAGAAGGCCGCGGCCGACGACGCCGCTGCCGCCGAGGGTGGCGACGACGTCGCGACCACCTCGTACAGCTCCGACAGCAGCAGCAGTAGCACCAGCAGCACTCCCGCCCCGAGCAGCGCCGGCGCAGCGGCCCCCGCCGCGCCGACCAACGAGGGCACGCTGGCCTCGGACGAGGCGCTGGCCGCGCTTCGGGAGAAGCTCACGGGCAACTGACCCGACAGCACCCCACGAAGGGGGCGTCGCACCAATGGTGCGACGCCCCCTTCGTCATGGGCGGGGTGGTCCCTCGACGGCAGTGACCCGCAGGCGAGCCACACGACGGCCGTCGACAGAGAGGACCTCCAGGCGCTGCCCGGCGACTTCCACGACGTCACCCGCCCTGGCCAAGCGGCCGAGTCGCGACATGACGAGACCGCCGGCCGTGTCCACGTCCTCGTCGGAGACGTCGGCACCGATCAGGTCGGACAACTCCTCGACGTTGAGCGACCCGTCCACGACGAGGCTCTCCCCGCTGCGGCGGGTCGCGTCCTCCGGGTCGGAGCCCGTGTCGTGCTCGTCATAGATCTCACCGACGAACTCCTCGACGAGGTCCTCCGTGGTGACCAGCCCGCTGGTGCCGCCGTACTCGTCGACGACGAGTGCGAGGGGCTGCTGCTCGGACCGGAGGCGGGAGAGCGCCGGGAGGACCTCGAGGCTGTCGGGCAGCGCGAGGATGGTCCGGGCGAGATCCCGGACACGGGTGGTGTCCTCCCGTGTCGACGGCGGCAGAAGCAGGTCGCGGATGTGCACGAAGCCGACCACGTCATCGACGTCCGTGCCCGTGACGGGGAAGCGCGAGTGGGGGAGGTCACGCACGTGCTCCAGGGCCTGGTCGAGCGTGAGGTCCGCCTCGAGGAACTGCACGTCCGTGCGCGGGCGCATCACGCGGGTCAGCGAACGCTCGCCGGCCCGGAAGACGTCAGTGAGGATGCGCCGGGGGTAGGGACGCAGTCCCTGGTGGCCCTCGATGAGGTCACGGATCTCCTCCGGGGTCATCTCCTCCTCCGACGCCGAGGAGTTGCCACCGACGAGCCGGACGACGGCGTTGGTGGAGGCCGAGAGCAACCAGATGACCGGCCGGACCACTGTGGCGAAGAGCTGCAGCGGCCTCCCGAGGACCCGGGTGAAGGCCAGGTTGTTCTGCATGGCCAGACGTTTGGGCACCAGCTCGCCGAAGACGAGCGAGAGGTAGGCGATCAGCAGGGTCATCGCCACGAGGGCGAGGGTGGCAGCGGCAGCCTCGGGAACGCCCACTGCGACGAGACCCGGCACGAGGTCCGGGGCGATCGTCGAGCCACCATAGGCCGAGGAGAAGAAGCCGGCCACGGTCACGCCGATCTGCACGGCGGAGAGGAACTGGTTGGGGTTGCGCACCAGGCCGGCGAGCCGCTGCCCGCGCTCACCCCCCTCCTCGAGGGCACGGACCTGCCCCTCGCGCAGGGTCACGATGGCCATCTCCGTGGCGGCGAACACGCCACCGACGAGAACGAAGACCATGACGAGCAGGAGGTTGACGAGTGTCTGGGAGTCCACGCGTCGACGCTACCCACGAGGCGCGCACCTGTCGCGGATCGAGCGCGGCTAGGATCGCCGGCATGCTGCGCGTGGGCCTCACCGGTGGGATCGGTTCCGGCAAGTCGACCGTCTCGAGGCGCTTGGCCGAGCTCGGAGCGGTCGTCGTGGACGCCGACCTCATCGCCCGGGAGGTGGTCGAGCCGGGGGAGCCGGCGCTGGAGCTGATCCGGGATCGCTTCGGCAACGAGGTCTTCGACGCGAAGGGGGCACTGGACCGTCCGGCGCTGGGCCGCGTGGTCTTCGGGGACCCGGACGCGCTGGCGGCGCTCGAGGGGATCACCCACCCGGCGATCTGGGAGCGGACGGCGCAGCAACTCGCCGCTGCGCAGGCCCAGGGGGCCCGGGTCGCGGTCCACGACATGCCCCTGCTCGTCGAGAAGGAGATGGCCGGGGAGTACCACCTCGTCGTCGTCGTCGACACCGCCGAGGAGGAGCGAGTGCGTCGGCTCGTCGAGCTGCGCGGGACACCGGAGGACGAGGCCCGCTCGCGGGTGGCGGCACAGGCGAGCGACGAGCAGCGGCGTGCCGTCGCCGACGTGCTGTTGGACAACAACGGCACCCCCGAGGCACTCCTGGCGGCGGTCGACCGGCTCTGGGAGAAGCGGCTGGCCCCCTTCGCGGACAACCTTGCCGCGATGCGTCCGGTGACTGCTCCCGAGGAGCTCGTCCTCACCGAACCCGATCCCGTCTGGGCGGACATGGCCGCGCGCGAGGTCGCCCGCCTGCGCCACCGACTCGGTGACCTCGCCATCACCGTCGACCACATCGGCTCCACGTCGGTGCCGATGTACGCCAAGCCGATCATCGACCTGCAGGTCGGGGTCGAGTCCCTCAAGGTCGCCGACAGCACAGAGTTCATGGCCGCCATGGCCGACGGTGGCTGGCCACGACGGGAGGACATCACCCGGGACAGCCCGAAGGACGGGCAGCCCTGGCCCAAGCGGTACCACCGGGGGTGCGACCCGGCCGTCCCGATCCACCTGCACGTGCGGGAGATCGGCTCCCCGGGATGGCGCTGGGCGCTGCTCTTCCGCGACTGGCTTCGTGCGGAGCCCGACGTCCGCGCGGACTACCGCGCCGAGAAGGAGCGTCTCGCGGCGCTCGGTCTCCCGCGTGGGGAGTACGCCGAGGCCAAGGAGCCGTGGTTCGACGCCGTCCACCCACGGGTCGGGACCTGGGCGCGCGCGACCGGGTGGACGCCACCGCGCGGCGGCTCCTGATGCCCTCCTACCGGGTCGCCCTCGATGTGCACGGCGTGCCTGCGGGGGTGGAGCCGCCGACCGTCCTGCCGCGGGCCGAGGAGCTGATGGCGCGCACGCACGTGGTCGAGGACCGCTCCGTGGAGATCGTGCGGGGTCAGCCGCAGCTGCACCTGCGTTTCCTCGTCGCCGCGAGCCGCGACGTCCGCGAGGACGACGTCGCCGAGGAGGCGGTGCGGCTCATGGCCCGTGACCTGGGGGCGATCGCCCATCTGGGTAGGTGGACACTGCGAAGGGGGCCGGGCCGTCACTGGCGTACGGTCCGGTCGGACCGGGCCTGAGCGGGACCGGCGGAATCCGCACGGCCGTGATCGGCGTTGGGTGAGGTGACTGCCCTGTCACACCCCTGACATACCGTGAGGACCATGCGCCCCGTAACCGACCTGCAACGCACGGTGGCTCCCTTCGAGGTCGTCTCGGAGTTCGAGCCCGCCGGCGACCAGCCCACCGCCATCGCCGATCTCGCGGGCCGGGTCAGGGCGGGGGAGGAGGACATCGTCCTGCTCGGCGCCACGGGTACCGGCAAGTCGGCGACGACGGCGTGGCTCATCGAGGAGGTCCAGCGGCCGACGCTGGTCATGGCCCCGAACAAGACGCTGGCGGCGCAACTGGCCAACGAGTTCCGTGATCTGCTGCCCAACAATGCCGTCGAGTACTTCGTCAGTTACTACGACTACTTCCAACCCGAGGCCTACGTCCCACAGAGCGACACCTACATCGAGAAGGACTCATCGGTCAACGAGGAGGTCGAGCGTCTACGCCACTCGGCGACCAACAGCCTGCTCACCCGTCGCGACGTGGTCGTCGTGGCCTCGGTGTCCTGCATCTACGGCCTGGGGACCCCGCAGGAGTACGTGGACCGGATGGTGACCCTGAAGATCGGGGAGGAGATCGAGCGTGACGACCTGCTGCGCCAGTTCGTGACGATGCAATACACCCGCAACGACCTGGCCTTCACCCGTGGGACCTTCCGGGTACGTGGCGACACCGTCGAGATCATCCCGATGTACGAGGAGCTCGCGGTGCGCATCGAGTTCTTCGGCGACGAGATCGAGCGGATCCACACCCTGCACCCGCTCACCGGTGAGGTCGTGCGCGAGGAGAGCGAGATCCACATCTTCCCGGCGACGCACTACGTCGCCGGTCCGGAGCGGATGGAGCGAGCGGTCCACGGGATCGAGACCGAGCTGGCGACGCGGCTGGAGGACCTGGAGCGGCAGGGCAAGATGCTCGAGGCCCAGCGACTGCGCATGCGCACCACCTACGACATCGAGATGATGCGTCAGATCGGCTCCTGCGCCGGCATCGAGAACTACTCGATGCACATCGACGGCCGCGAGCCGGGCAGCGCGCCCAACTGCCTCCTGGACTACTTCCCCGAGGACTTCCTGCTCGTCATCGACGAGTCCCACCAGACAGTGCCCCAGATCGGGGCGATGTACGAGGGCGACGCCTCCCGCAAGCGCACCCTGGTCGAGCACGGGTTCCGCCTGCCGAGCGCCATGGACAACCGGCCGCTGACGTGGGAGGAGTTCCTCGAGCGCATCGGCCAGACCGTCTACCTCTCGGCGACGCCCGGGGACTACGAGATGGCCAAGTCCGACGGCCATGTCGAGCAGGTGATCCGTCCGACCGGACTCATCGACCCGGAGGTGGTTCTGAAGCCGACCAAGGGGCAGATCGACGACCTCCTGCACGAGATCCGGGAGCGGGCGGAGCGTGATGAGCGCGTGCTCGTGACGACGCTGACGAAGAAGATGGCCGAGGACCTCACCGACTATCTGCTGGACAGAGGGGTGCGGGTGCGCTATCTCCACTCGGACATCGACACCCTGCGCCGGGTGGAGCTGCTGCGGGAGTTGCGGCTGGGGGAGTACGACGTGCTCGTCGGCATCAACCTGCTGCGCGAGGGCCTGGACTTGCCCGAGGTGTCCCTGGTGAGCATCCTGGACGCCGACAAGGAGGGTTTCCTGCGCAGCGCGCGCTCGCTGATCCAGACGATCGGTCGCGCGGCCCGCAACGTCTCCGGCCAGGTGCACATGTACGCCGACAAGGTCACGCCGTCGATGCAGGAGGCACTCGACGAGACCAACCGTCGTCGGGAGAAGCAAATCGCCTACAACCGGGAGCGCGGTCTGGACCCGCAGCCGTTGCGCAAGCGGATCGCGGACATCACCGACATGCTGCAGCGCGAGGACGCCGATACCGACGAGTTGCTCGGCTCCGCCCGTGCCCAGTCGCGCGGCAAGTCGACCCGCTCGGCGTCGAGCGCGCCGGCGGAGGGCCGTGAGCGTGACCTTCCGGCGACCGAGCTGGCTCGTCTCATCCAGGAGCTGACCGACCAGATGCACCAGGCGGCCACGGACCTGCACTTCGAGCTCGCCGCCCGGCTGCGGGACGAGATTGGTGACCTGAAGAAGGAGCTGCGCCAGATGACGGCAGCCACACGCTGATGCGCCGTGGGTGCGCTCGAGTGCCCCTGATGTGCAAACATGGTGGAGTCGGAGGGGAGTATCCCCGAGCGTCAGCCTCGTCATCACGGTCGGTCCTCACCGTCCCGGGGCAGCGGCCCATGGGTGGGAGAGACCTCCGGGCGTGATTTCTCTGTCCGGAAGGTAACCATTGTCAACGTTCTCCGCACTACAGCCGACGATCATCAGCGGCGGCACGATGGTCGTGCCCACCTGGGCCTGGCTCCTCACGCTCGGCGTGGCCGCGGTCATCCTCGTCTTCGACGTCATCTGGGTGGCCCGCAACCCCCACGTCCCCTCCACCCGTGAGGTCTCCGTCGTCCTGGGCGTCTACATCACGGCGGCCGTCCTCTTCGGCGTCGGGATGTGGTTCATGGCCGGTCCTGCCCGAGGGACGGAGTTCTTCGCAGGATGGTTGACGGAGTACTCGCTCTCCATCGACAACCTGTTCATCTTCCTGCTGATCATGGCGAAGTTCGGGGTGCCGCAGAAGTACCAGCAGACGGCCCTGCTGTGGGGGATCATCATCGCGATCGTCCTGCGCACGATCTTCATCTTCCTCGGTGCCGCGGCGATCAACCAGTTCTCCTGGGTCTTCTACATCTTCGGTGCCTTCCTCATCTACACCGCGATCAAGCTGGCCACCGAGGGCGACACAGAGGACGAGTACGAGGAGAACCGGGTCGTCACCTGGATGCAGAAGGCCCTGCCCAGCACGACGGAGTGGTCCTCGAAGCTGCTGACGAAGAAGAACGCGAAGCTGGTCGTCACCCCGATGTTCATCGCGGTCTTCGCCCTGGGCATGACCGACCTGCTCTTCGCGTTCGACTCCATCCCGGCGGTCTACGGGTTGACCCAGGAGCCGTACATCGTGCTGACGGCCAATCTGTTCGCGCTGATGGGTCTGCGTCAGCTGTACTTCCTCATCGGCGGCCTGCTGAAGAAGCTGGTCTACCTCACCGTCGGTCTGTCCGTGCTGCTCGCCTTCATCGGCGTCAAGCTGATCCTGCACGCCCTCCACGAGAACGATGTGCCGTTCATCAACGGTGGGGAGTCGCTCTCGGTCCCGGAGATCCCGATCGGTGTCTCCCTCGGTGCCATCGTCGTCATCCTCGGCGTCACGACGATCGCCAGCCTGCGCAAGACGAAGAAGGACGAGCAGGCCAGGGCCCGCTCCGGCAACTGACCTTCCTTCGCCTGGTCCTCAGGTGGCCGACGGCTCCCGCTCGCTGCGGGCGCCGAGGCCGAGGACCATCGTGCTTGCCAGGACGACGAGGACCATCCCGCCGAGCTGGACCGGGTCCAGTCGTTGCCCGAGCACGACGAGACCGGCGAGGGCGGCGACCGCCGGCTCGAGGCTGAGCAGGATGCCGAAGACCTTCGCCGGAAGCCGCCGCAGGGCGAGCAGCTCGAGCGAGTACGGCAGGACCGAGGACAGGATGGCGACTCCGAGGCCGGTGAGGACGACAGCACCGGTCCAGGCGCTCGTCCCGTGCACGGTGACGTCCCAGAGGCCGAAGGGGAGCACGACGAGCATGGCGACGACCATGGCCAGCGCCAGGCCCTCGAGCGCAGGAAACTCGGCACCCGCCCGACCGGAGAAGATGATGTAGCCGGCCCAGCAGACGCCTGCGAGGAGCGCGAGGAGGATCCCGGTCCCCTCGAGCTCGGCCAGTGGGACGCTGAGCGCCTGCGAGATGAGCAGGACGCCGATGGCGGCTGCGGCGACTGCAAGCAGGTCCCGCGGACGACGGGAGAGGACGGCGGCCAGGGTGAGCGGGCCGGTGAACTCGATGGTGACGGCCACGCCGATGGGCAGGTGCGCGAGCGACCCGTAGAAGGCGAAGTTCATCAGCCCCATCGCCACTCCGAAGGCCACGACGGTCAGCCACGCGCGGGCGCTGTGCCCGCGCCAGCGTGGACGCGCAACGGCCAGCAGGACGGCGGTGGCGAAACCAAGGCGCAGAACCACGGAGCCGGCGGCGCCGATCTGGGGCACGAGGGTGGCCGCGAGCGCTCCGCCGAACTGGACGGAGACCACGGCGCCCAGGACGAGGAGAGGTGCCGGGACGAACCGTGGTGTCGTCACCACCCGCGCTCTCGCCACTCCTGCAGGTGCGGTCGCTCCGCGCCGAGCGTGGTGTCGCCGCCGTGACCGGGGTAGACCCACGTGTCGTCGTCGTAGACGTCGAAGACGCGGTCGGTCACGTCGACGTAGAGCGACTCGAAGCTCTGACCGGGCCGGTCGGTGGCCCCGACGCCACCGGGGAAGAGGCTGTCGCCGGTGAAGAGGTGGACGTGCCCCTCCGGGTCGTCGTAGGCCAGGGCCACCGAGCCGGGGGTGTGCCCACGCAGGTGGATGACGTCCAGGAGCACGTCACCGAAGCGGATGGTGTCGCCGTGGCGCAGCCGGTGGTCGGGGCGCACGGGCAGGGCCGGCGCGTCGTCCTCCCCGGCGTACATCTGAGGTGTGTGGTCGCGGCTGATCTCGGTCAGGGCGCGCACGTGGTCCCAGTGCTGGTGAGTGGTCACCAGGTGGGAGAGCCCGGCACCTCCGGTGGCGATGAGCTCGTTGATCCGGTCGGCCTCGTCCGCGGCGTCGATGAGCAACTGCTCACCAGTGCTGGCGCACGTGAGCAGGTAGACGTTGTTGTGCATCTGCGAGACGGACATCTTGCGGATCGTCAGCGCGGGGAGCGTGCGTACCGCCACCGGGCCTGCGGGCTGGACGTCGGGGTCGTAGGTGGTGGTCATGTCAGTGGTCCTCCACGGGGTGGCTGGGGTGGGTGGGGTCCTCGGCATCCCGCAGTGCGTATGCGGCGCCGATGAGGGTGAGGTGGCTGAAGGCCTGGGGGAAGTTGCCGACCTGGCGCCCACCGGCGACGTCGTACTCCTCGGCGATGAGGCCGACGTCGTTGAGCAGGGCGACCAGGCGCCGCATGAGCCCGTGTCCCTTGTCCAGCTGACCGGTGAGCGCGTAGGCGCTCACGAGCCACCACGAACAGGCGAGGAAGGGGTGCTCGTCCCCGGTGAGGCCGTCGACCCCGCTCTCCGTGCGGTACCGCAGCAGGAAACCGTCCCGCATGAGGTCGTGCTCGATCGCCGCGATGGTGCCGAGCACCCGGGGGTCCTGCGGGGGCAGGAACCCGACCATGGGGATCTGGAGCAGCGAGGCGTCGACCTCGTCCGTCTCGTAGTGCTGGGTGAAGGTTTGCCTTGCCTCGTTCCAGCCCCTGTCGAGGATGTCGGCGCGTACCCGGTCACGAAGATCGCGCCACAGCTCGACGTCACCCTCGTAGCCGTGGATCTCCACGCCACGGATCGCCCGGTCGAAGGCTGCCCACACCATGACCCGCGAGTGGGTGAAGTGCTGCTTGGGGCCGCGCATCTCCCAGAGGCCGTGGTCGCGCTCCTGCCAGTGCCGGGCCAGCTCGTCGACCATTGCTCGCTGGATGGCCCAGGACTGCGGCGACTCCGCCAGCCCCTGTGCCCGCGCGTCCTCCAGGGCGATCATGACCTCTCCCAGGACGTCGGTCTGCCGCTGGTCGACGGCTCCGTTTCCGACCCGGACGGGCCGCGAGTCCGCGTACCCGGGCAAGTGGTCGAGCTCGCGCTCGGGCAGCTCCCGGCCACCGTCGACCGCGTACATGATCTGCATGTCCGCCGGGTCACCGGCGATGGCCCGGACCAGCCAGTCCCGCCAGAGCTTGGTGGCGCCCACGTACCCGGACTTCAGGAGCGACTCGAGCGCGAGCGACGCGTCCCGCAGCCAGCAGTAGCGGTAGTCCCAGTTGCGCACGCCCCCGAAGTCCTCCGGCAGGCTCGTGGTGGCTGCGGCGACGATGCCGCCGCGACGGGTGTCGGTGAGCAACCGCAGGGTCAACAGCGAGCGGACGACGGCCTCGCGGTACGGCCCCTCGTAGGTGCAGCGCGCTGCCCATGCCTGCGAGCGCTCGTGCGTCGCGGTGATCCGGGCCCGGATGTCCAGCGGTGGCGGGATCGGTTTGTACGAGGCGAACCACGTGGTCGAGAAGTTGTAGTGCTCGCCGGCGCGGACGGTCCACCGGTCGTAGTGGTGTCCGTGGTCGGCGTGCGGGAGCCGCGAGCCGCGCAGGACGAGCATGTCGTTGCCGGCGATGGCGGTGATGACGTCCTCGTCGCGCTCGTGACCGGCGGAGTGGGCGACCCACGGGCGGATCAGCCCGTAGTTGGTCCGCACGATCCACTCGTGCTCCATCTCGACCTCGCCCTCCAGCCCCTCGACGACTCGGATCAGGTCCGCGCGGCCGTCGCTCAGCGGCATGACGTCCGTCACACGGACGAGCCCCGTGGCCGTGCGGTGCTCGGTCTCGAGGATGAAGGTGTCGTCGCGGTAGGAGCGCGTGGTCGTGGCCTCGTCCACGGTGCCGATGAGCCACCGTCCGTGCTCGCGCGTGCCCAGGAGGGCCGTGAAGCAGGAGGCCGAGTCGAAGCGCGGGAGGCACAGCCAGTCCACCGAGCCCTTGCGTGAGATGAGGGCGGCGGTCTCCGTGTCGCCGACGGCTGCGTAGTCCTCGATGGGGGTGCTCATCCTCCACAGGCTAGGCGCTCCCGCCCGCGGGCGGAGGGGGAGGTGGACTGTCGGTGGGGGCACCTAAGGTGGGGAGGGTGACTGTTGCCAAGGCCGCTGGTTCCCGACTGCACGACCGGATCGTCGTCCAGGGGGCTCGCGAGCACAATCTCAAGAACATCCACATCGACATCCCACGGGACTCGCTCGTGGTCTTCACCGGCCTGTCCGGGTCGGGCAAGTCCTCGCTCGCCTTCGACACCATCTTCGCCGAGGGCCAGCGTCGGTACGTCGAGTCGCTGTCCGCTTACGCCCGTCAGTTCCTCGGGCAGATGGACAAACCCGACGTCGACTTCATCGAGGGCCTGTCACCGGCGGTGTCGATCGACCAGAAGTCGACGAATCGCAACCCCCGCTCGACCGTCGGCACGATCACCGAGGTCCACGACTACCTCCGTCTGCTCTTCGCCCGCGTCGGTCGCCCGCACTGCCCCGTCTGCGGCGAGCGCATCACCCGGCAGAGCCCGCAGCAGATCGTCGACCGGTTGCTCGAGCTGCCGGAGCGAACCCGCTTCCAGGTGCTCGCCCCCGTGGTGCGGGCGCGCAAGGGGGAGTTCGTCGACCTCTTCGCCGAGCTGCGGGCGAAGGGGTACAGCCGCGCCCTCGTCGACGGCGAGGTCGTCTCGCTCTCGGAGCCACCGACGCTGGAGAAGCAGGTCAAGCACACCATCGACGTGGTCGTGGACCGGCTCGTGGCGAAGGGGGCCGAGGACCGGGCCAACAAGCAGCGCCTGACCGACTCGGTCGAGACCGCACTGGGCCTGGCCGGGGGCGTCGTCGTCGTCGACTTCGTCGACCTGGCGGAGGAGGACCCGCAGCGTCAGCGGCGCTACTCGGAGACGATGGCCTGCCCCAACGACCACCCCCTGGATATCGACGAGATCGAGCCGCGCTCGTTCTCCTTCAACTCCCCCTTCGGCGCCTGCCCGGTCTGCACCGGTCTGGGTACGGAGCTGGAGGTCGACTCGGAACTCATCGTCCCGGACGACGACCTGAGCCTCGGTGAGGGAGCCATCGCTCCCTGGGCCAAGGGGACCCAGTCGGCGCAGTACTTCCAGCGGACGATGGCCGCGCTCGGTGACGACCTCAGCTTCGACATGGACACCCCGTGGCGGGCGCTGCCGGAGCGGGCGCGGACGGCCCTGCTGCACGGACACAAGCACAAGGTGCACGTGCGCTACCGCAACCGCTTCGGGAGGGAGCGTGCCTACAGCACGGGCTTCGAGGGGGCCGTCTCCTTCGTCAAGCGTCGGCACGCGGAGACCGAGTCGGACTGGAGCCGAGAGCGCTACGAGGGCTACATGCGCGAGATCCCGTGCCCGACGTGCAACGGGACCCGTTTGAAGCCCGAGTCCTTGGCCGTCCTCGTCGGGGGGTACAGCATCGCCGACGTCTCGTCGATGTCCATCGCCCGGGCCGCCGGCTTCCTGGGCACCGTGGACTTCACCGACCGTGAGCTGCAGATCGCCGAGCAGGTGATCAAGGAGATCGACGCCCGGCTCGGCTTCCTCCTCGATGTCGGTCTGGAGTACCTCTCGCTCTCGCGTGCCGCCGGGACGCTCTCCGGCGGTGAGGCCCAGCGGATCCGACTGGCCACCCAGATCGGCTCCGGTCTCGTCGGTGTCCTCTACGTCCTCGACGAGCCGAGCATCGGCCTGCACCAGCGGGACAACCACCGCCTCATCGAGACCCTCACCCGCCTGCGCGATCTGGGCAACACGCTCATCGTCGTGGAGCACGACGAGGACACGATCGCCTCGTCCGACTGGGTCGTCGACATCGGCCCCGGTGCGGGCGAGCACGGTGGTGACGTCGTGCACTCGGGGCCGCTGTCGCAACTGCTGACCAACGAGCGCTCGGCGACCGGGCGCTATCTTTCCGGCGACCTGGAGATCCCGCTGCCGACGTCTCGTCGTCCGCAGCGGCCCGGTCGGGAGCTGAGCGTGCGGGGTGCACGCGAGCACAACCTGCACGACATCGACGTGTGCTTCCCGCTCGGGAACTTCATCGCGATCACCGGTGTGTCCGGCTCGGGCAAGTCCACGCTCGTCAACGACATCCTCTACCGCGTGCTGGCCAACAAGCTCAACGGTGCCCGGCAGGTACCCGGTCGGCACAAGACCGTCACCGGTCTCGAGCACCTCGACAAGGTCGTCCACGTCGACCAGAGCCCCATCGGTCGGACACCGCGGTCGAATCCGGCGACCTACACGGGGGTCTTCGACCACGTGCGTCGGCTCTTCGCCGAGACGAGCGAGGCAAAGGTGCGTGGCTACCAGCCCGGCCGCTTCTCCTTCAACGTCAAGGGCGGTCGGTGCGACGCGTGCTCCGGCGACGGGACGTTGAAGATCGAGATGAACTTCCTGCCCGACGTGTACGTCCCGTGCGAGGTGTGCCACGGCGCCCGCTACAACCGCGAGACGCTGGAGGTGCACTTCAAGGGCAAGAACATCGCCGAGGTGCTCGACATGCCGATCGAGGAGGCGGAGGACTTCTTCGCCGCCGTCCCGGCGATCGCGCGCCACATGAAGACCCTCAACGCGGTCGGTCTGGGTTACGTCCGCCTCGGTCAACCCGCCACGACGCTCTCCGGCGGTGAGGCGCAGCGCGTCAAGCTCGCGTCGGAGCTGCAGAAGCGGTCCAACGGCCGCACCGTCTACGTGCTCGACGAGCCGACCACCGGTTTGCACTTCGAGGACATCCGCAAGCTCCTGCTCGTCCTCCAGGGCCTGGTGGACAAGGGCAACACCGTCCTGGTCATCGAGCACAACCTGGATGTCGTCAAGAGCGCCGACTGGGTCATCGACCTGGGTCCCGAGGGTGGTGATGGCGGCGGCCGGGTGGTCGCCACCGGGACCCCCGAAGGCGTGGCTGCCGGCTCGGACTCGTACACCGGGCAGTTCCTCGCGCCCGTCCTGGCGAAGTCGGACACCGTCCCGGTCATCGGTGAGCTCGTCGAGGACGAGCCTGCCACCCCGGCGAAGGGGGCGGGCAAGAAGAAGAACGCGAAGAAGTCGACGAAGAAGGCCGCCGCCACCCGGAAGGCCACGGCGGCGGCCGAGCCGACCGCCGCGAGGACGGCCTCGACACGGGCCCCGGCCGCGAAGAAGCCCGGGGTCTCCAGCGCCGCGAGTGCGGCGGCCAGACGGGCCAAGAAGGCAGGCTGAGGATGTTCAGCCAGCAGTGACAGGATCAGGCTGTACCCGTTCCCGGCAGATGGAGCTCGATGTGACGACGACACGACGTCAGGTCATGGCCGTGGCGGCCGCAGGCGCCGCGGTCCCGCTCGCCGCCTGCGGCGGCAGCACCGAGCAGGTCGATTCGTCACAGCCGGTGCGCATCCCGGTCGCGGACGTGCCCGAGGGGGGTGGCCTCGTCATGGACGGAGTCGTCGTCACCCAACCGAGCGCGGGCGAGTACAAGGCCTTCGACGCGCGCTGCCCCCACCAGGGGTGCACCGTCAGCGAGGTCACCACGCGCGCGATCATCTGTCCGTGCCACGGCAGCGAGTTCGACCCGCAGTCCGGTGACATGACCCAGGGCCCGGCCACCGAGGGGCTCGACGAGCGCACGGTGACCGTCGAGGACGACGACGTGGTCGTCTCCCGGGAGTAGGCAGTGGCAGATCCGTCGACCTACCGACCCGCGCCCGGGTCCATCCCGACCGACTCGGGCGTCTATCGATTTCGCGACGAGCACGGTCGGGTCATCTACGTCGGCAAGGCGAAGTCGCTGCGCGCCCGGCTGTCCTCGTACTTCCAGGACATCTCCGCGCTGCACCCGCGAACCCAGCGCATGGTGCGCACCGGCGCGAGCGTCGAGTGGACGGTCGTGGCCAACGAGGTCGAGGCCCTCCAGCTCGAGTACTCCTGGATCAAGGAGTACGACCCCCGGTTCAACGTCAAGTACCGGGACGACAAGTCCTATCCCTACCTGGCGGTGACGATGGGGGAGGATTTCCCCCGCGCCCAGGTGATGCGGGGTGCCAAGCGCAAGGGCACCCGCTACTTCGGCCCGTACACCCATGCCTGGGCCATCCGCGAGACCCTTGACCTGCTGCTGCGGGTCTTCCCCGTCCGCACCTGCAGCAAGGGGGTCTTCAACCGGGCCCAGCAATCCGGACGACCGTGCCTGCTCGCCTACATCGACAAGTGCTCCGCGCCGTGCGTCGGGTGGATCAGCCCCGAGGACCACCGGGCCCTGGCCGACGAGTTGTGCGACTTCCTCGCCGGGGGTACCGATCGTTTCGTGCGTCGCCTCGAGCGCGAGATGAAGGCCGCCGCCGCCGAGCTCGACTTCGAGCAGGCGGCCCGTCTGCGTGACGACGTCACCGCCCTGACCAAGGCGCTGGAGAAGTCCGCGGTCGTCCTGCCCGACGGGACCGACGCGGACGTCTTCGCCCTGGCCGACGACGAGCTCGAAGTCGCCATCCAGGTCTTCCACGTCCGGGGCGGACGGATCCGCGGCCAGCGCGGGTGGGTCGCCGAGAAGGATGCGCAGGACCTCCCGGAGCTCGTGGAGCACCTGCTGCAGCAGGTGTACGGCGGCGAGGAGGTGCCGCGCGAGGTCCTGGTGCCGGTCCTCCCGGCGCAGGGCGAGGACGTGGCGGCCTGGCTGGGGGAGCGAAGGGGGAGCCGCGTCACCCTGCGAGTGCCCCAGCGGGGCGACAAGCGGGCCCTGATGGCCACGGTCGAGCGCAACGCCGTCCAGTCGCTGGCTCGGCACAAGGTGGCCCGCGCCGGGGACCTGACGGCGCGCAGCCAGGCGCTGCAGGAGCTGCAGGAGGCACTCGGGCTCGACGACGCGCCGTTGCGGATCGAGGGCTACGACATCGCCCACGTCCAGGGCAGCGATGTCGTGGGATCGATGGTCGTCTTCGAGGACGGGGTCGCCCGCAAGAGCGAGTACCGACGCTTCATCGTCCGGGGGGACGTCGACGGCCGCACGGACGACACGGCGTCCATGCACGAGGTGCTCACACGTCGTTTCGCCCGGTACGTCAAGGACCGCGACGCCGAGGACACGAGCCAGGACGCAGATCAGCCGACCGAGGCCCGCCGTTTCGCCTACCCGCCCAACCTCGTCGTCGTCGACGGGGGAGCCCCCCAGGTGGCGGCCGCGCAGCGGGTCCTGGACGAGCTGGGGATCGTGGACGTCGCCCTGGTCGGGCTGGCCAAGCGCCTCGAGGAGGTCTGGGTCCCCGGTGACGACCATCCGGTGATCCTGCCGCGCACCAGCGAGGCGCTCTTCCTCCTGCAACGCCTGCGCGACGAGGCCCACCGGTTCGCCAACACCTTCCACCGGGAGCGCCGCAGCAAGTCGATGACCAGGAGCGCGCTCGACGGGGTCCCCGGTCTGGGGGAGACCCGACGCAAGGCTCTGCTGGCCCGGTACGGCTCGGTGAAGCGCATCCGTGCCGCCGGCGCGGAGGACCTGGCGCAGACCCCGGGGATCGGACCTGCACTTGCCGAACGTATTGCGGCAGAGTTGGCCACGACGCAGTCCACGCCCGCCGTGAACCTCACCACCGGCGAGGTGCTCGACGAAGGAGAACCAGGATGAGCCAGTCTGCTGCCGTCCCCGAGCGAGACGCCGAGGACCCGAGCCCGGAGGTCATCGTGGTCACCGGCATGAGCGGAGCCGGCCGCTCGACGGTCGGCAAGGTCATGGAGGATCACGGCTGGTACGTCATCGACAACCTGCCCGTGATGCTCCTCGGCGACCTGCTGCGCCTGGCGGAGTCCCGGGTGGACGACGAGAGCCACCGCAAGGGCCCCGTACGCATCGGCATCGCCCTCGATGTGCGCGCGCAGGGCTTCGAGACGCTGACCAGCTCGCTGCAGCGGCTGCGCGAGCACGGCTGGCGCACGCACCTGATGTTCCTCGACGCGACCAACGAGGCGCTCGTGCGTCGTTTCGAGAGCGTGCGTCGTCCCCACCCCCTGCAGGGCACGGGGCGCCTGCTGGATGCCATCCAGCGCGAGCGCGAGGTCCTGTCGGACATCCGGGCGAGCGCCGAGATGGTCGTCGACACCTCGGGGCTGAACGTCCACCAGCTCGGGCGCAAGATCAGCCCGATCTTCCACGACGAGACCTCCGAGCGGTTGCGACTGGCCGTCCTGTCCTTCGGGTTCAAGTACGGGGTCCCGCTCGACGCCGACTTCGTCCTGGACATGCGCTTCCTGCCCAACCCGTTCTGGGTCCCCGAGCTGCGCGCGTTCACGGGGCGGGAGACCCAGGTCGCCGAGTACGTGCTCTCCCAGCCCGGGGCGCAGGAGTTCCTCGACGGTGTCGAGACCATGCTCACCCCGGTGATCGCGGGCTACCTCCGGGAGAACCGGCGGTACGTCACCCTCGCCGTCGGGTGCACCGGTGGCAAGCACCGGTCCGTGGCCATGGCCGAGGCCCTCGCCTCCCGCCTCGGGTCGAAGGAGATCGCGACCTTCGTGGTCCACCGTGACCTGGGCCAGGAGTGAGTGTGTCGGACCTCCTTCGTTCGTCCAAGGTGGTTGCCCTCGGGGGTGGCCACGGCCTCGCGGCCTCGCTGTCCGCCCTTCGCCTCGTCTGCGAGCAGGTGACAGCCATCGTCACCGTCGCCGACAACGGAGGGTCCTCCGGCCGCCTGCGGGACGACTTCGGTGTGCTGCCCCCCGGCGACCTGCGGATGGCGCTGACCGCGCTGTGCGACGACAACGAGTGGGGGCAGACCTGGAGCGACGTCCTCCAGCACCGTTTCACCGGTGATGGGGACCTCGCCGGGCACGCCCTGGGCAACCTGCTCATCGTCGCGCTGTGGCAGCTGCACGACGACCCGGTGATGGGTCTCGACCTCGTGGGTCGACTGCTCAGTGCCCGCGGCAGGGTACTGCCCATGGCGGCGGTGCCGCTCGAGCTGCGCGCGCAGGTCAGCGGCCTCGACGCAGCCGACCCCTCGGCCACGCAGGCCGTGGTCGGTCAGGTGGCCATCGCGAAGACCCGGGGCCTGGTGGAGTCGATCTGCCTCGAGCCGCAGGCACCGCCGGCACAGCCCGAGTCGCTGGCGGCGGTGCGCGAGGCGGACCACATCATCCTGGGGCCGGGCTCCTGGTACACCTCGGTCCTCACCCACCTGCTCGTCCCCGACCTGCGCACCGCGCTGGCCGAGGCCCCGGCTCGCAAGGTGCTCACCCTCAACCTCGACATGGACACCGCAGAGACGCGCGGCTTCTCCGCCACCCGGCACATCGAGACGTTGCACGAGGCCGCACCGGAGCTGGTGGTGGATGTCGTCCTCGCCGACCCCACCACCGTCGAGGACGCGAGTCGACTGTCCGCCGCGTGCGAGACCCTCGGTGCGCAGCTCGTGGTGGCACCGCTGTCGCAGGCACTGCACACCGACCGCCATGACGCATTACGGCTCGCGGCGGCCTATCGTGACATCCTCTCGTGAACGTGCTGGCCACCACCCCGGAAGGACGGACCCCATGGCGATGACCGACAAGGTCAAGGATGAGCTGAGCAGGTGCCAGGTCACCCGGACCTGCTGCCGGAAGGCCGAGGTCGCCAGCGTGCTCCGCTTCGCCGGCGGGCTGCACAAGGTCGGTCGGCAGATCGTCGTCGAGGCCGAGCTCGACACCGCCAGCGCGGCCCGCCGGGTGCGCAAGGACATCATCGAGCTCTACGGCTACGAGACCGAGATCATGCAGCTGGCTGCCGGTGGCCTGCGCCGGGGGAGTCGGTACATCGTCCGCGTGAGCAGGGACGGCCAGGCGCTGGCCCGACAGACCGGCCTCGTCGACGCCGAGGGCCGGCCCGTGCGGGGGCTGCCGCCCCGTGTGGTCGGTGGCGCGGTCTGCGATGCCGAGGCCGCGTGGCGGGGGGCCTTCCTCGCGCACGGCTCGCTGACGGAGCCCGGGCGCAGCTCGTCCCTCGAGATCACCTGTCCCGGCCCCGAGGCCGGGCTCGCCCTCGTGGGTGCCGCTCGCCGTCTGGGGATCCCGTCCAAGGCACGTGAGGTCCGCGGGGTCGACCGGGTCGTCATCCGTGACGGCGACGCCATCGGCGCCATGTTGACCCGGCTCGGCGCCCATGACGCGGTGCTGGCCTGGGAGGAGCGGCGCATGCGCCGCGAGGTGCGGGCCACGGCCAACCGCCTGGCCAACTTCGACGACGCCAACCTGCGCCGCTCGGCCCGGGCCGCGGTCGCCGCCGGAGCCCGCGTCCAGCGCGCGATGGAGATCCTCGGTGAGGAGATCCCGGACCACCTGCGCGAGGCCGGCCAGCTGCGGCTGCAGCACAAGGAGGCCTCCTTGGAGGAGCTCGGCCAGCGGGCCGAGCCCCCGATGACCAAGGACGCCGTCGCCGGCCGCATCCGCCGGTTGCTGGCCATGGCGGACAAGCGTGCGGACGACCAGGGGATCCCCGGTACCGAGGCCTCCCTCACGTCGGACATGCTCGACGGCTGAGTGCCCACCCGGGCCCGTCGGGCACCGGCAGGCATAGGGTGGAGCGAAGCCGCGACCCGCGGCCGTCAGTGGAACCACTCCCGGGAGGCACCACCGTGACAGTACGAGTTGGCATCAACGGGTTCGGCCGCATCGGCCGCAACTTCTTCCGCGCCCTCAAGGCATCCGGGGCCGACATGGAGGTCGTGGCCTTCAACGACCTGGGTGACGACGCCACCCAGGCGCACCTGCTCAAGTACGACTCGGTACTCGGTCGGTTCGGCGGTGAGGTGAAGGTCGTCGAGGGTGGCATCGAGGTCGACGGTTCGCTGATCAGGTCCTTCGCCGAGAAGGACCCCTCGCGGCTGCCCTGGGGGGACCTCGGCGTGGACGTCGTCGTGGAGTCCACCGGCCTCTTCACCGATGCGACCGCGGCGAGGGCGCACGTCGACGCGGGCGCGAAGAAGGTCATCATCTCCGCGCCGGCCAAGAACGAGGACCTGACCGTCGTGATGGGCGTCAACGACGGCGAGTACGACGCGGACAAGCACACGATCATCTCCAACGCGTCCTGCACGACGAACTGCTTGGCCCCGATGGCCAAGGCGCTCAACGACGGTCTGGGCATCACCAAGGGCCTGATGACCACGATCCACGCCTACACCGCCGACCAGAACCTGCAGGACGGTCCGCACAAGGATCTGCGTCGGGCCAGGGCCGCTGCGCTGAACATCGTGCCGACGACCACCGGCGCCGCCAAGGCGGTCGCGCTGGTCCTGCCGGAGCTGAAGGGCAAGCTGGACGGTTTCGCCTTCCGCGTGCCGGTCCCCACCGGTTCCGCGACGGACCTGACCTTCGAGGCCGGCCGCGAGACCTCCGTCGAGGAGGTCAACGGGATCATGCGTGCGGTCGCTGCAGAGGGGCCGATGCGGGGTTTGGTCACCTACACCGAGGAGCCGATCGTCTCCACGGACATCGAGACCGACCCGGCAAGCTGTATCTTCGACGCGGGCATGACCCGGGTGATCGGCAACCAGGTCAAGGTGGTCGGCTGGTACGACAACGAGTGGGGCTACTCCAACCGCCTCGTCGACCTGGTCGACCTCGTCGGCTCATCCTTGTGAGCCGCACCCGTTCAGCAGAAGATCGACGGCAAGAAAGGCATCCGTGAAGACCATCGCTGACCTCGGCGACCTGCGCGGCCGGCGCGTCCTCGTCCGGTCCGACCTCAACGTCCCGCTGGACGGGGAGACGATCACCGATGACGGACGGATCAGGGCCTCACTGCCGACGATCACCCGTCTGGCCGACGCGGGTGCGCGTGTCATCGTGTGCGCCCACCTCGGTCGGCCGAAGGGGGAGCCGGACCCGCGCTTCTCACTCGCCCCGGTCGCCGCGCGACTGGGCGAGCTGCTCGGTGCGCCGGTGGCCTTCGCCACCGACACCGTCGGCGACTCCGCCCGCCAGAGCGTCGCGGACCTGGACGAGGGCCGGGTCGCGGTGCTGGAGAACCTTCGCTTCAACGCGGGGGAGACGAGCAAGGACGAGGGCGAGCGAAGGGCCTTCGCCAATGCTCTTGCCTCTCTCGCCGATGCCTACGTGTCCGACGGCTTCGGTGTCGTGCACCGTGCCCAGGCCTCCGTCTACGACATCGCGACCCGGCTGCCGGCCGCTGTCGGCGGGCTCGTCCAGACCGAGGTCGAGGTGCTGCGTCGTCTGACGAGCGACCCGACGCGGCCCTACGCGGTCGTTCTCGGTGGTGCCAAGGTCAGTGACAAGCTCGGCGTCATCGACAACCTCCTGGCCACCGCCGATCGTCTGCTCATCGGCGGCGGCATGGTCTTCACCTTCCTCAGGGCCCAGGGGTACGAGGTGGGCAGGAGCCTCCTCGAGGAGGACCAACTCGACGTCGTGCGCGGGTATCTCGAGCGGGCCGAGCGCGACGGTGTCGAGATCGTGCTGCCCACCGACGTCGTCGCGGCCACCGATTTCGCCGCGGACGCCGACCACGAGGTCGTGGCAGCCGACGCGATCCCCGCCGACCGGATGGGGCTGGACATCGGCCCGCGCTCCGGTCGCCTCTTCGCCGAAAAACTCCTGGACTGCCGCACCGTCTTCTGGAACGGCCCGATGGGTGCCTTCGAGATGGAGCCCTTCGCTGCCGGCACCCAGTCCGTCGCCCGGGCCCTGGCCGACGTGACCAGGGCCGGTGCCCTCACCGTCGTCGGCGGTGGCGACTCCGCCGCTGCCGTGCGTCAGCTCGGTTTCGCCGACGACGATTTCAGTCACATCAGCACCGGTGGTGGTGCCAGCCTCGAGTACCTCGAGGGCAAGGACCTGCCGGGTCTGTCCGTCTTCGAGCAGCAGGAGAACTGATCATGACCAGCCGCAAGCCGCTGATGGCGGGCAACTGGAAGATGAACCTCGACCACCTCCAGGGCACCCACCTGGTGCAGAAGCTCGACTGGACCCTGCGTGACGGCAAGCACGACTACGGTGCTGTCGAGGTGGTCGTCGTGCCACCGTTCACCGACCTGCGCTCCGTGCAGACGCTCGTCGAGGGTGACCGGTTGCTCATGGGCTACGGCGCCCAGGACCTCAGCCCGCACGACTCCGGCGCGCACACCGGCGACATCTCGGGCGCCTTCCTCGCCAAGCTCGGCTGCAGCTATGCAGTGGTGGGCCACAGCGAGCGACGCGACGGCCACGGTGAGACCGACGAGGTCGTCGCGAGCAAGGCGGCGGCCGCCTTCCGCCACGGAATCGTGCCCATCGTCTGCGTCGGCGAGGGCCTGGAGGTCCGTGGCGCCGGCGAGCACGTCGCCCACGTCGTGGGCCAGGTCGAGGGCAGCCTCGCCGGCATCACGCCGGAGCAGGCTGCACGCGTCGTCATCGCCTACGAGCCGGTCTGGGCGATCGGCACCGGCGAGGTCGCGACGCCCGAGGACGCGCAGGAGGTGTGCGCGGCCATCCGCGCCACGCTCGCGCAGCTCTACTCCACCGAGACCGCAGAGGCGGTCCGGATCATCTACGGCGGATCGGTCAAGCCCGGCAACATCGCCTCCATCATGGCCGGTGCCGATGTCGACGGCGCGCTCGTCGGCGGAGCCTCCCTCCAGGCCGAGGACTTCGCCTCGATCTGTCGCTACCAGCAGCACCTGACCGCCTGACACCGACAGGGTGAGCGGGGAGGTATCCTGACGTGGGTGCCCTCTCGGGTACCTGCCCGAACCAAGCCGACCGTGCCGACCGACAAGGACCTGATCGAGTGAATGCCGTCCGCATCGGACTCCAGGTGATCCTCGTGATCACCGGCCTGATCCAAATCCTGCTCATCCTCATGCACAAGGGCAAGGGCGGTGGCCTCTCCGACATGTTCGGTGGCGGCATGTCGGCCTCGTTGGGCAGCTCGTCGGTCGCGGAGCGCAACCTGACTCGCTTCACGGTCGTCATCGGTCTGGTGTGGTTCACCTCGATCGTCGGCCTCGGACTCGTCGACCGTTTCGACGCCTGATCCCCGTCCCGATCACGTAGGAGATCCTCATGGCAGGTGGTAACGCAATCCGCGGCAGCCGTATCGGTGCCGGCCCGATGGGTGAGGCGGAGCGTGGCGAGGCCGCTGACCGCAGCTTTGTCTCCTACTGGTGCGCCAACGGCCACGAGATGACTCCGTCCTTCTCCGTCGACGAGGGCGTGGAGATCCCGGCCGAGTGGGTGTGCAAGCGCTGCGGCCTCCCCGCTGGTCGCGACAAGGAGAACCCCCCGGCGGCGCCGACCGCCGAGGTCTACAAGACCCATCTGGCCTACGTGAAGGAGCGCCGCTCCGACTCCGAGGGCGAGGCCATCCTCGAGGAGCGCCTCGGCGAGCTGCGCGACCGCGGCCTCATCCGCTGACCGGCCCCACTCCCGAGGCCGCCGCCTCGTCGACGAGCCAGACCGTGCGTTCCTGACCGCGGACCAGGACCGTGCTGCTCTGCTCGGCAGGTGCATCGGCCACCCCCTTCGCCACGGCTCCGGCCTTGTCCTGCCCGGAGACGATGAACCACACCTGCCGCGACCTGGACAGGCACTGCGCCGTGAGCGTCACTCGTGTCGGCGGAGGCTTGGGGGAGTCGTGGACCGCTACGGCGATGCCGGAGGTGTCCTGCTGCATCGGGTGGCCCGGGAAGAGTGAGGCGACGTGGCCGTCGGGGCCGACGCCGAGCAGGACGACGTCGAAGGTGCCGTTGCCGTGGGTGCGCAACTCCTCCTCGTAACGCCTGGCGGCCTCCTCTGCCGAGTCGACGTCGTCGGGCCCGAGGACCCGGTGGACCTTCTCGGAGGTGGTGGTGAGCGAGCGCAGGCCGGCATCGTCGTTCTGGGTGTCGTTGCGGTCGGGATCCCCCGCCGGGAGGTACCTCTCGTCCCCCCACCAGAAGTGGACCCGTGACCAGTCCACGGCGTCGTTGGCCGGGTGGTCCGTCAGTGCCGCGACGACCGCCGAACCCATGGAGCCGCCGGTGAGGGCGACGTGCGCCTCGCCCCGGGCGGCGATGGCATCCTGCACGGCCGTGAGCAGGCGCCCGCTGGTCAAGGTGATCAACCGGCTGGGGCCGGGGTGGACGACGAGCAGCGGTGCGGTCATGGTCACTCCTGGTCCTCGAGCCGGTCGCGGACGGCGTTCCGGACGGCATCGGTACTCGTGCCGGCGGCCTCGGGTGCGGCGTCGACCATGGCGCTGCGGATGGCGCCCCTGGACTCCTCGGCGAGGCGCTCGGCAGTGCGTCGGGCATCGCTCGGGGAGGGGACGAGGTCCTCATCGACGGCCTCGGTCATCGTCATCCTGCGTCGCGTGACCTGGGGCAGGCCCTTGGTCAGGGCGTCCTCGTACACCTCGTCCGCGTCGAGCCGGCGCAGCTCGTCGGCGAGACACTCGGCATCCGACCGGGGGGCGAGGGCGATGGCCCGTCGTGGCTGGCCCGGTTGGTCGAGGGTGGCGGTGGCCCCCCGGAGCGGACGGACCAGGTCGATGGGGCCGGAGTCGCGCTGCAGACGGACGCTGACGACCCCGGTACCCGTGCGCGAACGGACGAGGGAGACGGGGCACTTCAGCCGGTGCCGGAGCCACCCGGCCAGCAGGTCTGCCGACGGCGAGTCCTGCGCGCCGACGACGGTGGCTGCGGTGACCGGCTCGAAGGGGGCCCGGTCCAGGGTCGTGGCGAGCAGGCCCCGCCAGAGGGTGATCCGGCTCCACGCCAGATCGGTGTCGCCGGGGGTGTAGCAGCGCGCCAGACGCTTGACCGTGGCGGCGATCGAGGTGGCCGCGGCGCTGTCGGTGATGCGTCGCTGGGCCATCGCACCGACCGGGTCCGCGCCGGGGTCCTTGGGCGCCTCGGTGGGCCACCAGGCGACGACGGGGGAGTCGGGCAGGACCAACGGTGTGACGACGCTGCGGGCATGCTTGACGAGCGCCCCGTACAGGCGCAGGACGATGACCTCCGAGGCGCCGGCGTCGCCGCCCACCCGGATCTGCGCATCCAGCCGCGCCTTGCCGCGGGCATTGGCCAGGATGACGCACACGATCCGAGCAGGGTGCTGGTGGCTGGCCGTGTTGGCCACGGCCAGCGCCTCCTCCGCGTCCTCCTCCGGGACGACGAGGACGAGCGTGAGCACCCGGCTGAGGGCCATCGCCCCCACGTCCTCGCGGATTTCGATCAGCCGCTGGGCCACCAGTCCGGTGCTCGCGCTGGGCAGGTCGACGATCACGGCATCCTCCAAGTGCGTCCATCCCGCTGCATCATCGTGTCGGCGGCCACCGGCCCCCAGGTGCCGGCGGGATACTCCTCGACGGTGCCCTGTCTCCTCCAGAACTGCTCGATCGGGTCGAGGATCCGCCAGGAGAGCTCGACCTCCTCGTGGCGGGGGAAGAGCGGGGGGTCGCCGAGCAGCACGTCGAGGATCAACCGTTCGTACGCCTCGGGGCTGGACTCGGTGAAGGCGCGGCCGTAGCCGAAGTCCATCGTCACGTCCCGCACCTCCATCTGGTTGCCCGGGACCTTGGCGCCGAAGCGCATGGTCACGCCCTCGTCCGGTTGGACGCGGATGACCACGGCGTTCTGGCCGAGTTCCTCGGTCTCGGTGTCCGTGAAGGGCAGGTGCGGGGCGCGCCTGAAGACGACGGCGATCTCGGTGACCCTCCGGCCGAGCCGCTTGCCGGTCCGCAGGTAGAACGGGACGCCGGCCCACCGGCGGGTCTCGATGTCCAGCCGCATGGCCGCGTAGGTCTCGGTGGTCGATCCGTCCGCAACACCCTTCTCCTGACGGTAGCCCGCGACCTTCTCACCGCCCTGCCAGCCGGACGTGTACTGGCCGCGGACGGTGGCCACGCCGAGGTCGTCCGGGACCCGGACGGCCGCGAGGATCTTCTCCTTCTCCATCCGCAGCGCCCCCGCGGCGAAGCTCGTGGGCTCCTCCATCGCGGTGAGGGCCAGTAGCTGCAGCAGGTGGTTCTGGATGACGTCCCGTGCCGCCCCGACGTCGTCGTAGTACCCCGCGCGGCCACCGATGCCGATGTCCTCGGCCATCGTGATCTGCACGTGGTCGACGTAGTGGCTGTTCCACACCGGCTCGAACATCTGGTTGGCGAAGCGCAGCGCGAGCAGGTTCTGGACGGTCTCCTTGCCCAGGTAGTGGTCGATGCGGAAGATCGCGTCGGGTGGGAAGACCGCTTCGACGATCCCGTTGAGCTCCTGTGCGCTCTCCAGATCGTGGCCGAAGGGCTTCTCGATGACCACGCGCCGCCAGGAGTCGTCTTCCGCAGTGGCCAGACCGCTGCGCTGGAGCTGCTCGCAGACGATGGAGAAGTAGTCCGGCGGGATGGACAGGTAGAAGGCGTGGTTGCCGCCGGTACCGCGCTCGTCGTCGAGCTCGCGGACCGTCTTGGCGAGCAGATCGAAGGCCGCGTCGTCGTCGAAGACCCCGGGGACGAAGCGGAATCCCTCGGAGAGCGAGCGCCAGACCTCTTCGCGGAAGGGGGTGCGAGAGTGCTCCCGGACGGCTTCATAGACGACCTTGCCGAAGTCCTGGTCGGCCCAGTCGCGGCGGGCGAAGCCGACGAGCGAGAAGCCCGGTGGCAGCAGACCACGGTTGGCCAGGTCGTAGATCGCCGGGAGCAGCTTCTTGCGGGCCAGGTCCCCGGTGACCCCGAAGAGGACCAGGCTGCAGGGGCCGGCGATGCGTGGCAGGCGCTTGTCCCGTGGGTCCCGCAGCGGGTTGGTCTCAGGGGTGACGCGGGCGGGGCTCACGCGCGGCCACCTCGCAGCGCGTCGCCGACCAGGGTCAGCCCGCGGTCGTGGTCGGCCAGATGCAGCACGAGGACCGGTCGTCCGTGATCGGCCAGCACGGCGGCATCGCCGCCGGCCTGGGCGCTGATGAACTCCCCGAGCGTGAAGTCACGCCCGGGGACGGGCAGGTCCTGGGCGGGTGTGTCGGTGATCTGCAGGTAGACGCCGGTGCGGGGGCCGCCCTTGTGGTACTGCCCCGTCGAGTGCAGGAAGCGCGGTCCCCACCCGAGGGTGGTCGGTCGCTGCACGCGGGCGGCCAGTGCGTCCACCGCCTCGGCGAAGGGGGCGTCGGCCTCCCGGTCGAGGTAGGCCATGACGGCGACGTACCCGTGCTCGTCGTCGAGCTGTGCGAGCAGGGCCTGCAGGGCCGTCTCGGTCGTGGTCGCCCCGCCGAGCCAGTCGCCACCGAGGTGACTGATCTCGACCGGGCCGTCCACGGCGTCAACGGCAGTCGCGGCCGTGTCGGACCCGGACATCCGGTCGCGGGCGGCCTGCTTGGCGCTCTCGACGTCGGGTTGGTCGAAGGGGTTGATCCCGAGCAGTCGCCCGGCCACCGCGGTGGCAACCTCCCACAGCAGGAACTGGGCCCCCAGCGAGCCGCCGACGTCCAGGGTGGAGGTTGGCGAGGTCGCGGGGAGCACGCGGGGGGCGGAGCCCCCCGGACGGTCTTCCTCGCCGACCTCGACGAGCCGACAGAGGGTGGCATCGGCCGGCAGCGGGGTCCGTCCGGGGTCTTCGAGGACGACGGGGAGGAGACCGCGCTGCTGCTTGCCCGTGGACTCGGCGACCAGCTGCTCGATCCAGTCACCCAGGCCACGGGCGCTCGTCCCGTGGTCGACGAGGTAGAGCTTGTCGCGCAACGGACGAGTGCCTGCGATGGCCGCGGCGAGGCGCAGGCCGGGGTTGGCCTCGTCGTCCTCGGCGAGCAGGTCGGTGACGGCCTCGGCGTCGTCGAGCAGTGCCTCGACGTCGACACCGGCCAGCCCCGAGGGGATCAGGCCGAAGGCGGTCAGGGCGGAGTAGCGTCCACCGACGTCCGGGTCGGCGGTGACGACCCGCTGGCCCTTGCGTCGGGCATCCTCCTCGAGCGGGCTGCCCGGGTCGGTCACGACGACGATCCGGGAGGCGGCGTCGATGCCCGCGTCGGCGAAGGCCTGCTCGAAGACGCGTCGCTGGCTGTCGGTCTCCACGGTGGAGCCGGACTTGCTGGAGACGACGACGGCCGTGCGGGCCAGGTCGATGGCCGCCGCACGCACGACGTCCGGGTGACTGGAGTCCAGCACGGTCAGTGGGACACCGGCGGTGGCGCAGATGACCTCGGGCGCGAGCGAGCTGCCGCCCATGCCGCACAGCACGATCCGGTCAACGCCCTGCTCGCGCAGCGTCTCGCGCAGCGCGCT
This sequence comes from Janibacter cremeus, assembly GCF_013409205.1. Classification (NCBI taxonomy): domain Bacteria; kingdom Bacillati; phylum Actinomycetota; class Actinomycetes; order Micrococcales; family Intrasporangiaceae; genus Janibacter; species Janibacter cremeus. The sequence continues at coordinate 3,222,246 of NZ_JACCAE010000001.1, forward strand.
GATCTCGCCGACGAGGTGCCGGGAGGTGCGGCCGAGGCCGACCCAGGACAGGCGCTTGGCTGCCTCATCCCGGGCCTCCTCGCCCCAGAGGGTGGCATCACGCTCGAACAGACGGCTGGCCACCCTGTCCGACACCAGGCCGGGGACATGGCCGCCCACCGCGTCGGCGGCGGCGCCGGAGGCGAGGACGGCCAGGCTGGTCACCGTGTGGCCGCCTTGCCGAGCTCGGCGCGCACGCCGTCGAGCAGTTCCTCCCAGGCCTTGTCGAACTTCTCGACGCCCTCGGACTCGAGCGTGTCGGTGACGTCGGTGTAGTTGATGCCCAGACCCGCGAGCGCGTCCAGGGCCTCCCGGGCATCAGCGTAGGAGCCGGTGATGGTGTCGCCGGTGACTGTGGCGTGGTCGATCGTCGCGTCCAACGTCTTCTCCGGCATGGTGTTGACGGTGTTGGCCGCCACGAGCTCGGTGACGTACATCGTGTCCGGGTAGTCCGGGTTCTTCACCCCGGTGGAGGCCCACAGCGGACGCTGGCGGCGCCCCCCTTCGTCCTCGAGGCGCTGCCACCGGGGCGTGGCGAAGACCTCCTCGTAGGCCTGGTACGCCAGCCGGGCATTGGCCACGCCGGCCTTGCCGCGCAGGGCGAGGGCCTCGTCGGTACCGATCTGCTCGAGCCGGCCGTCGACCTCCGAGTCGACCCGGGAGACGAAGAAGGATGCGACGGAGTGGATCGTCGACAGGTCCCGTCCCGCTGCGAGGGCCTGCTCGAGGCCCTCGATGAAGGCATTCATCACCGCGCGGTAGCGCTCGAGGCTGAAGATCAGCGTGACGTTGACGCTGATGCCCGCAGCGAGGGTCTCGGTGATGGCCGGCAGCCCGGCCTCGGTCGCCGGGATCTTGATGAAGACCTGCGGCCGGTCGACGGCCTCGGCCAGCTGTCGCGCCATCGTGACGGTCCGCGGGGCGTCGTGGGCCAGCCGCGGGTCAACCTCGATGGAGACGCGGCCGTCGACGCCGTCGGTGGCTTCGTGGAGCGGCCGGAACACGTCGCAGGCATCCCGCACGTCGTCGGTGGTCAGGGCGAAGACGACCTCGTCGACGTCCTTGCCCTCGGCGGCGAGGGCATTGACCTGCTCGTCGTAGGCCTCTCCGTCGGCCAGTGCCGCCTGGAAGATGGACGGGTTCGTGGTGACACCGACGATGCCCTTGCTGTCGATGCGCTCCTGCAGGCCGCCCGAGCGCAGCATCTCTCGGCTGAGGTCGTCCAGCCAGACGGAGACACCGGCGTCCGCGAGGGCCTGTACGGAGGCGGGCTTGGTGGGGATTGTGCTCACGAGATCATCCCTTTGCGTTGGTGATGGAGGCCTTGGCTGCGGTGACGACGGCCGCGGGAGTGATGTCGAACTTCTCGTAGAGGGTCGCCTGGTCGGCGGAGGCACCGAAGTGGTCGATGCTCACGCTCTCGCCGGCATCACCGACGACCTCGCGCCAGCCGAAGGGGGTCGCGGCCTCGACGGAGACGCGCGCCCGGACCGTGGGCGGCAGGACCTCCTCGCGATAGGCCCTCGGCTGCTGGTCGAACCACTCACGGCACGGCATGGACACCACGCGGGTGCCGGTGCCGGCCTCCTCGAGCGTGGCGCGGGCCGCCATGGCGACGGCGACCTCGGTGCCGGTGGCCACGAGGATCACCTCGGGCACCTTGGTGCTGGACTCGGCCAGGACGTAGGCGCCCTTGGCCGCGCCCGCGGCGGGAGCGAACTCGTCGCGGTCGATCGTCGGGGTGCCCTGTCGGGAGAGGGCCAGCGCCGCGGTGGAGGTGTTCTTCAGGACCTGGCCCCAGCAGACGCTGACCTCGTTCGCGTCGCCCGGGCGGACGACGTCCAGACCCGGTATGGCGCGCAGGGCGGCCAGGTGCTCGATCGGCTGGTGGGTGGGGCCGTCCTCGCCCAGGCCGATCGAGTCGTGCGTCCACACGTACGTCACCGGCAGCTGCTGGAGGGCCGCGAGGCGCACGGCCGGGCGCATGTAGTCGGAGAAGGTGAGGAAGGTGCCGCCGTAGACACGGGTCAGTCCCTCCAGCGCGATGCCGTTCATCGCCATGCCCATGCCGTTCTCACGGATGCCGAAGTGCAGGGTGCGGCCGTACTCGTTGCCGGACCAGGTGTCCGTCTGCTTGCCCTTGGGCACGAAGGAGGGCTGGCCGTCCATCGTGGTGTTGTTCGAGCCGGCGAGGTCGGCGGAGCCACCCCACAGCTCGGGCATGACGTCGGCGAGCGCGGTCAGGACCTCGCCGGAGGCCTTTCGGGTGGCCATGCCCTTCTCGTCAGCCTCGAAGGTCGGCAGGGCCTCGTCCAGGCCCTCGGGGACCCGGGCGTCCACGACGCGGTCGAGCAGCGCTGCACGCTCGGGGTTGTCCCGGCGCCAGGCCGTCATCCGCTCGTCCCACTGCGTGTGGGCGTTCTGCCCGCGGGTGATCACCGAGCGGGTGTGCTCGAGCACGGTCTCCTCGACGGCGAAGTGCTGCTGCGGGTCGAAGCCGAGCCGTTCCTTGATTCCGGCGACCTCGTCCTCGCCGAGCGCTGCGCCGTGGGCTGCGCCGGTGTCCTGCTTGGTCGGCGCGGGCCAACCGATGATCGTGTGCAGCACGATCATCGTGGGCGCGGAAGTGTTCTCCTTCGCCGCCGTGCAGGCTGCCAGGAGTTCGTCGATGTCCTCGACGTAGGCCGAGCCGTCACCGGTCTTGCGCCAGTCGACGTCGATGACGTGCCACCCGTAGGCGCGGTATCGGGCACCGACGTCCTCGCTGAAGGCGATGTCGGTGTCGTCCTCGATGGAGATCTGGTTGGCGTCGTAGATGACGTTGAGGTTTCCCAGCTCCTGGTGGCCGGCCAGCGAGCTGCCCTCGGACGAGACACCCTCCTGCAGGTCACCGTCGGAGGCCACGCACCAGACGGTGTGGTCGAAGGGAGACGCGCCCGCCGGGGCGTCCGGGTCGAACATGCCCCGCTGGCGGCGCTGGGCCATCGCCATGCCGACCGCAGAGGCGAATCCGGAGCCGAGCGGTCCGGTGGTGATCTCGACACCCGGGGTGTGGTGCACCTCGGGGTGGCCGGGGGTGAGCGACCCCCAGGTCCGCAGCGCCTCGAGATCGCTGAGCTCCATGCCGTAGCCGGAGAGGAAGAGCTGGATGTACTGGGTGAGCGAGGAGTGGCCCACGGACAGCACGAAGCGGTCGCGGCCCAGCCACGTCGGGTCGCTCGGGTCGTGCGTCATCACCTGCTGGTAGAGCAGGTAGGCGACGGGGGAGAGGCTCATCGCGGTACCGGGGTGACCGCTGCCGCACTTCTGCACCGCGTCCGCTGCCAGGACCCGCCCCGTGTCGACCGCACGGACGTCCAGGTCGCTCCACCCTGCCTTGGTCGCGACCGGACGCGGGAGGTCGCCGGAGCGCGAGGACGTCCCTGCCGGGCCATCGGGATTCGCCGAGGCCACGGTGCGGGTGGTTCCCGCCGGAGTCGCAGTGCCGGCCGGCTTCTTGGCGGGGGCCGTGGGGGAGGTGTCGGTGTCCGTGCTCACGGAGGACCTTTCTCTGCAGATCGGTGGGTGCTCACCTCCCACACTAGTGGGATTGCGCGCGCATGCCACGCCGTCCGGGGGCGGGCTCGGAGGCTGTTTCGACACGGGTAGAGTGTGGACACGGTCGGCGCCCTGCGCGACCATGTCCCACCCCCTTCGGCAAAGGCAGTCCGTGAGCACTCTCGAGTCGACGCGCGACCTGTCGCCGGCGACCCGCCCGTGGCGTCGCACCGTGCGTGCGTACGTCGCGCTGACGAAGCCTCGGATCATCGAGCTGCTTCTCGTCACGACGGTTCCGGTGATGTTCCTCGCCCAGCGTGGCGTCCCCTCGCTGGGCCTGATCGTCCTCACCCTCGTCGGCGGATCCCTCAGCGCCGGGGCGGCCAACACCTTCAACATGGTCTACGACCGTGACATCGACGCCAAGATGGGTCGCACCCAGGGCCGGCCCCTCGTCACCGGTGAGGCCACGCCACGCGGGGCGATGATCTTCGGTCTCGTCCTCACCCTCGTCTCCACCCTCTGGCTGGGACTGCTCGTCAACTGGCTCTCCGCCGCCCTGTCGCTCGGGGCGATCCTGCTCTACGCCGTCGGCTACACGATGGTCCTCAAGCGCCGCACGGCGCAGAACATCGTCTGGGGTGGTATCGCCGGCTGCATGCCGACCCTCATCGGATGGTCCGCGGTGACCAACTCCGTGCAGTGGCCCGCGATCATCCTCTTCCTCGTGATCTTCTTCTGGACGCCGCCGCACTACTGGCCGCTGTCCATGCGCTTCACCGACGACTACTCCGCCGCCGGTGTGCCCATGGCCCCCGTGGTCCAGGAGCAGACGACCGTGGCCAAGCAGATCGTCGCCTACTCCTGGCTGATGGTCCTCACCTCGCTCGCGCTCGTCCCCGTGGCCGACATGGGCTGGATCTACCTCGGTGCCGCGCTGCTCTCGGGCGGCCTCTTCGTCGCCGAGGCCCACCGGCTGATGTCGGCGGCCCGCAAGGGGGCCAACCAGCAGGTGCTCAAGCCGATGCGGCTGTTCCACTTCTCGATCACCTACGTCACGCTGCTCTTCCTCGGCGTGGCCATCGACCCGCTGCTGCACCTGCCGCTGCCCGGTCTGGCCTGAGTCCAGCCCGGCGGTCCTGCTCCAGGTCCGCGGGCGAAGGGAGCGCGCGGGCCTTGGCGCACAGTCCGGACTCCTCGGTCTTCCGCTGCACCTGTGTTCTCCGGGTCCGGACTGTGGCCTGAGTCGGCCCACCCCCTCCCTTCGTCCGCTCCCGGGGTTACCCACGGCCGGGTCACCTCGCGGAGGCCGGGGCACCCTGGTCGGGCCGCGTTGCCTGTGGTGGCCGGAACATCCTGATCGGGCCGCGTTGTGTCGCGGCCAGCGCCAGATATCCCGGCCACATCGAGAGATCCAGGCCATCCCCGGGGGACGGGACGCCCGGATGCGATGAGATCTCGTGGCCTGTTGGTCAGTCGGCCGGCAGGGGACCCGGCGTGCGGGAGAGGACGATCGCGCGGGCGATGACGACGACGAGCGCGGCCGCGCCGAACATGTGGGCCAGGACGAGGACCTCGGGCAGCTTCGTCAGGTACTGCACGTAGCCGACCAGGCCCTGGGCGAGGGTGACGGCGAGAACCACCGCCCAGGCGCGGGCGGGACCCGGCCCTCGCTCGGTGAGCTTCGCGCCCAACCAGACGGCGACGACGAGGCCGATGAAGAGCATGACGGCGTCGGCGTGCAGCCAGGAGATCGTGCGGGGGTCGAAGCCCGTGCGAGCCGGGGTGTCCGCGTCGCCGGAGTGGGGCCCGGAGCCCGTGACGAGGGTGCCGAGCACGAGGACGACGACAGCCACGGTGCACAGCAGCCAGGTGGTGCGCTCGACCAGGGGATGCAGTAGCGACCGGGTCGGTCCGGCGCTCTGCCGATAGCGCCACAGCAGCCATGCCGAGGTGCCGATGATGGCCATGGAGCAGAGGAAGTGGAAGCCGACGATCCACGGGTTGAGGCCGGTGCGCACCGTGATGCCGCCGACGATCGCCTGCGCCGCGACGCCGCCGAGGACGACCCACGTGCCGAGGATCAGCTCCGGACGGTCACGCGCCCAGCGGTACAGCGCGATGAGCAGCACGAGGGCGGCGATGCCCACGACGCCGGTGAGGGTGCGGTTGCCGAACTCGATGAACTTGTGGATGCCCTCCGCCTGCTCGACGGTGGGCACGTAGGACCCCGGGACGCACTGGGGCCAGGTGGGGCACCCGAGCCCGGAGCCGGTGAGCCGGACGAGGCCGCCGGTCAGGACGATGCCGACCTCGACGACCAGGTTGATCAGGAGCAGGCGGGGCAGCCACGTGCGTGCAGCAGCGGAGTACTCGGACACCCCATTACGGTATGTCGCCCCCCGTCCGGACCGGTCGTCGGGTGCGGTCACTCGCGCCAGCGGAAGGTGCGCATCACGAGCAGGCTCAGGCCGGCGCCCCACACGAGCAGGACCAGCCAGGGCAGGAACGGCACGCTCCCGTGTGCCAGCTGCTCACGGAAGGCGTCACCGAGGGCTGCCGAAGGCAGCCACTGCACGATCACGGCGGCCTTGCTGCCGAGCGTCTCGGCGGGCAGCAGCAGGCCGCCCACGCCGGCGAGGAGCACCCACACGAGGTTGGCGACCGCGAGGACGGCCTCGGCCCGCATGGCGCCGGCCACCAGGAGTGCCAGGGCGACGAAGACCCACACCCCGAGCGCCGCCGTCACCGGGGCGAGGAGCAGTCCCACGAGGTCGGGCCGCCAGCCCATGACGGCAGCCACCAGGCCGAGCACCACGAGCTGGACGGCAGCGACGGCGCAGATGGCCAGGGCCTTCCCGGCGAGGAGTCCGTCGGTGCCCACGGGGGTGGTCGCGAGCATCCGCAGCACGCCGTAGCGGCGGTCGAAGGCGGTCTGGATCGCCTGCCCGGTGAATGCTGTGGACACGACGGCCAGGGCGAGGACACCGGGCGCCACCACGGCGATCCGCGGCGTGGCCAGATCCGGGTACGAGCTCGCGACGAGGGCCACGAGAGCCAGCGCCGGCAGGACGAGGGAGACGAGCAGCTGCTCGCCGTTGCGCGCGAGTATCCCGGCCTCGAAGCGAGCCTGGGCTGCCACCCGGCGCGGTCGAGGAGCGGGTGCGGGGACGTGGGTCGCGGCCTCAGCGGTCACGGGTTCCTCCGGTGAGCGAGAAGTAGGCGTCCTCGAGACGGCCCCCGCCGGAGATCTGCTCCGGTGTGCCGTCGGCGACGACGCGGCCACGGTCGAGGATGACGACCCGCGCCGCGAGACGCTCGGCCTCCTCGAAGCTGTGCGTGGTCACCACGAGCCCGACGCCGGCGTCGGCCTCCTCTCCCAGCAGGTCCCACACCTCCAGCCGTGCGTGCGGGTCGAGCCCGGCCGTCGGCTCGTCGAGGAAGGCGACCCGGGGCCCGCCGACGAGGGCGGCGGCCAGTGCGACCCGCTGCCTCTGGCCGCCACTGAGTCGCCGGATGGGTGTGCTGGCGAAGGGGGTGATGTCCAGGCGCTCGATCAGCTCGGCCGCACGGTTGGTGACGTGCAGGCGCGCGAGGTGGGTCAGCAGGCGTCGGGCGCTCACGCTCTGCGGGAGCCCGCCGTCCTGGAGCATGACGCCGACGCGGGCACGGTGGGCCGCATCGGCTCGCCACGGGTTCGCGCCGAGGACGCGGCAGGTACCGGAGTCGGGCCGCAGGAGGCCCTCGAGGCACTCGATCGTGGTGGTCTTGCCGGCGCCGTTGGGGCCGAGCACGCAGGTGATCTGGCCCGTGTCGGCGCCCCAGGTGGCCCCGTCGACGGCGATGACATCACCGAAGACGCGGCGCAGGTCCTCCACGACAACGGCTCGAGTCACGGTGGGCAAGTCTAGGCAACCCCGCGGCCGTCTCGTGGTTAGGGGTGCCTTTGTTGTCACCGGCGAAGAATTACGTAACATGGGTGTGTGCTTAATTCACCGCGGGATCTCTCGACGTCGCAGGGCGACGTCGATACCCGTGATGCCAGCACCCGCGATCGCGTGCTCGCGGTGATCAGCGAGCACGGCCCGATCACCGCAGCCGACATCGCCATCCATCTCGGCCTGACGGCCACCGGAGTGCGTCGCCACCTCGACCTGCTGGCCGAGGACTCCTCGGTCACCAGCCGGGCGCCGCACCGGGGCAAGCGTGGCCGCGGACGTCCTGCCCGGGAGTGGGTCGTGGCCGATCTGGGGCACGACCACCTTCCCTCCGAGTACGACGAGCTGGCCACCGAGGTGATGCGCTTCCTGCGTGAGCAGGGCGGCGAGGACGCCGTTCGTGCCTTCGCCGACGAGCGGGTCGCCGGCCTGGAGGCGCGTGTCCGGGACCGGCTCGACGCCGCGGGCAGCGATCCGCACGCACGCACACTGGCGCTCGTTGAGGCCTTGGGCCTCGAGGGATACGCTGCCAGCGCCCGTCCGGTCGGCGAGGACAGCAGCGTCGGTGTCCAGTTGTGCCAGGGCCACTGCCCGGTCCGACACGTCGCCACGGAGTTCCCCGAGTTGTGCGAGGCGGAGACCGACGCCTTCAGCCGCCTTCTCGGAGTCCATGTCCAACGCCTGGCCACACTGGCCCAGGGTCATCACGTCTGCACCACCTTCGTCCCCACGCCGGGGGCGCGATCCCACAAAGAGAGGGCCAACCGATGAGCACCAACATCGAAGAGCTGAACCCAGGGCTCAAGGACATCGGCCGCTACGAGTACGGCTGGTCCGACAGCGACGCGGCCGGTGAGGCGGCCAAGCGAGGCCTCAACGAAGAGGTCGTGCTCGACATCAGCGACCGCAAGAGCGAGCCGAAGTGGATGCGCGACCTGCGGTTGAAGTCCCTGCGCCTGTTCGACAAGAAGCCGATGCCCAGCTGGGGCAGTGACCTCACCGGCATCGACTTCCAGAACATCAAGTACTTCGTGAAGTCCACCGAGAACCAGGCCAGCTCCTGGGAGGAGTTGCCGGAGGACATCCGCAACACCTACGACAAGCTCGGCATCCCCGAGGCGGAGAAGCAGCGGCTCGTCGCGGGCGTCGCCGCCCAGTACGAGTCGGAGGTCGTCTACCACCAGATCCGTGAGGACCTGGAGGAGAAGGGTGTCATCTTCGTCGACACCGACTCCGGCCTGCGCGAGCACGAGGACCTCTTCCGGGAGTACTTCGGCACCGTCATCCCGGCCGGTGACAACAAGTTCTCGGCGCTGAACACCGCCGTCTGGTCAGGTGGCTCCTTCATCTACGTGCCGCCGGGCGTCCACGTGGACATCCCGCTGCAGGCCTACTTCCGGATCAACACCGAGAACATGGGCCAGTTCGAGCGCACGCTGATCATCGCGGACGAGGGCTCCTCCGTGCACTACGTCGAGGGTTGCACCGCGCCGATCTACACGACCGCATCCCTGCACAGCGCCGTGGTCGAGATCGTGGTGAAGAAGAACGCCCGCGTGCGCTACACGACCATCCAGAACTGGTCGAACAACGTGTACAACCTCGTGACCAAGCGCACCACGGTCGAGGAGGGCGGCACCATGGAGTGGATCGATGGCAACATCGGCTCCAAGGTGACGATGAAGTACCCCGCCTGCTTCCTCATGGGCGAGTACGCCAAGGGTGAGACCCTCTCGGTCGCCCTGGCCGGCGAGGGCCAGCACCAGGACGCGGGCGCGAAGATGGTCCACGCCGCACCGAACACCTCCAGCTCGATCATCTCCAAGTCCGTTGCCCGCGGTGGCGGCCGCAGCTCCTACCGGGGCCTGGTGCAGGTGCTCGAGGGGGCGACCAACTCCAAGTCGAACGTCGTCTGCGATGCGCTGCTCGTCGACACGATCAGCCGCTCGGACACCTACCCCTACGTCGACGTCCGCGAGGACGACGTGCAGATGGGCCACGAGGCGACCGTGTCGAAGGTCTCCGCAGACCAGCTCTTCTACCTCATGTCCCGCGGGATGAACGAGGAGGAGGCGATGGCGATGATCGTGCGCGGCTTCGTCGAGCCGATCGCGAAGGAGCTCCCGATGGAGTACGCCCTCGAGCTGAACCGCCTCATTGAACTCCAGATGGAAGGAGCCGTTGGCTGATGAGCCTGCTGGCTGACACTTCGAGCCGACAGGCTCACACCCACTCCGGCGAGACCATGGTCCCGGACGCCTCCCGTGGCGAACGGACCCGCTCGTGGGAGGTTGCCGAATTCCCGATGCCGCAGGGCCGTGAGGAGGACTGGCGGTTCACCCCGATCAGTCGCCTGACGAACCTCCTGGCGGACGAGGCCAGCGGCGCCACGCTCGAGTGGACCACGCACCTGCCGGAGGGCGTCACGCTCACCACGACGTCCGTGGAGGAGCTGGGACGAGACGCGCTGCCCAAGCCGATCGACCGGCCGGCGGCCTTGGCGGCGGCCCACGGTGGGGGCATCTCCCTCGTCGACGTGCCGAAGGAGCACGAGCTCACCGAACCGGTGCGCATCTCCCTGGACGGCACCGAGCGGCAGATCGTGAACGGTCACCTCGTCGTGCGCGTCGGCGCGTTCTCCTCGGCGACGATCGTGCTCAGCCACACCGGCTCGAGCGACTACAACGAGCTGGTCACCGTGATCGCCGGGGACTCCTCGAAGGTCACGCTCGTCACGCTGCAGGACTGGCAGGACGACACCCACCACCTCGCCCAGCACGACGTCGTCGTCGGCCGGGACGCCTCGGCGCGGCACATCGCGATCTCCATCGGTGGCGGAATCGTGCGGCTGAACACCAACGCGAGCTACACCGGCCCCGGTGGATCCTTCGAGGGGCTGGGCGTGTACTTCGCGGACGCCGGGCAGCACCTGGAGCACCGCCTCTTCGTCGACCACGAGGCGCCGCACTGCCGCAGCAACGTCGAGTACAAGGGCGCGCTGCAGGGCGAGACGGCGCAGACGGTCTGGGTGGGCGACGTGCTCATCCGGGCTGCTGCGGAGGGGACCGACACCTACGAGCTCAACCGCAACCTCATCCTCACCGATGGGGCGCGGGCGGACTCGGTGCCCAACCTCGAGATCGAGACCGGCGAGATCGTCGGTGCCGGTCACGCCTCGACGACCGGCCGCTTCGACGACCAGCAGCTGTTCTACCTGCAGTCCCGCGGCATCCCGCAGGAGCTGGCCCGTCGTCTCGTCGTGCGCGGCTTCTTCAACAGCATCGTCCAGCGCATCGGCGACGAGGAGATCAGCGAGAAGGTCATGGCGGCCATCGACGAGGAGCTCGAGGCGAGTTCTGGGGCGATGGCATGAGCACCGCGACCGAGGCCGACTTCGTCCGCGTCTGCCGGCTCGACGAGCTGCCGGACGTGGGCGCTGCCAAGGCGGAGATCCAGGGACGGATCGTCTCGATGATCCACGCCGAGGACGGCAGCGTGCACTGCATCGACGACGAGTGCACGCATGGTCGCGTGTCGCTGTCCGAGGGCGACGTCGAGGGTTGCGAGATCGAGTGCTGGTTGCATGGCTCGCGCTTCAACCTCGTGTCCGGCAAGCCGACCAGCCTCCCGGCCACGGTCCCCGTGGTCGTGCACACCACGCGAGTCACCGATGGCGAGGTATTCGTCGCGCTGTCCGACGAGGCGCCCCGCACGGTCTGACGGTCGCCGGCCCACCACACTTATTTCCACATACGAAGGACGAACAGACATGGCAACGCTCGAGATCACGGACCTGCACGTCAGCGTCGACACCGAGGAGGGCTCCAAGGAGATCCTCAAGGGCGTCACGCTGACCCTGAAGTCCGGTGAGACGCACGCGATCATGGGGCCGAACGGCTCCGGCAAATCGACCCTCGCTTACTCCATCGCGGGTCACCCCAAGTACACGGTCACCTCCGGGTCGATCACCCTCGATGGCGAGGACGTGCTGTCGATGAGCGTCGACGAGCGCGCCCGCGCAGGGCTCTTCCTCGCGATGCAGTACCCCGTCGAGGTTCCCGGCGTCACGGTGAGCAACTTCCTGCGCACCGCCAAGACCGCCATCGAGGGCGAGGCGCCGAAGCTGCGCCACTGGGTCAAGGACGTGCGCTCGACCATGGACGAGCTGCGCATGGACTCCACGTTCGCCGACCGCAACGTCAACGAGGGCTTCTCCGGTGGCGAGAAGAAGCGCCACGAGATCCTCCAGATGGAGCTGCTGAAGCCGAAGTTCGCCGTCCTCGACGAGACGGACTCCGGCTTGGACGTCGATGCCCTGCGCGTCGTCTCCGAGGGGGTCAACCGGGTGCAGGGCAACACCGACTCCGGTGTCCTGCTCATCACCCACTACACGCGGATCCTGCGCTACATCAAGCCTGACCGGGTGCACGTCTTCGTCGACGGCCGCATCGCCGACCAGGGCGGAGCGGAGCTCGCTGACCAGCTCGAGGCCGAGGGTTACGACCGCTACGTCCCGACGGGGGAGCCCGCCGCGTTCACCGGGGCGTGATGATGACCGAGCAGCTGATCCCCGACACCGAGCTGGCGGCCCTGCGCGACCAGTTCCCGATCCTCGGGCGCAGCGTGCGCGGGGGCAAGCCGCTGGTCTACCTGGACTCGGGGGCGACCTCGCAGAAGCCGCTGGCGGTGCTGGACGCCGAGCGCGAGTTCCTCATCACCGCCAACTCCGCGCCGCACCGCGGTGCCCACGCGCTCTCCGAGGAGGCCACCGAGGCCTACGAGCAGGCGCGTGCGGACATCGCCGCCTTCATCGGTGCCGCCGAGCGCGAGGTCGTCTTCACCAAGAACGCCACCGAGGCGCTGAACCTGGCGGCCTACGCCTTCTCCAACGCGCTGGTGGGGTCCCCCCTTCGCGTCGGTGAGGGGGACGAGATCCTCATCACCGAGGCGGAGCACCACGCCAACCTGGTGCCGTGGCAGGAGTTGTGCCGTCGCACCGGCGCGACCCTGCGTTGGATCGGGGTCACCGAGGACGGCCGTCTCGACATGGACCAACTCGAGGGCATGGTCACCGAGCGCACCAAGGTGATGGCCTTCACCCACGCCTCCAACGTGCTCGGCGCCATCAGTGATGTCTCCCGCTTCGTCGCAGCGGCGAAGTCCGTCGGCGCGATCACGGTCCTGGACGCCTGCCAGTCGGTGCCCCACCTACCGGTGGACGTCACCGAGCTCGGCGTGGATCTGATGGCCTTCTCGGGCCACAAGATGTACGGACCGAGTGGCATCGGGGTCCTGTGGGGCCGCTACGACCTGCTCGACCAGATGCCGGCCTTCCTCACCGGCGGCTCGATGATCGAGATCGTGCGGATGGAGGGCAGCACGTACATGGCCCCACCGACCCGATTCGAGGCCGGTGTGCCGATGACCAGCCAGGCCATCGGTCTGGGCGCTGCCGTGCGCTGGATGCGCGAGATCGGCGTCGAGCGCATCGCCGCCCACGAGCAGGCCCTCACGGCCCGGCTGCTGGAGGCGATCGCAGCCCGTGACTGGGTCCGCCTCATCGGGCCTGCGGACACCGTCCACCGGGGCGCCGCGGTCAGCTTCGTCGTCGACGGCGTGCACGCGCACGACGTCGGCCAGGTCCTCGACGACCACGGCGTGGCCGTGCGCGTCGGTCACCACTGCGCCTGGCCGCTGCACCGCGCCTACAAGGTCGCGGCCACCACGCGCGCCTCGATGGCCGTCTACAACACCCCGGACGAGATCGACGCCCTCGTGGACGCCCTCGACACCGTGCCCGGCATCTTCGGCGTGGACCGGGGGGCTGCCTGATGGACCTCTACCAGGAGCTGATCCTCGACCACTCGAAGCGCCAGGTCGGACACGGCTTGCGCGAGGGGCACCAGGCCGAGGTGAACCACGTCAACCCGACCTGCGGCGACGAGGTCACCCTGCGGGTGCACCTCGACGGCACCGGACCGGGCGCGACGATCACCGACATCTCCTACGAGGCGATGGGCTGCTCGATCTCGATGGCGAGCACCTCGATCCTCGCCGACGAGCTGACCGGTGAGACGATCACCGACGCCATGGAGATCCACGCCGCGATGCGGCAGATGCTCACCAGTCGCGGCCAGGACAGCGGCGACGAGGAGGTCATCGGCGACGGCGTCGCCCTGGCCGGCGTCGCGCAGTACCCGGCTCGCGTGAAGTGCGCGCTGCTAGGCTGGTTGGCCCTCACCGACGCCCTGGTCCAGGCAGGCGTCGACGTCGCAACAGAATCCCAAGGAGAGAGCGCATGACTGCCCAGGCACCGACCCCGACAAATGTCGCAGACGTCGAAGAAGCGCTGCGTGACGTCGTCGACCCCGAGCTCGGCATCAACGTCGTCGATCTCGGCCTCGTCTACGGCATCACCGTCGACCCGCAGAACCACGCAGTCGTCGACATGACCCTCACGTCTGCCGCCTGCCCCTTGCAGGACGTCATCGAGGATCAGGTCGACTCTGTCCTGACCGACCTGGTCGCGGGTATGCGGATCAACTGGATCTGGATGCCGCCGTGGGGTCCGGACAAGATCACCGACGACGGCCGCGAGCAGCTGCGAGCCCTCGGCTTCAACATCTGATCAGCCACACCCGATGACCCGCATCATCGAGGTCGATGCCCATCGCCTCGAGAAGTGGGTCGACGGCTTCGCGGCCCGGCACGACGGCGTCACCTCCGCCGTCGAGCCGGGCCGTGTGCTGCTCGTCGGCGGTGACGGCACCCGTGCGGTGGGGGAGACCTTCGAGCACGAGCGGATCGGCCTCGTCCTCGTGCGTCGTGGCGGTCATGCCGTCGGTGTCGACGAAGGGGGTGAGCTCACCTCGCACAAGTGCGGCACCCGGTACGTCCAGTCGCGCACGAAGGCGGGTGGCTGGAGCCAGCAGCGCTACAGCCGCCGACGGGGCAACCAGGCCGACTCGGTCGTCACCACGGTGGCCGAGCTCGCGTGCAAGCACCTGCCGCCGGGGCGTGTGGACGCCCTCGTGCTCGGTGGGGATCGCAAGCTGGCTGAGCAGGTGCTGACCGACCCGCGGCTGGCCCACCTGCGCGACCTCGAACGACGCACCCTGTGGAATCTGCCCGACCCGCGTCTGTCCGTGCTGAAGGATGCCGCGAGACGGGCCCGGGCCGTGCGCTTGACGCTCGACGACGAGTAGCCATCGGGTCCCGGCCCGCGGCGATGCGCACGGATGCGGGAACGCGATGGTGCGCGACCTACACTTGGCGCCGCACCCCCTTCGACATCTGCAGGAGAACCACCCGTGATCACAGCAACCGGGATCGAGCTGCGCGCGGGCTCCCGGATCCTTCTCGAGGGCGCGACCTTCCGTGTCGCGCCGGGCGACCGGGTCGGTCTGGTCGGGCGCAACGGTGCCGGCAAGACGACCCTGACGAAGGTGCTCGCCGGCCAGGGCCAGGCGGCGTCGGGCGAGGTCAGCTCCGGTGGTGGCATCGGCTACCTGCCCCAGGACCCGCGCACGGGCGACCTGAGTGTCACGGCGCGTGAGCGGATCCTCTCCGCCCGGGGCCTGGATCAGATCGTCACCGACCGTCGTACCGCAGAGAGGCGGATGGCGAGTGCGGACCCCCAGACCCAGGAGCGGGCGATGGCGCGCTTCGCCCGGCTGCAGGAGGAGTTCGAGGCCGTCGGCGGCTACGCGGCCGAGTCGGAGGCAGCGAGCATGGCCTCGGCCCTGGGCATCGACGAGGACCGCCTCGACCAGACCCTCGAGACGCTCTCCGGTGGTCAGCGGCGGCGGGTGGAGTTGGCCCGGATCCTCTTCTCCGGCAACGAGACCCTGCTGCTCGACGAGCCGACGAACCACCTGGACGCCGACTCCATCGCGTGGCTGCGCGAGCACCTGAAGAACTACAAGGGCGGGCTGGTCATCATCAGCCACGACGTCGAGCTCCTCGAGGTGGTCGTCAACCGGGTCTTCCACCTCGATGCCAATCGGTGCGAGCTGGACATCTACAACATGGGGTGGAAGAACTACCTGCAGCAGCGTGAGACCGACGAGCGCCGTCGCAAGCGTGAGCTGCAGAACGCGCAGAAGAAGGCCGGCGCCCTGCTGGAGCAGGCGGACAAGATGCGCGCCAAGGCAACGAAGGCCGCCGCCGCGCAGCAGATGATCAAGCGTGCCGAGAAGATGCTCGCGGGGGTCGAGGGGGAGCGGGTCAGCGACAAGGTCGCCAAGCTGCGCTTCCCGGACCCGGCCCCGTGCGGGCGGACCCCCCTTCGCGCCTCCGGCCTGTCCCGCTCCTACGGGAGCCTGGAGATCTTCACCGACGTCGACCTGGCGATCGACCGGGGGAGCAAGGTCGTCGTGCTCGGCCTCAACGGTGCCGGCAAGACGACCCTGCTGCGGATGCTCGCCGGGGTGGATGCGCCGGACACCGGTCAGGTCGAGCCGGGCCACGGGCTCAAGGTCGGCTACTACGCGCAGGAGCACGAGAACCTCGACGTCGACCGGTCCGTACTGGCCAACATGAAGTCGGCCGCTCCGGACCTCGGTGAGACCGAGGTGCGCAAGGTCCTCGGGTCGTTCCTCTTCTCCGGCGACGACGTCGACAAGCCGGCTGGGGTGCTCTCGGGCGGGGAGAAGACCCGCCTGTCGCTCGCCCTGCTCGTCGTCTCCAGCGCCAACGTCCTGCTGCTCGACGAGCCGACGAACAACCTCGACCCGGCCAGCCGTGAGGAGATCCTCGGTGCCCTGTCGACGTTCAAGGGCGCCGTCGTGCTCGTCACCCACGACGAGGGGGCGGTCGACTCGTTGGAGCCGGAGCGGATCCTGCTGTTGCCGGACGGCATCGAGGACTTCTGGAATGCCGACTACCGCGACCTGGTGACCTTGGCCTGAGCCCGGGCAGGGTCACCTCACCATTCACGGAGTGAGACGTCATAACCAAAGGTTATGCAATGCATAAGTAGCACCGTAGGGTGCGTCATGTGACTGTGACGACCCGACCCACCCGCACCAAGGCCACCGGCGCCTGGGCCGACGGCGACCGGACCCCGTTGAACCACAACGAGGCGTTCAAGCAGGAGGATGACGCCCTCAACGTCCGCCAGCGGATCATCGACATCTACGCCCAGCAGGGTTTCGACTCGATCCCCCACGACGACCTCACCGGTCGATTCCGCTGGATGGGCCTGTACACGCAGCGCAAACCCGGCCTCGACGGGACGCACACCGGCGAGGACGACGTCGGCGACAGCCGGTTCATGATGCGCATCCGCACCGACGGCGGGAAGCTGAGCACCGAGCAGGTGCGCGTCGTCGCGAGGATCAGCCGGGACTTCGCCCTCGGCAGCGCGGACGTGACCAACCGGCAGAACGTCCAGCTGCACAACGTGCAGATCGAGGACGTGCCCACCATCTGGGAGCGGCTGGAGACCGTCGGGATGATCACGACCGAGGCCTGCGGTGACTGCCCGCGGGGGATGCTCGTCTCGCCCGTCGCGGGGATCGAGAAGGACGAGATCATCGACGGCACCCCGGCCGTGGCGGAGATCCGTCGCCGCTGGATCGGCCACCCCGACTTCTCCAACCTGCCGCGCAAGTACAAGACCGCGATCTCCGGCTCGCCCCGCCACGACGTCGCCCACGAGATCAACGACATCTCCTTCGTCGGCGTCGTCCACCCCGAACTCGGCCCGGGTTTCGACGTCTGGGTCGGTGGGGGGTTGTCGGTCAAGCCGATCCTCGCCGAGCGACTGGGCGTCTGGGTGCCGCTCGAGGACGTCCCCCGGGTCTGGCACGGGGTCACCTCGATCTTCCGCGACCACGGCTTCCGCCGGCTGCGCAACAAGGCCCGGCTGAAGTTCCTCGTCCAGTCCTGGGGCCCCTCGACGTTCCGCGAGGTGCTCGAGACCGAGTACCTGGGTCATCGACTCCAGGACGGGCCCGCTGCGAGCGTGCCGGCCGGTACCCGCCGCGACCACGTGGGCGTCCACGAGCAGAAGGACGGCAACGTCTGGGTCGGCACGACGACCATCGGGGGCCGCATCGGCGCGGACGGTCTCGAGGCCCTCGCCGATCTGGCCGAGGGTGTCGGGAGCGAGCGCGTGCGCCTCACCCCACACCAGAAGATCCTCGTCCTCGACGTCCCGCCCGACCGGGCGGAGCGCCTCGTGGCGGACCTGAAGGAGATCGGTCTCGAGGCCTTGCCGAGCGAGTGGCGTCGCAACGTCCTCGCCTGCACCGGTCTGGAGTACTGCAAGCTCGCCCTCACCGACACCAAGAACCGCGCGCGCTGGACCGTCGAGGAGCTGGAGAAGCGTCTTCCGCACATCGACATCCCCTTCAGCATCCACATCAACGGATGCCCCAATGCCTGCGCGCGCAGCCAGGTCGGGGACGTCGGCCTGAAGGGCATGCTCGAGAAGCTGGCCGACGGGTCGTTCCGGGAGGTCTTCCAGGTGATCCTGGGTGGGTCTCTGGCCGAGGACTCAGAGCTGGGCCGCAAGACCCGCGCGCTGAAGGTCGCCGCCGACGACCTGCCGGACTACATCGAGCGGCTCGCCCGGACCTACCTCGACCAGCGCGAGCCCGGGGAGTCCTTCCACACCTGGGCACGCCGGGCCGACGAGGACGACCTGCGGTGAGCACGACGGCGCCCACCGACCTGCGGCATCTCGCCGCGCAGGGCACATCTCTTCTCGGCGACCTGGCGGACGAGCTGTCGGGCACCTACGAGGGGAGGGTGGAACTGGCTCGTCGTGCGCTCACATGGGCGGATGGGGCCTTCGGCGCCGGCCTGACCGTCGCCAGCTCGATGGGTGACGAGGTCCTCGTCCACCTCGTCGGTACGACGCTGACCGACACGGACGTGTTCTTCCTCGACACCGGGTACCACTTCGTCGAGACGTTGGGGACCCGCGACGCGATGGACGCGATGCTGCCCCTGCGCATCCGCACGATCCTGCCGCGGCTCAGCGTCAGCGAGCAGGACGCCGAGCACGGGCCGAACCTGCACGACCGGGACCCGAACCTCTGCTGTGCCATGCGCAAGGTCGAGCCGCTCAACCGTGCCCTGGCCGACCGGGACGCGTGGGTGACCGGCATGCGCCGTGAGGACGCGCCGACGCGGACCGACATCGATGTCGTGGGCTGGGACGAGCGGCGCGGGATGGTCAAGATCAACCCCCTCGCGGGGTGGAGCCACGACGACGTCGAGCGCTTCGCCACGCAGGAGGCGGTTCTCCTGAACCCCCTTCGCCGCAGTGGCTACACCTCGATCGGGTGCGCCCCGTGCACCCGGCCGGTCGCCGAGGGCGAGGACCCGCGCTCCGGTCGCTGGTCGGGGCAGGACAAGACGGAGTGCGGGTTGCACACGTGAGCGGGCAGGCATGACCACCGTCCTGCTCGCCCACGGCTCTCCGGACGCCCGGCACGCACGCGCCCTCGAGCGGCTGCGCGAGCGTGTCTGCGGCCCTCTCCTCGCGGCCGGTCACGGCCCGACCGTGCTCGCCTACATCGAGCACGACGCTCCGAGCCCGGCCGAGCTGGGACGGTGGCTCTCGGGTCAGGTGACCCTCGTGCCGATGCTCATCACGCCGGCGTTCCACGCACGGGTCGATGTCCCGGCGGCTGCCCGCCACCTCGCCTCCCTCGGTGCGAGCGTCCGTTCGGCGGCAGCGCTGGGTGGGCACGACCTGCTGCTGGCCGCGGTCGAGGAGCGCATCCGGGGGGCAGGGCACGACCCGGGGGCGCCGACCCTGCTCGTCGCCGGAGGATCCAGCTCCGGTGAGGCGGCGGCGAGCCTGTCCCGCCTCGTCGCCACCGGCGCCCGCCCCACGTGGGCGACGACCACCCTCAATGCGCCCCGGCTGGGTGCGGCGGTCGGTCGCACCGTGGTGCCGCTCGTCCTCGCCGAGGGCGTCCTCCACGACAAGGTGGCCGCCTACGCCGACGAAGGGGGATCCCCCTTCGTCCGGGGTGGGCTGGCCGAAACCCGGGCGGTCGCCGACCTCGTCCTGCAGCGCGTCCTGACCTGAGCACAAGGCACCGGGGGAATCTCCCACGCCCGCCCACGGTTGACCCTCTCGGGAGCAGCCGACGGCAGGAGGACGCAGAAGGATGTCGATGAACAACGCGTGGGGTCTCATGCGCTCCATGAGCCGCGGGGACGAGGTGACCTCGACCCCGCTGCCGCCGGGCACCGCCCGTCGGGTGCTGCGCTACGCGAAGCCGTTCACGCGCACGATCCTCGCCTTCCTCGTCCTGGTCTCGCTAGGATCTGTCACGGTCGTCGCCGTCCCGCTGCTGCTGCAGCGTCTCATCGACGACGGGGTGATCCCCGAGGACCGTCAGGTGGTCATCACCCTCTCGCTGCTCGTCGCCGCCATCGCGATCGTCGAGGCCGTGACCACACTCGTGCAACGCTGGCTCTCGGCGCGCATCGGCGAGGGCCTGATCCACCACATGCGCACCGAGGTCTTCGAGCACGTCCTGCACCAACCGATCGCCTTCTTCACCCGGGCCCAGACCGGCGCACTGGTCAGTCGGCTCAACAACGACGTCATCGGCGCGCAGCAGGCCTTCACCACGGTGCTCTCCTCCGTGGTGAGCAACGTCATCTCGCTCGTCCTCATCCTCGTCGCGATGTTCTCCCTCTCCTGGCAGCTGACGCTCGCCGCCCTGGTGCTCGTCCCCTTCTTCATCCTCCCCGCCAAGCTGATGGGGCGGCGGCTGGCGTCCCTCTCCGGCGAGCAGATGAACCTCAACGCCGAGCTGGGCACCCAGATGACCGAGCGCTTCAACGTCGCCGGGGCCCTGCTGGTGAAGATCTTCGGTCGACCCTCGCGCGAGGTGGCCGAGTACGACCTGCGCGCCGCGCGGGTGCGGGACATCGGCGTGCGGATCGCCGTCAACCGGGCCGTCTTCTTCGTCACCATCACCGCGCTGGCCTCGCTGGCGACCGCGATGGTCTACGGCTTCGGCGGCATCATGGCGGTCGAGGGCACGATGACCGTCGGGACGCTGCTGGCGCTGGCCGCCCTGCTGGCACGTCTCTACGGGCCGCTGACCGCGATCTCCAACGTCCACGTCGACATCCTCACCACGCTCGTCTCCTTCGCCCGCCTCTTCGAGCTGCTCGACATGCCCTCGAGCATCACCGAGAAGCCAGACGCCCGGCCCCTCCCGCAGGGCGAGGCACTGTCGGTGGAGCTGGACGACGTGCACTTCACCTACCCCGGGGCCGATGAGATCTCGCTGCTCTCCCTCGATGGCGGCAGGACGGGGGACCGCGGTGGCGGCGAGCCGGTCCTGCGGGGCGTGGACCTGCGGGCGGAACCCGGACAGCTCATCGCGCTCGTGGGCCCGAGCGGCGCCGGCAAGAGCACCATCACCTCGCTGGTCACCCGCTTCTACGACCCGACCAGCGGCGCCGTGCGCATCGGGGGAGTGGACCTGCAGGACGCGACGCTCGAGTCCGTCGGGGACACCGTCGGCATGGTCACCCAGGAGGCGCACCTCTTCCACGACACCATCCGCAGCAACCTCGCCTATGCCCGACCCGATGCCACCGAGGAGGAGATGATGGCTGCACTCGACGCCGCCCAGGTCCTCCCGCTCGTCGCGGCACTACCGTCCGGGCTCGACACCGTCGTCGGCGATCGTGGGCACCGTCTCTCCGGTGGGGAGAAGCAGCGCTTCGCCATCGCGCGACTGCTGCTGAAGTCCCCGGGCGTGCTCATCCTCGATGAGGCGACCGCCCACCTGGACAGCGAGTCGGAGATGGCCGTCCAGCGCGCCCTGGACTCCGCGCTCGAGGGGCGCACCGCGATCGTCATCGCCCACCGGCTGTCGACGATCCGCGCGGCAGACCAGATCCTCGTCGTCGACCAGGGACGGGTCGTCGAGCGGGGGACCCACCAGCACCTCCTCGCGCAGGGCGGCCTCTACGCGACGCTCTACGCGACGCAGTACGACGGGCCGGTCGCCACCTCGATGGCGCCGGAGCAGGACAGCATCGAGATCGGCTGACGGATCAGCCGTCCTCCTCGTCCCAGATGCGCACCTTCTTCTCGCGGGGGGCCCGGCCCGTGTCCGACTCCGCCTCCCGGCGCAGCGCCATGCCGTAGAAGATGAAGGCGGCCGGGCCGACGAGCCACCACTGGATGGCGTAGGCCATGTGCGGTCCGGTGCCGGTGTCCGGCACCTCAAGCGGCGCGGGACGGGTCACCGACGGATCCTCGGACTCCAAGGAGACGTATCCGCCCAGGACCGGCCCACCGACCCGCTGGGCGACCTCTGGCAGGTGGACGCTGGCGATCTGCCCGGCGGGCATGTCCCGCCCCAGGTCCGGCTCACTCGGCAACGCCCAGCCGGTGACCGTGACCGTACCCTGCGGCGGTGGCGGGACCTCGGGGGCGACGTCGGCCCCCTTCGGACTGTTGATCACCCAGCCCCGGTCGACCACCAGCCGCTGACCGTCAGCCAGGCGAAGGGGGACGAGCACCTCGTACCCGTAGGTGCCCTCGAGCGGGCGGTTGCGCACGAGCAGCTGCTCCTCGGGCAGGTACTCGCCGGTGGCCGTGACCTTCGTCCACTGGCGTTCGGTGGGCAGCGACTGCTCGGTGAGCACGTCGGTGACGGGCACGGGATCGGCCCCGTAGTGGGCCTCGATCCGGTCGGCCCGGGCGGCCTTGTCCTCGTACCGGGACCACTGCCACTGACCGAGCCACGTGCACACCAGGGCGGCCAGGACGGCGAGGGCGAGCCACCCGAGCCATCTCGGGGTCCACAGCAGGCGCAGCATCAGCCGGCGTCAGCCGGGATCTCGTCGATCCCGCAGGTCCGGACCGGGAAGCCGCGGACGGACAGGTGGTCGCGCAGCACGTGCTCGTGCTCGTCGCAGGCGAGCCACACCTTCTGGCGGGACTCGTCGTGGATGCGGGGGTTGCGCCACAGCACCGCGCGGGTGGCGGTCTCCCGGCACGCCTTGCGGCTGCACACCAGGTCCTCGTTCATCGTGACCCCAGCTGCTTGTGCTCGTGCTGCCCGGCGGGGGTGTCGATCGCGTTGACGCCCCGCGGCCGGACGGCGTTGACGAGCACGACGGCGACATACGGGAGCACCACCGCGAGGGCGACGCAGGTCCAGCGCAGCCATCCCTCGAAGAAGTAGGCGCCGATGAAGCAGGCGGTCCGCAGGGCCATCGTCCACAGGTACTGCCGCATCCGTCCGGACTGCTCCTCCTGGAGCGTGACCGGAGCGGTCGTGACCGACGGGACGATGGAGTGTTGCACGTCTTCGAGGATACGCCCGGACCCTGCGCGCGCCCCCGTGGCCCCGGGGTTCGTTTGGGTCTACCGGCCGGTAGTGCTCTAGCGTCATTCCCGTGGTGATGTGACCCACATCCGTCCAGCAGAAGATCGACGTGAGGAGAGGCGATGACAGCACGCCGCGTGCTCGTGACCGGGGGCAACCGGGGGATCGGCGAGGCCATTGCCCGACGGATGCAGTCCGACGGGCATCAGGTCGTCGTGACCTCCCGGTCCGGCGAACCCGTCGACGGCCTGCAGGTCGTGTCCTGCGAGATCACCGACAGCGACTCGGTGGACTCGGCCTTCGCCGAGGCCAAGGAGCGGCTCGGAGGCGACGTCGAGGTGCTCGTCGCCAACGCGGGGATCACCAAGGACACCCTGCTGATGCGCATGTCCGACGACGACTTCTCCTCGGTCGTCGACACCAACCTGCACGGCACCTTCCGCTGCGTGCGCCGCGCCTCGACCGCCATGGTCAAGGCGCGCTTCGGGAGGGTCATCCTGCTCTCGAGCGTGGTCGGGCTCTACGGCTCACCGGGCCAGGCGAACTACGCGGCATCGAAGTCGGGTCTGGTCGGGATCGCCCGGTCGATGACGCGCGAGCTCGGTGCGCGGGGCATCACGGCCAACGTCGTCGCGCCGGGCTTCATCGAGACCGACATGACGGCAGAGCTGCCCGAGAAGACCCGCTCCGAGTACCAGGCCGCCATCCCGGCCAAGCGATACGGGCAGGCCGACGAGGTCGCCGGTGCGGTCTCCTTCCTCGCCTCCGACGACGCCGGCTACGTCTCGGGGGCCGTCATCCCCGTCGACGGCGGTCTGGGTATGGGGCACTGAATGGGCCACCGCTCGCCACAACACACCCACCTGACGAAAGGCAGCAGATGCTGACCGGCAAGACCTTCCTCATCACGGGCGTCCTCATGGAGTCCTCCATCGCCTTCCACGTCGCCAAGCTCGCGCAGGAGCAGGGTGCCCGGGTCATCCTCACCAGCTTCGGGCGCACCAGCAAGATCACCAGGACCATCGCCAAGCGCCTCCCGGTCCAGGCGCCGGTCGTCGAGCTCGACGTCACCAACGAGGAGGACCTCGCCGCCCTGGCCGACCGCATCGGTGAGCATGCCGAGACGCTCGACGGGGTCCTGCACTCGATCGGCTTCGCGCCCGAGGGTGCCTTCAACTTCCTCGAGGCCGGCTGGGAGGACGTCTCGACCGCGATCCACGTCTCGGCCTTCTCCCTCAAGGCCCTCGCCGTCGCCGCGCTGCCGCGGATGGCAGATGGCGGGTCAGTCGTCGGCCTGACCTTCGACGCGTCCTACGCGTGGCCGGTCTACGACTGGATGGGCGTGGCCAAGGCGGCCTTCGAGTCGACCAACCGCTACCTCGCCCGGGACCTGGGTCCGAAGGGCGTGCGTTGCAACCTCGTCGCCGCCGGCCCGATCAAGACCACTGCCGCGAAGTCGATCCCGGGCTTCGAGCAGTTCGAGGAGAACTGGGACGACCGCGCGCCGCTCGGCTGGGACGTCGGCGACCCGGTGCCCACCGCCAAGGCGTGCACCATGCTGCTCTCCGACTGGTTCCCCGCGACGACGGGCGAGATCCTGCACGTCGATGGCGGCGTGCACGCGATGGGTCTCTGAGCCCACGCTGGCTGAGGCGCGACGAAGGAGCCTCGAAGCCACGGCCCGAGCAGAGCCACCATCCCTCTCGCTCCGACCAATTCGTCACCTCAGCGGGTGGCCGCCTTCGTCGTCACCCTGCGGCACGGGTTCTATCCCAAGCAGGTCGAGGACATGCCGCAGGTCGCGCTCGTCGATGGCGACGTCGGCGTACTCACGCACGGTGTGCTTGGCGCAGAAGGCGACACCCAGCTGCGCGGCGGCCATCATCTGCAGGTCGTTCGCGCCGTCGCCGACCGCGACCGTGCGGTCCATGTCGACGCCCGCGGCGGCGGCGAGGCGGGTGAGGAAATCGGCCTTGGTGCCCGGGTCGACGACCTCACCGAGCACGGCCCCGGTGAGGTGGCCGTCGACGACCTCGAGGGCGTTGGCGCGCAGGGTCTCGATGCCCAGCTGTTCAGCGAGCGGGCCGACGACCTCGATGAAGCCCCCGCTGACGATCCCCACGACGTGACCGGCCTCGGTCAGCGTCGTGACCAGGGTGCGGGCACCGGGGGTGAGGCGCACTGCGGCACGGACCTGCTCGAGGACCTGCACCGGCAGGCCCGCCAGGGTCGCGACCCGGGCGTGCAGGCTCCCCGTGAAATCGAGCTCGCCGCGCATGGCGGCCTCGGTGACGGCCGCGACCTCCTCGCGGGTGCCTGCGTGGTCGGCGATCAGCTCGATGACCTCGTCCTGGATGAGGGTGGAGTCGACGTCCAGGACGACGAGGATCGGGCCCTCGCCGGGAAGTGCACACATGTCGGCAAGTCTAGGTCTCGTCGAAGACGTGTCCCTTGCCCACCACTGTGATCCCTGATGCAGTCACGTGCAGGCCACGCACTCGGTCCTCGTCGTGGTCGACGCCCAGCCGCATCCCCGCGGGCACCGACACCCCCTTGTCGACGATGACCCGGTCCAGCTCGGCGTGCCGACCGATGTCGACACCGTCGAGGAGCACGCTGTCGCTGACCCGGCTGTAGGAGTGCACGAAGACGCCGGGGGAGAGGACCGAGTTGTCCACGTGCCCGCCGGAGACGACGACGCCGGGGGAGACGATCGAGTTGGTCGCACCGCCGGCACGTTCACCGTCCGCGTGGACGAATTTCGCCGGGGGATAGGCACCCTGATGGGTGTTGATCGGCCAGTCGTAGTTGTAGAGGTTGAACACCGGCAGGATCGAGGTCAGATCCATGTGCGCGTCGAAGTAGCTGTCCATCGTGCCCACGTCCCGCCAGTAGCCGCGGTCGCGCTCGTTGGACCCGGGGACGGTGTTGTCGGCGAAGTCGTAGGCATAGGCACTACCCGTGGACACGAAGGAGGGCACGATGTCGCCGCCCATGTCGTGCGAGCTGTCGCAGGACGCCGCATCGGCTCGGATGGCGTCCATCAGCGCCTCGGTGGTGAAGACGTAGTTGCCCATCGATGCGAAGACCTCGTGCGGGGCATCGGGTAGGCCCTGCGGATCGCTCGGCTTCTCCCGGAAGGCGGTGATGCGCCGCGCGTCCTGCCCGACCTCCATGACACCGAACTGGTCGGCCGTGCCGATCGGTTGGCGGATCGCGGCGACGGTGCAGTCGGCGCCCGTCTGCAGGTGCTGGGCGACCATCTGGGAGAAGTCCATCCGGTAGACGTGGTCGGCGCCGACCACGACGACGAGGTCGGGACGCTCGTCGACGATCGCGTTGAAGGACTGGTAGATCGCATCCGCGCTGCCCATGTACCAGCTCTTGCCGCGGCGCTGCTGTGCCGGCACCGGGGCGACGTAGTGGCCCAGTGGCGAGGCCAGACGCCAGGCCTGGCTGACGTGCCGGTCGAGGCTGTGCGACTTGTACTGGGTGAGGACGATGATCTTCGCGTAGCCGGAGTTGACGACGTTGCTCAGGGCGAAGTCCACGAGGCGGTAGATCCCGCCGAAGGGGACCGCCGGCTTCGCTCGGTCGGCCGTGAGCGGCATCAGCCGCTTGCCCTCACCGCCGGCGAGGACGATGGCGAGGACCTTCGGTTGCTTTCCACCGGGCATCGGGCACTCCCTTCGTGGCTCCCTGGCGCTCGCACCACCCCGGGACCCAAGGGCGGCGCCTTCGTTCTGCTGACGAATGTAGTCGGTCGCGGCCTACGCTGGGCGGGTGCGCGTCGACATCCTGACCAAGGAATACCCCCCGGCGATCTACGGCGGTGCCGGGGTCCACGTGGCAGAGCTGAGCCGGGCGCTGCGCGAGCGTGGTGACACGGACGTGCGCGTGCGCTGCTTCGGCGACCCCCGGGACGAAGGGGGGACGACCGCCTACCTCGAGCCGGACACCCTGGCCGGGGCGAACCCCGCGCTGACGACGATGGGTGTCGACCTCGCGATGGCTGCGGACTGCGAGGGTGCGGACCTGGTGCACAGCCACACCTGGTACGCCAACTTCGCCGGCCACACCGCCTCGCTCCTGCACGGCCTGCCGCACATCGTCTCCGCGCACAGCCTCGAGCCGTTGCGGCCCTGGAAGGCCGAGCAGCTCGGCGGTGGGTACCGCCTCTCCTCGTGGGTGGAGCGCACCGCCTACGAGGGGGCGGCTGCGGTCATCGCGGTCAGTGCGGGGATGCGTGCGGACATCCTGCGCAGCTACCCCGACGTCGACCCGTCACGGGTGCACGTGGTGCACAACGGGATCGACTCGCAGCTGTGGCAGCCGGGTGAGGACCTTGACGTCGTGCGTCGGCACGGGGTCGACCCGGACCGGCCGGCGGTGGTCTTCGTCGGGAGGATCACCCGGCAGAAGGGCCTGCCCCACCTGCTGCGAGCGGCCAAGGACCTGCCCGCGGACGTCCAACTCGTCCTGTGCGCGGGGGCGCCGGACACCCCGGAGCTGCTCGCCGAGGTCGAGGCGCTCATCGCGCAGCTGCACCGGCAGCGTGACGGGGTCGTGTGGATCCCGCAGATGCTGCCCCGTCACGAGGTCATCGCCCTGCTCACCTCGGCCACGGTCTTCGCCTGCCCGTCCGTCTACGAGCCGCTGGGCATCGTCAACCTCGAGGCCATGGCGTGCGGACTGCCCGTCGTCGCCACTGCCACCGGCGGGATCCCCGAGGTCGTCGTCGACGGCGACACCGGGTGGTTGGTGCCGATCGAGCAGGTGCAGGACGGGACGGGCCTCCCCGTCGACCGGGCGCGCTTCGAGCGCGACCTGGCGCAGGCCCTCACCGACGCGCTGACGGATCCCCGGCGTGCCGCCGCACGAGGTGCGGCAGGGCGCGAGCGCGCCGTGGAGCAGTTCTCGTGGGCCAGCATCGGCGAGCGGACCATGGAGGTCTACGCCGGCGTGCTCAGCGACTCCTGACGGCCCGTCACCGCGCGGGCACCCAGCCGGCGAGGGTGGCGCAGGCGGCATTCGTCGCCTCGGCGAGTGCCTCCTCTGCATCGCGGTGCAGAGCGCGCAGGGCGCTCGCCCTCGTGTG
The DNA here is from genome assembly GCF_013409205.1 of Janibacter cremeus. Classification (NCBI taxonomy): domain Bacteria; kingdom Bacillati; phylum Actinomycetota; class Actinomycetes; order Micrococcales; family Intrasporangiaceae; genus Janibacter; species Janibacter cremeus. The sequence continues at coordinate 3,250,187 of NZ_JACCAE010000001.1, forward strand.
CTCGTGGGCAGCGGAGAGCGTGCCGGAGTTCTCCAGGCCGACCGTTGCGGCGACCGAGAGGGTCGCGGCCATCCCGATGACCCGGCGCGCCCGGTCGGGTAGCTGCGGCGGCAGTGCCCAGTCGGCCCCGAGTCGGTCGTCGACGAGGTCGTGGGCGAGATCGCTCGACCAGGGGCGACCGCCGATGTCCTCGAGGTCGTCGACGGCGGCGAGCAGGCGCCGGCGCAGGTGACGCTCGAGCTGGGAGTGGTCGAGCGCCTCGATCCGGTGGACCGGGACCGGGTCGCAGTCGTGGGCGACCCAGTCGATCCGGTGGGCGGTGGCGCCCGCCGAGCCGTATGACGAGTGCTCCGGGACGAGCATCCCGCCCAGGCCCGGGACGAAGAGGGCCTCGCCCGCCTCGACCGCCGCCTGGGTGGCGACGGGACCGCACCGGGGCAGGCCGGCTGTGTGGCCGGGACCGGGGAGGGCGACGAGCACGGCCGCTTCGCCGAGGTCGCGCCACAGTCGCAGCTGCTCCTGCAGGTCCTGCGTTTGACCGACGTCCGGCAGCGCCCGAGCGAGGGCACCGGGAACTCCCGTGTCCGCGGCCCAGGCATGGGTGGACCACAGGGCGACACGGACGGAGGCAGGCAGTTCGTGCATCTCACCGATGATAGGGACCGGCGGTTAGGGTCGGGGGCATGAGTGATGTCCTCGCCCTCGCCGGTGCCACCGTGGTGCGCGGCGACACCACGCTGCTCGATGACGTCGACTGGGAGGTCGAGGAGGGGCAGCGCTGGGTGGTCCTCGGCCCCAACGGTGCCGGGAAGACCACGCTCCTGCAGCTTGCCGCCGCCCGCATGCACCCCACGAGCGGGGTCGTCGGCATCCTCGGCGAGGTCCTCGGCGCCGTCGACGTCTTCGACCTGCGCCCGCGGATCGGCCTGTCCTCGGCAGTGCTCGCAGAGCGGATCCCGAACGGGGAGAAGGTCGAGGACGTCGTCGTCACCGCGTCCTGGGGGGTTGTGGGTCGGTGGCGGGAGACCTATGAGGACCTCGACCACGGGCGGGCCCGAGATCTGCTCGACGCGCTCGGGGTCGCCCACCTGGGCCAGCGCGCCTTCGGGACCCTCTCGGAGGGTGAGCGCAAGCGGGTGCAGATCGCGCGGGCCCTGATGACCGATCCGGAGCTGATGCTCCTCGACGAGCCCACGGCCGGGCTGGACCTCGGCGGTCGCGAGGACCTCGTCGGCCGACTCGGCGAGATCGCCGCCGACCTCGAGGCCCCTGCCGTGGTCATGGTGACCCACCACGTGGAAGAGATTCCGCCGAACTTCACCGACGTGCTGCTGCTGCGCGAGGGACACGTCGTGGCCCAGGGGCCGATCGAGCTGACGCTGACCGAGGCCAACCTCTCCGAGACCTTCGGCCTCGACCTCGCGCTGGAGCAGCACGGGCAGCGCTGGTCCTCCCGCGCGCGGGTCTGACCTGCCGGATCACTCGCCGGGCCGTCCACCGAACCCGGTCCGCGCCCGTGCCCGGCGCCGTCTAGGGTGACCGGGTGTCCTGGCTGGAGATCGGTGCGGTGGTCCTCGCTGCCCTGTGGGCCGGCGGGATCAACACCCTCGTCGGGTCGGGAACGCTCGTGACCTTCCCGACACTGCTCGTGCTGGGTGTGCCGCCGCTCACGGCGAACATCTCCAACTCGATCGGTCTGGTCGCCGGTGGGATCAGCGGCACCATCGGATACCTGCCGGAGATGAAGGGCCTGGGTCGCAAGGTCCTCCAACTGGTCCCGATGTCGATCATCGGCGCGATCATCGGCGCACTGCTCCTGCTCGTTCTGCCGGCAGCGGCCTTCGCCGCCATCGTGCCCGCACTCATCGCCCTGGGCATCCTGCTGGTGGTCCTCGGCCCGCGGCTGTCGGCGTGGTCAAAGCGCCGACACCGGGAGGGCGCGGAGATCCCCGCGTGGCGCGTGGTGGCCCTCATGGCGGGTGTCTTGCTCGCTGGTGTCTACGGCGGCTACTTCGGTGCGGCCCAGGGCGTCATCCTCATCGGTCTGCTCTCGGCGCTGTCGACCGAGCGTCTCCAGGCGCTCAACGGGCTGAAGAACGTCCTGGCCACGATCGCCAACGCCGTCTCGTCCCTCGTCTTCATCATCGTCGAGCCCGACCTCGTCGACTGGCGGATCGCCGGACTGGTCGCCATCGGCGCGATCATCGGTGGCGGCCTTGGCGCCCGATTCGGCCGCCGACTGCACCCCAATGCCCTGCGCGCCGTGATCGTCGTCGTCGGCGTGGTCGGCCTGGTCAAGTTCGTCCTCTTCCCGTGACCGCCTGGCTCGACCCGACCATTCTCGCCCTCGGCCTGGCCGTCGGGCTCGGGGCCTTCGTCCAGTCCTCCATCGGCTTCGGTATCGCGGTCGTCTCGGCGCCCGTGATCGTCGTGGTCGAGCCGCAGCTGATGCCGGTGTCGCTGATGGTCTGCGCGATCTTCCTGCCGTGCGTGCAGCTCGCCAGCGGACCCCGCGAGGTGAGTTGGCGTCCCCTTGGGTGGTCGTTGGTGGCCCGATTGCTCGCCACGCCCTTCGGCGTGCTGATCGTGGCCGCGACCTCGGCCGATGCCATCGCCTTGATCGTCGGGGTGCTCATCCTGATCACGGTGGCCGTCTCGGTGCGGGCCGTGGATGTGCGTCCCACCCGGGGCAGCATGCTGGCTGCCGGCGCGATCAGCGGTGTGTCCGGCACGGCCGCCTCGATCGGTGGGCCCTTCATGGCCCTGGCGATGCAGCACGAGCCCCCGCACCGGCTGCGCTCCACCCTGGCTGTGTTCTTCATCGGAGGCACCGGCGTCAGCCTCGTGGGTCTGGCCCTGGCCGGGCAGGTCAGCACCGAGCAGCTGCAGGCCGGGCTGACGTGGTGGCCCTTCGTCGTCGCTGGGCACCTGGCTGCCGGTCCGGTGCGCTCACGACTGGACGCCAGGGTCCTGCGACGGGTCGTGCTCACCTTCTGCGTCGTGGCCAGCCTCGGCGTCATCACCCGCACGCTGCTCTAGCCTGCTCCCGTGCCGATCACCATCACCGACCCCGGCGACGAGCGTCTGCGCGACTTCGTCGGCCTCACCGACGTGCGGATGCGCCGTCTCCTCGAACCGGCCGGCGGCCTCTACCTCGCCGAGAGCGAGAAGGTCATCCGCCGCGCCCTGGCCACCGGCCACGAGCCGCGTGCCTTCCTCATGGGTGAGCGGTGGTTGGTCGACCTCGCCGACATCGTCGAGGAGGCCGAGGCGAAGGGGGTCCCGGTCTACACCGGGACGGCGGAGGTCATCGAGGGGATCACCGGGTACAACCTCCACCGCGGGGCGCTGGCGTCGATGCACCGGCCGCAACTCCCTTCGCTCGTCGAGGTGCTCGACGGCGCGCGACGCGTCCTGGTCATCGAGGACGTCGTCGACCACACCAATGTCGGCGCCGTCTTCCGTTCGGCCGCCGCTCTGGGCACCGATGCGGTGCTCGTGACACCGCGGTGCGCCGACCCGCTCTACCGGCGCGCCATCAGGGTGTCCATGGGCACGGTCTTCCAGGTCCCGTGGACGCGGATCGAGGCCTGGCCCGACGGTGTCGAGCACCTGCGCGCGGCAGGCTTCACGGTCGCGGCGCTGGCGCTGGCACCCGACGCGATCGGGCTCGACGAGCTCTCGGCCGATCCGCCCGAGCGACTGGCGCTCGTCCTGGGGACCGAGGGCGACGGCCTGGCCCGTCGCACCCTCGGCCGCGTCGACCTGACCGTGACGATCCCGATGACCGGGGTCGTCGACTCGCTCAACGTCGCGGCGGCGGGGGCCGTGGCCGCGTGGGAGTTGCGGGTGCGCTGACGCAGGTCAGGCCTGGTACGTCCCCGTGATGACTGCCCGGCCGAGCGTGTGGCCGAGGTAGGTGAAGGCCGCCACCGTGCAACTGACGCTGCCGTCGATGCCCAGGCCACCCGGCTCGGTGTCCAGCGCGTGCACGGCGAAGACGTAGCGGTGGACCATGTCGCCCTCCGGCGGGGCTGCCCCGCCGAAGTCCTGCGTGCCGTTGTCCGTCGTGGTCATGAAGGCACCCTGGGGGAGGCCTGCGCCACCCTCGGCGCCGGCACCCGCCGGGAGCGAGGTGGTGTCCGCCGGCAGGTCGACCACGGTCCAGTGCCAGAAGCCTGCCGGGGTCGGGGCGTCCGGGTCGAAGCACGAGACAGCGAAGCTCTTGGTGCCCTCCGGAGCGCCTGACCACGACAGCTGGGGGCTGCGGTTGCCGCCGGCGGCGATCTGCGCGTCCGGCAGGCTCGCGCCGTCGGTGAAGTCCTCGCTGGTGACCTCGAAGGTGGCCGTGGCGGGGAGCATCTCGTAGGGGGCTGGTGCGGTCGGTCGCGTGAAGTCCATGCTCTCGACCCTAGGAGGTTCGTCCGAGTCGGTCGAGGAGAGGCCGGGGGTCTGCCCGCGCTCGGCCCCGGATTTCATCCCCGGCGGATCGCCGTGTAAAGTTTCACGTCGTTGCCCCGGTGACCCCACCACCGGTCAGCACCACTCGTCCGGGTGGCGGAATTGGCAGACGCGCTAGCTTGAGGTGCTAGTGTCCGTATTAGGACATGGGGGTTCAAGTCCCCCCTCGGACACACGTGAGGAGTTCACGAAACTTGTGGGCTTCGGTTCACGAAACCTCGGCCAGATCGAAATCTGACCGAGGTTTCGTCGAATCTCGGGGGTCTGGTCGGTACCCGCGGGGAAATAGAACGAGAAGAGCCCCATCCGGTGTGGACGAGGCTTGAGTTGGTGTCGCAGGTGTACGACGTGTGACCCGCGAGGCATGCGGGCCTCCGGGGTCGTGGGTGAAGCTATTGGATTGTTCGCTGTGTTAGCCCCAGGGTGCGTCCTGGGGCGGATCAGGCAGGCTGGAGATGCTCCGGCAGGCTTGCGGGGTCGATGCCCGGACTGGGGTCAATGATCTCGACTTCGGCAACTTCGATAGCTGCGATGAAGCTGCCGTTGGCGCCGTGCGCCTTGGTCCATCTCAGCAGGGTCTTGAGGTTGTGGGCCATTACGGTGATGGCGGTCATCAACTGCAACTTGACGAGGCCAACCTGAAGAGTCCATCCAGCGCGCATGATCCCGGTCAGTCCCTTGATGTTGCCGAAGAAGCGCTCGACAGCGGTGCGGCGAGCGTAGGACCTGAACCACTCTCGGGTTCCCCACACGTGCTTCTGCCGGAGCTTTCCATGAACCGAGAACGGGATTGTGATGGACTTCCTGCAGCACTCCTTGCGGAGGTGGGGTGCCGGGTGTGTCGAGACGTCGAGACGACCGGTGGTGACTGGGCAGACGTATCTAATGCCTTTGCGGTTACGGGCGGGCCCCTTGCTCTCGAGCCGGTAGGTGTTTCGCTCAGCGATGAGTTGCATGAACTCCTTACGTGCCGCTGCGCGCTCATCCCAAGCTTGCTGTTCTTCCGCAGTGATGTGGGTGCGCCCCTCAGGGTTCTTGGCAGTGAGGTCCTCAACCAGGTGCAGGTTCCGGAGTCGGGGCGGCAGGGTCGGGCAGAAGGCTTGGCCGTCCAGGATGAGGTAGCCGATATCGTCGTTCGGTACGACCGTGTGTTGGTCCTTCTTGAGGTCCATGACGATGTCAATGTTGCGCTCGTGCATGGGCCCGCTGAAGTCATCGAAGGCGGCCTGTGAGTACCCCTTGTCTACGAGCACTTCGCGCACCGGTGCACCGGACTCTCTGAGCGAGTCCAAGGCTTCCACCGTTTCGGGGAGGCCGGCTTCGTTACCGGGTACGAGGAAGATGCGGTCGATGAGGTGGGGGACCGACCCCGGTGCATCCTCGGGCGCGACCCGGGATAAGGCTCCCATCTGGTAGCCGTAGACCCAGTGGGTGCGGTTGGCGTACGTCTCGGTGCGGTACCCCGTGCGAGCGTCGACGTCGTGCAGTGGCTTCTTGGCGTGAATGGTGGTGACGTGCTGGTTGAAGTCTTTTCGGCGGCCTCGTAGGCGAGCCGTGGTGTCGATCGCGGTGTTGTCGATGGCGTAGCTGCCCGTTGAGGGCACGTCCTTGATCGTGTGGCCGACCAGGGAATCGACGAGTTCCTGCAATTGGTTTCGACGACGAAAACGTTCGGTGGTGGACATCTCAGGGCGACGAAGAGGTGTGTTCTCGTACAGGTCTGTGATGGCACTGATGAGGTAGCGCACCTGCCAGACCTTGAGGTGCTCGATCCCATAGTGCCGACGTACGTTGCCTGCAAGCCCGGCCAACACGGAGTAGATGCTGGTGTGCAGCAGGTTCTTCTTGTGCGTGCTCGAGAGCAGCATGCCCGCGAAGAGGACCTCGACAGACAAGTCCCGGGGCCGTCCGCCCATCGGGCTGGCCAGTTTCGCTTCGAGCGTGGCAGGTACTCCGGTGCCGCGGACATGCAGGACGGCGCGGTCGAACTCGGAGCGACTGATGTAGGTCACCGCCGGACTCCGCGCTTGCCGCCACGATTGGAAAGTCGCCCGGTTCCTGTGGGCACGTCGGCCAGGTCTGCCAGCACTTCGGCGACCGAGTCAACGTTAGGAGGAGGGCAGTAGGGCAGAAGTAGCTCGAGGGTGCGTGGGGTGGTGATCCCGGCGGCCGCCATGAGATCGGCGACGGAGACAGCAGCGCACATGCCGGCGACGATCCAACTGTTGCGCAGGCGGGTCTGGTCGATCTCGATCGGGTCCCCGGTGGCCGTGGACACGTTCTTGGTCAGGTGTCCTACTGCGTTGTTGCGCTTGGGTGACTTGCCCAGCAGTAGGTCGTCGTTGCCCTTGCCTCGTTGCGCGTGCCCGGCAAGGGCCAAGTTGAGCAGGGGGACGAAGCGGTGACGCACGGGCACGGTGCGCCCGTCACGTGGCACGGTCACGAATGTCGTGGGGGTGCCGTCGACGTCCCGAGTGGTGATGTGTGACGGGGTGAGGTTCTTCAGGTCAGTAGCGCCCAGCCCAGCCCCGGCACCCATGGCCACGGCTACTCCTAGCGCAGTGCGACGTGCTGGGGTGCCTTGGTTCTCGGCGAGGAAGATGAGCCGCTCGATCTTCTCCGGCGGGTAGGGAGCGGACCCGGCGCGGTAAGCGACCTTCGTGGCGGTGACCGTGGGGGGCTGCAGGGAGTCGAGGGCCCGGCGGACGGCGGAACGATACGTGGCCACGCTTTCGGGGGTGATGTTTGCGTAGCGACCGAAGGAGTCTGGTACCCACGGCTGGATCAGTTCGTCGTAGGTGATCGGGGTGTTGGTCTCCGTACCGGGGCGGCCTTCCCAGGTGTGGAACCACGCGATGAAGCGCGCAAGCTGACCGCCGTAGGAGCCCACTCCCTTGAGGTTGGGTGCCTTGACTCCCAGCAGGAGTCGGATCGCGACGTCCCGGTTGAGCATCCACGGGTCCAGGCACTCCGGGACAGTGGGGAGATACTCGTGGCACTTGGCGACGACCGCTGGGTCCATGCCGCTGGTGTCGATCGGGGCAATCGCGGGGTTGAGGGCCTGAGCGCGCAGCGCAATGGAGAGCGCATCGGCACGGCGGTTGCGCGCCAAACGCTCCTTGCGGGTCATGCGCGTCGGCTTCGACGCTGGGGGATCGGTCGGCACTGGCGTCATCTTCGGCAGGGTGGAGTTCGCCAACTGGAAGATGACGTCGCAGGATGTGACGGTCCCCAGCGGGAGTGTGTCAATCGTTCGCGTTCGCTTGAGATCGGCGATTGTACGGCCCAGCGGCAGCTTGAGGGTAGAGCAGCCGGTGCGCAGCGTGTGCGCCTGAAGGAGCGCGGTGGTCGGATAGGGAGCCATGACCCCAGCAGCGAGGAACCGGTCGGCGTAGGGAACTTTCGGCCCAGCGGTGCCGTCGCGTCGCGGCAGGAGGTCGGCTCGACGAGCCACCGATCGCAGCGTCTCGCGGGTAGCGCGACGGGACTGCGGAAGCATGGCGAGGGTGTCAGTCGCGGCGACGATCGCCGCACCAGTCAGCAGCGTGCGAAAGTCCGGAGAGGAGACACGATCCCAGATCGCGGGGCTGGCCAAGAAGACCGACAGCGCCGAGAGGTACGAGCGTGCCTGCGTGTCGGTAGCAGGCTCCAAGCCCGACACGAACGCCTTCAGGGAGGGTTCCGCGATGGCGAAGACCTCGGGAGGCAGACTCTGAGTGAAGTATTGCGCGATGACTGCTGCTGGGGTGCTTGACGGGCGTCGGCGGTGCCGTGCGGCCGTCACCATGCCGGTCACGGGTCCGTCCATCTGGGGACCTTCGGGACTGTAGGTGACGACCGCGCACAGCCATGGCATCCACTGTCCACGGATGGTGGTGAGCCGGCCCCGTACGAAGTCGACCCGTGCTGCAGCCGGGATGTTGGTGGCCCACCACGCTGCGAGAGGCATGGCCGGCACCATTGCCATCACCCTGCTGTGCCTGCCCGCGGCGCGTACCGCCGTCAGATCTGGAGTCGCGGTCGCTGACAGGTCGGCCCACAGCACCTGCCCGGGGACGGCCTCCAACGCAGTGTTCGAGTCTGTGGGGAGGGGGACTAGACGGACGTTCTGATCGAAGCGGATGGGGAGCTGGAGTGCAGTGAGCATGGGACGTGCCTTCTGGGCGTGGGAGTGATTCCCCCTCACTCGTCCGGCTCGGCCACTCCACCGGCAATCCCCCTATGCACGACGGTGACGCGCCGGTTGCCGGCCCCAGCTTGGCTGTCACCTCGCCTACATTTGACAGTAGTGGGGGCCGAGCGGCTGCTCCGCCACACGGATATCCGCCTGGCCAACGCTGCCCCGACGAGGCACCCGCCGGCCTGAGAACTGCGGCTCGTCATCTGGTCAGGTGCAACGCCGCTGGGGGCGCTAGCCAAAAGTTGGGTCGGTACGGTGATCCCACTACATACGGGGAGAGGCAACACGGTGACGATCAAGGCTGGCACAGCCACGCAGATGACCCAGCAGCAACTGGAGGCCACGCTTTGGCGGGCAGCGAACGCGCTGCGCGGCCCCGTGGACCCGGGCGACTTCAAGGCCTACGTCTTCCCGGTGATGTTCTTCAAATGGATCTGCGACAACCACGACTTCCACCACGCCCGCGCCGTCGAGGACTGGGGCGATGACCTCACCGACGACATCGAGGCCGACTACCAGCCCTTCGCCGTCCCCGCCGGCGCCTCCTGGCAGGACGTGCGCGAGACCGCCATGAACATCGGCGCGAAGCTCGCCACCTCCCTCCACCGCCTCCAGCAAGCAAACCCCGACCTCGTCGGGGTCTTCGGCGACGTGAACTGGGCCAACAAGGAGCGCCTGCCCGAGAACGCCTTGGTCGCGCTGCTAGACACCTTCCATGAAGTCCAGCTCGACCCCGCGCACGTCGAAGGGGACATGCTCGGCTCTGCCTACGAGTACCTGCTGCGCGAGTTCGCCGAAGCCTCAGGGAAGAAGGCCGGGGAGTTCTTCACCCCACGCCACGTCGTCCACCTGCTCGTGCGTCTCCTCGACCCGCAGCCGGGCGAGACCGTCGGTGACCCCGCCTGCGGTTCTGCGGGGATGCTCGTGGAGACCGTCAACGCCGTGCGCACCGGTGGCGGGGACCCGCGGACGCTGACCCTGTACGGGCAGGAAGTGAACCTGACCACCGCCGCCATCGCGAAGATGAACCTCTACCTGCACGGGCTCGAGGACTTCACCATCGTGCGCGGCGACACCTTCCGTGAACCGAAGCTCCTCGAGGGCGCCACGCTGCGCAAGCTCGACGTCACTATCGCCAACCCACCCTTCAGCCTGCAGAACTGGGGAGCAGGGGACTGGGCCAACGACCCCTACGGGCGCGCCTTCTGCGGCGTCCCGCCGGCGAAGAACGGCGACTACGCGTGGATCCAGCACATGATTGCCACAATGAATCCCGACGGCGGCCGAGTCGGGGTCGTCATGCCGCACGGCGTGCTGTTCCGCGGCGGCAAGGAAGGCGCCATCCGGCAGTGCCTGCTCGAGAAGGACCTCCTCGAAGCGGTCATCGGCCTACCGAACAACCTCTTCTACTCCACCTCCATCCCCGTCTGTCTGCTCATCTTCCGCGCGCAGAAGGCTCCGGAGCGATCCGGGAAGGTCCTCTTCGTGGACGCCTCCGCCCGGTTCCAGACTGGCAAGAATCAGAACACCCTCTCTGACGCCGATGTTGAGGTCATCGACACCGCCTACAAGCAGGGCGTCGACGTCGATGGCGAGGACGGGCTGCACCTGCGCCTGGTCGACGTCAGTGAGGTCGAGGAGAACGGGTTCGACCTGAACATCGGTCGCTACATCCAGACGGAGCGGGCCGCCGAGGTTGACGTTGAGGCTGCCCTGGCCGCGTACCGCGACGCCCGCTCGGCTCTCCGCTCCGCCGAGGTCGAGCTGGACCGGAAATTGAAGGCGGCAGGCTTCGATGCGTGAAGGCTGGCGCCGCGGGACCCTTGCAGACCTTGTCGAACTGGACATCACGAAGGTGCGGGTGGAAGAGGGCAGTGAGTACCCCCTCGTGGGGGTCTTCGGCTTCGGCCGGGGGCTTCTTCACCGAGACGCCGTCACGACAAGCACGACCAAATACAAGGAGCTCAACGTTGTTCGGCCCTACCAACTCATCTACAGCAAGTTGAAGGCGTTCGAAGGAGCCATCACCGTCGTTCCAGCGGGCAGCGCACCTGCGTTCGCATCACCTGAGTTCCCCACCTACACCTGCTTGAAGACCGTGCTCCCGGAGTACCTGCACCTCTTGACGCAACATCCATCGTTGTGGTCAGGGCTTGCAGCACAGTCGAAGGGAGTGGGAGGGCGGCGAGAGCGCCTCAATCCTCAGGATTTGCTTACCGTCCGGGTCAGCTACCCCGGACCTGCCGCCCAACGGCGCATCGTGAACCTGGTCGGGTCGCTTGACCGTGCCATCGCGGCCGCAGCGCAAGTGGCCAACTCGGCTCATGAGGCACTCGTCCGGTTGCGTGATGAGTCGATGGTTGGCGATGAACTCTGGGTGCCCACGACCTTCGGGGAGGTGGCCGACCGCAGCATCGGCCGCACGCCGCCCCGAAACCAGCCAAGCTACTGGACGAAAGACACGACGGAGCGACCCTTCTGCACCATCGCCTCCTTGAAGGACCCGCGGGTTCGGGAATGTACAGAAGGCGTAACCGAAGAAGCCGAGCGTGAGGGGGTGGCCAAGCGGGTGCCCGCTGGTTCACTGCTGCTGAGCTTCAAGCTCAGTCTTGGCCGTACAGCCGTACCAGCGACAGACGTGTTTCCTAACGAGGCGATCGCGTGGGTGCGCCCCCGCGAGGGCGTCGACCAAGAGTTTCTGCAACACAGTCTCGCCCGCGTTGACTGGGACTCGCTCGGGTCGAGGGCAGTGATGGGCAAGACCTTGAACAAGGAGAGCCTCAACGCCATCCCACTGCTGCTGCCGCCGATAGACGTGCAGTTGCGCGTCGTGGAACAGTTGCGAGCGGTCTTCTCAGTCGTCACGGCAGCAGAGAGAACTCGAGACGGCCTTTCGGCCGTCCGCGCCAACCTGCTCACAGCGCTGCTCTCGGGTGAGCACGAGATTCCGGAGTCCTACGACAAGCTGCTGGCAGGGTGAGATGCCGTGGGGAAACTGAACGAGTCAACGACGACCCAAGCCTTCGTTCTCGACCGCCTCAAGAAGGCCGGCTGGACACACATCCCAGGCAAAGACCTCAGCCGTGAGCATGAGGACGTCTTCCTCGAACTCGGCATCCTTGACGCCATCGAGCGCCTCAACACCGGCGCCCAAGACCACCCCGAGCAGGCACCACAGCTGCTCAACCAGTTGCGCACCTTGACGCTGTCCGCCGGCGAGGACGGGCTCGTCGAGACCAACCAGCGCGTGACCAGCTGGCTGCGGGGCCTGCGCAACCACGACTTCCGCGGACGCAACCGCAGCGAACCGGTCCACCTGGTCGACTTCCACGACCTGTCCCGCAACACCTACATCGTCTCCGACGAGGTCACCTTCGGCGCTGGCGGACACAAGTCCCGCTTCGACATCGTCCTGTGGGTCAACGGCATCCCCGTCGCCGTCGGCGAGACCAAGGACTCCGCCACCCACGGCGTCTCCTGGTTCCACGCCGCCAAGGACATCCACGACCACTACGAGTCCAACCACGCGCCCTTCTTCGCGCCGAGCATCCTCACCTTCGCTACCGAAGGCAAGGACCTGCGCTACGCAGGAGTGCGCACCCCCTTGCAGCACTGGCAGTCCTGGGACGTCTCCACCGCGCCCCTGGGCGAGTACGGCTGGGAGCGGGTCGGACGCTCGGTGGACACCCTCCTGTCTCCGCGGACGCTGCTGGACGTCCTGTCCGGGTTCAGCGTCTTCGAGACCACCCGCACGCCCACCGGCATGCCCGTGCTGGTCAAGGTCCTGGCGCGATACCCCCAGTACGAGGCGGTCAAGCTCATCCTCGACCGCGTGCGTGACGGCTCCCGCAACCGAGGCCTGATCCACCACACCCAAGGCTCCGGCAAGACTCTCGCGATGACCTTCGCGGCGGCGCAACTGATGCGCGATGAGACCTTGAAGAACCCCACGGTCATCCTCGTCGCCGACCGCGTGCAGCTCGTCGACCAGACCTACAAACAGTTCCGCTCCACCGGAATGTCCGTCCTGTCCACCCCGGAGAGCGCCACCCAGCTGCGTGCACAGTTGGCGAGCGACCGGCGTGGCCTGATCTTCACCACCGTCCACAAGTTCGCCGGCGCGGGCCTGCTGTCAGAGCGGGACAACGTCATCGTGCTCATCGACGAGGCCCACCGCACCCAGGAAGGTGGGCTGGGGCAGGCGATGCGCGCCGCGCTGCCGAATGCGACGTTCTTCGGCCTGACCGGTACGCCCATCGCGACGCTGGACAAGAACACCTATGACCTGTTCGGGCACCCCGACGACGAGAACCGCACGCTGCACTCCTACACCTCGGACCGGTCCATCGCCGACGGGATGACCGTGCCCATCCACGTCACGGCGCGCTTGGTGGAGTTCCAGCTCGACCGGGAGGGCTTGGACACCGCCTTCGGCGAGATGCTCGACGCGGAGGACCTGGATGAGGAAGCGCGTGACTACCTGACCAGCAAGGCCTCACGCACCTCCACGTTCTTCTCCAACCCCGACCGCATCGAGGCTGTCTGCGCCGACATTGTCGAGCATTATTACGAGACCATCGACCCGCTGGGGATGAAGGCCCAGGTCGTGGTCGCCGACCGTGACTTGTGCGTGGCCTACGAAACCGAACTGGCCCGCTTGCTGGCGGCCCGCGCGGCCAAGACCGGGACCGAGCCGGACGAGGTTGCGGTCGTGATGAGCGTTCAGCCCAAGGACGAGCAGCAGTTGCAGCCCTACAAGCTGACCCGTGCGCAGGAGAACGCCCTGCTGGAGAGGTTCCGCGCCTTCGGCGACCCGCTGAAGTTCCTGGTCGTCACCTCCAAGCTCGGCACCGGCTTCGACGCGCCCATCGAGGGCGTGCTCTACCTGGACAAGCCGTTGAAGTTGCACACCTTGTTCCAGACCATTACTCGCACCAACCGCACCTGGAAGCACCCCGAGACCGGGCAGACGAAGACCCACGGCCTCGTGGTGGACTACGTCGGCCTGGGTGACGGGTATGCCCGCGCGATGGTCCCAGCCGACCCCGAGGCAGCAAAGCGGAGCATCGACCTCGACGGTCTCATCGACGTCTTCGAGGCCGAATTGCCATCTGCGTTGGACCTGTTCAACGGCATCGACCGCACCAAAGAGGGCTACGAAGTCCTCCAGGCCGCTAACGAGCGCCTGCCGGACGAGGCCGCCCGTGACCGATTCGCTGCCCGCTTCGGGGTCCTCGAAGGTATCTGGGAGGCCGCCTGGCCCCACGAGCGGCTCGCCACCCACCGTGAGGCCTACCGGTTCTTGGCGAAGGTGTACCAGAACATCAAGCCATCCTCCGCGGCACTGGACCTGCTGTGGCACCGCCTCGGCGCCAAGACCCTCGAGATGGTCCACGCCCACATTGGGCCGGTCACTCTGACCAAGACCAGCAAGGAAGCCGTCGTCGCTGACGCCGGCACCATCCAGATGCTGCTGGATGACCCCACGTTCGCGTCCCTCCAGCCTGAGGTGCAGGACAAGTCGGCCGAGCAGGTCTTGGACTCCATCACTGCCCGGCTGAAGGCCCGCATCGACGGAGAGACCGGGGACCACCAGGTGTGGACATCCTTGGCCGAGCGGTTGGACGCGCTGCGGGAACGGGCCATCGGGCAAGCCCAAGTGGCTCTCGACTGGCTACGGGACCTGCTGACCACCGCACGGGACCTGAAGGTCGCCGAGCGGGTCGAGGACGAGACCGGCCGCGAGGGCCTCGATGCGCTTCCGACGCTGACTAACCCGCACATCGGTGCCCTGACCCAGATCTTCCAGGAGTACGCCCCACAGGACACCCCGGTCCTTATCGGGCGCATCGTTGACCAGGTCGACGCCATCGCCAAAGAGGTCTGCCACGAAGGATGGGTCGCCAAGCCTGCATCCGTGAGGCATGTCCGCCTCGCGCTACGCAAGACCCTCAAAGACAACGCCCTCGCTGGCGACAGCGACCTGTTCGAACGGGCATACGCCTACATCGAGCAGCATTACTGACGACGCGACGGCCACATCTCTCTTGGGTACGCTGAGCGCGTCAGGCAGCACAAATCGTGCCGGGACGTATCTGGTGGCGGTCATTTATGGCCGAACCGAGCAAATCCTTTAGTCTTCCTGCCGACTTGCCTGCGACCACAACCCAGTTCTCTTCATGCGGTCTGACGCCCGAAGCTCTCGTCCGGGTGCGATCCGCGGCCCCAAGGTGCGGGTCTCGGGTTTCATCCGTGGTGGTTGGAGCTAGTCGGGTGCGGTTTGGCGGTCGAGGGTGTTGGCATCGCGCCAGGCGCGGGAGGTAAGACGCTCGGACCGGTTGCTCTCCGCGTGGAAGGCGGTCTTGCTCTTGCCCGCAGCGACAGCGGTGATGGCCGCAAAGGCGAGGTCAAGGCGTTCGGGATTGCTGGTGGGGTCTTCGTAGAAGCGGGCGTCTTGTAGCAGGACCTTGACAGTGTCGGGTGTTGTGCTGAGGGCGGCGGCGATCTCTGCGCGGGTGTGGCCGTGGCGTTGAAGCTCGAGCGCGCGGCCGGCCCGGGCCAGGCGTTCCTCGGCTGCGGCGATGTTGGTGGCGTGAACCTTGCCTGGGGTGTGGGTGCGTGGGGTGCGGGTGCGTGGGGTGCGGGTGCGAGGCTTAGGTGTTGGTGTGGCTGGGGGTGTCCAGCGCTGGGGGGTGCGGTCGATGGGGATCCAGGGTGCGAAGCGGTCTGCTAGGCGGGGAAGGTCGTCTGCAGTTAGTTCGAGGACGGTCAGGTTGCGCTTGCGGGCGAGTTGCTGTTTGGCGTACATCCGTTGGGCGTACTGCTTGTCTTTGGGCATGCCCCACATTTCGACGAGGGTTCCGTCGGCGAGTTGCCAGTCGGCGCGCCATCGGCCGTTGGGGTTGACCTCGGTGTCGGTGGGGTAGTGGGGTTCGCGGTCGTGGGCGATGCCGTGCTGGTAAAGGAACTCGCAGACGGCCTTCTCTTGGAGAGAGAGGCATAGGTGTCCGTCGCGGGCTTGGATGATGGTGCCGCGGGCGGTGGGGATGCCGTTGGGGGTCAGTCCAGCGGCGGTGAGAATTCGTGTCCACGGGAGGACGCGGTTCACGGCGAACCGTAGGAGCAGGAGCCGGTCGAGAACCTCCGGGGTCACGGGGGTGTCGGGGTTGAGGTGGAGGGTGGTGAGTTGGTCGGGAAGCATTGCGATGCCGCCGAACTCGAGGGTGGCGATTTCGGCGACTGCTGTGGACGTGTGGGCGCGATTGGTGCCCAGGCCGTTGCAGGCGGTGAGGATGCAGGTGCGGCAATAGGTGACGGGTTCGGTGCAGGTGGGGGTGGTGAAGGTGGCGGCTTGGTGGCCGCACAGGCGGCAAGGGGTCAGGGGGTCGGTGAGGTTGTCGGTGAGGGTGTGGTCGCCGCCGAAGAGTTTGGTGCGTGTGCGGTCCAGGCGTTCGCGGGCGGCGAGGATGTTTGGGTGGCCGCGGCGCTTCTCGGGGGCGGGGTGATCGGCCCATGCGTAGTGGTGTGCGAGGGACTCCGGCGGGACGCTGGTGCGGTGATGTGACAGAAGCGTGCGTCTTCCGGGGTCGTCGGTAGTGTCGAAAGGGACGGTTTCGTAGGGGATGAGTCGGTGTTCGGCGATTTCCGTCCTGAGGCCCCAGGGGTGTTTGGCGATGCGGACTGTGGTGACCTCGAATCCGACGCGGGCTGCGTAGCAGGCGGCGGTGGGGACAAGTTGATCGGCTTGGACCCACAGGGTCTTCTTGTCGGGCTCGTAGTAGGCGACTGCCGCGATTATGTTTTCTTCGCCTCGTTTGTGGCGGGGTCCGTGTGTGGGGAGAGCTTCTGTGGGGATGTCGGCAGTGGTTTCGATGACCCAGCCTGTGGAGGCACTGGGGTGTAGTTCGTAGCGTGCGGGGATGGGCCCGTTGGCGGCGGTTGCGTGTGGGGTGGCCATGGGGGTGACAGGCAGATTTTGCATGGCCAGCTCAGCGATGACTCGTTCGCGGTGCCGTTCGTCGAAGACAGCTAGTCGGGTGTCGTTGCTGAGGTGCCCGATGGGTTTGCCTCCGTCGGTCAGGGACAGGCCTTGGCGGCGGGGGGTCAGGGTTAGGGAGCCGATCGGGTGGGGTGGCTTGTCCCAGGTAGTGCCGGTGAGGGCGGCGTCGACCAGGATTGCACCGGTCTCGTGGGGGTTGGGTAGTGGGTCCAGCGTGATGCCGTAGGTGGCGAGGAATGTTGTAGCGGCGGCGTGGACCTTGTCCAGCGGCAGGTCGAGGAGGATGGAGTCGGGGGTGACCCAGCCATAGCAGCGCACTTGGCCCCCCCATTGGGAGGCGAGGTCGGCCAAGGTGGGGATCGTGGTCCACCCGATCTCTTCCAAGTCGGAGTCGGGCAGGTAGCCGAGGTAACGCTGTTCGTCGGAGAGATCTCGGTTGGGGTCGGCTGCGGAGACGGCGTCGGGGTTGTAGGTGTTGTCGGGGCGGGGCAGCAGTGCGATGGCCGGAGCGGGCGCGCCCTCGTGTGGGCCGGCGTCGGGGTGCTGGCGGCGGTATTCCTGCAGGGTGTCGCGGATGAATCGGTCTGCTTGTCCATCGCCGGACCAGGTGACGTCGATGAGGTCGTCAGCGTCGTCGTAGAAGGGAAGGAGGATGTCCTTGCCCTGTCGTTGGATGCGGTAGGGCGCGGGTGTGCTGTCGCGCTGTCGCGCCCACATGTCTGTGTCGAACTCGCCGTCCCCAGCAAAGGCGGGTTTGAGCCTGATGAAGATCGGATACCGGTGTGGCAGGTCTTCATTCATAAAGGATGCCCCTGTCGCATGTGCACGATGTCGTGTGCCGACCTGAGTACTGTGCCACGGCGTAGTGACACCGTGGACCCGGGCTGGATCGACGTCTGCGCGGCTTGGAGGAGCGCGGCACGAGCGGGAATCGCGTAGGACGGCGTCCTCAAGCAGTCGCCGCGCGGGGAGGTGCTTGATTGGGTTGCTTCGGCGCGAGGTCATGAGAGAGGTGTCTGGTGGCGCACTGACAACTCTGGTGTATGTGATCGCCCGGCCTTGAGAGCGATACAAGTCACGGTTCCAAGGGTTCCCAGCGTCGCGACCGTAGTGGGCGTCGATCGGACTGGGCCACTGGGAGTGGACCGTCGCGAGGTTCTGTTGGTTGGGCCGGTCCAGCCCCTGGTGAGTGACCTGTCTGCGGCTCCGAGGCGCTGTCACACGCATGCGACAGCCTTGGTGCATGGATGCTACGGACGCGGCGAGCAGCGACGGAAGTCACGCGAGCGAGGTCGAGAGACTTGGCCCGGAGATGACCGGGCGTTGGCGGGTGGTCACTCAGCGTGCCGTGCACTTGTGGGACCTGGACCGGATGGCCTATGTGCGCTTGCCGGGGTTCGAGTCTGACGCGTTCGACTGGGACGGCACCCAGGAGTTGCTCGTCGAGGTACGGGAGTGGCCGGTGGTGGACAAAACGTTCTACGTCTACATCGCCCCACCGGAGAACCCGTTGGCGGTGCAGTAGTTGAGTCCCGCATAGTGGTGTAGCGCGGTGGCAGACTAGGTGCCCCTGAGGGCATAGGTGCGGCCACCGTGTGATCCTTCGAGTCAACCTTCTACCGAATCCTCGAACGGAGTCATCACGATGACCGCACCACACATTGTCGACCCTGCGGGCCTGCTGAGTGAAGCCCTGACCGAAGCAAGCCCGGATCTGATGCGTTCGCTGTTGCAGACGATGATCAACGCGCTGCTGTCCGCGGACGCCGACGCCGTCGTCGGCGCCGAGTACGGCCGCCCCACACCGGGCCGCTCGGCGCAGCGCAACGGGTACCGCCACCGCGACCTGGACACCCGCGTGGGGACCGTCGACGTCGCCATCCCGAAGCTGCGCACCGGCAGCTACTTCCCCGAGTGGCTGCTCGAGCGCCGCAAGCGGGCCGAGTCGGCGATGATCACCGTCGTCGCCGACTGCTACCTCGCCGGCGTCAGCACCCGCCGCATGGACAAGCTCGTCAAGACCCTCGGCATCAACTCCCTGTCCAAGTCGCAGGTCAGCAGGATGGCGGCCGACCTGGACCAGATCGTCGAGGACTTCCGCCACCGCCCCCTTGACGAGGCGGGACCGTTCACCTTCGTCGCCGCCGACGCGCTGACGATGAAGGTCCGCGAGGGCGGGCGCGTGGTCGCCACCTCGGTACTGCTCGCGACCGGGGTCAACGCCGACGGGCACCGCGAAGTCCTCGGACTGCGCGTGGCCACTTCCGAGACCGGGTCCGCATGGAACGAGTTCTTCGCCGACCTGACCGCCCGCGGCCTGACCGGGGTACGTCTGGTCACCTCCGACGCCCACCAAGGGTTGAAGGAAGCGATCGCGGCGAACCTGACCGGCGCCGCGTGGCAGCGATGCCGCACCCACTACTCCGCGAACCTGATGGACGTCACGCCCAAGTCGATGTGGCCGGCCGTCAAGGCGATGCTGCACAGTGTCTATGACCAGCCCGACGCACCCAGCGTGCAGGCCCAGTTCGACCGGCTCATCGAGTACGTCGACGAGAAGCTCCCACAGGTGGCCGAGCACCTCGCCGGCGCGCGGGAGGACATCCTCGCGTTCACAGCCTTCCCCAAGGACGTGTGGACCCAGATCTGGTCGAACAACCCCCAGGAGCGCCTCAACCGCGAGATCCGACGCCGGACCGACTCCGTTGGGATCTTCCCCAACCGCAACGCCATCGTGCGTCTGGTCGGAGCCGTCCTGGCCGAACAGACCGACGAATGGGCCGAAGGACGGCGCTACCTCGGCCTCGACGTCCTGGCCCGCTGCCGCGTCACTCTCATCACCACCACCGACCCCGAGATCGGAGCCGAAACCATGCCCGCCCTGACCGCCTAACCCCACCCCGAAGGATCACGCAGCGCTACACCACTACCGGGGACTTGACCCAGACGGGTTCCGGTGAGTTGGTTCTGTGACGGCTGCCGCCGGGGGGACGCTGAGCTGAACCCGTCCTTGGCATCACGTTCGGTGAGCGCACGACCAGTCGGGACTGCTGCACGAGCAGGTGCCAATTGGTCCCGTAGCCTGAGTGGCTGGTGGGGTCATGACGGGTCTCGTAAGCGCTGGGGACAATCGCCCACGCGCGTCCTGACGACGACGGCGGTGATAGGTCCGCTCGATCCAACTCACGATCGCAATCCGCAACTCGTGTCGAGTGGCCCGGGAGTGGCGGTCGAGGGCGGCTGGGAGCGGGCACTTTGTTCCCGGCTGCGGAACTGGCTGTCGCGGTCGGTGGGTAGCACGCACCCAAGAACGTTGTCACACTCCAAGGGCAGGCCTTGGGCATGAACGACACGGCGAGCTCAGACGGCATCGAAGCCAACGAGGACCACCCGGGAGGGGTGCAGCGCCTCAGCTCGGACATGACGGGTCGCTGGCTGGTCTTCACGCAGCGGACTGTGCACGTATGGGATTTGGACCAGTCCACGTACGCCCGCTGTCCGGGGGAGACCTCGCAGCCGTTTGCCTGGGATGCGGTTGAGGCGCCCATCTGGGAGGTCAGGGCATGGCCCGTGGTCGGAGAAACCTTCTTCGTCTACTTCGAAGACCCCGGTGACCCCTCACAGGTGCAGTGGCGGATTTCCTCACGTGTTCGCCGCATCGAGCCGGACGAGAAACCGGGGGCACCACCGCGGACTGGTGTTGCTCGCAAACGAGGCGACTTCACTCCGTTTCGGTCGCTGGCCGGGTTTACACCGGCCGTTGGACTCCTGGAGTTTCCCGGGATGTTCATGCGTTGGATACGGGATCGATTTTGCTGTGGCAGTAGCGACACAGGCGGGCCGTGGTCGCGATCATCTCCCCGCATTCGGGGCATGCCCTGCGGGGGATATCGGTGACAACGGGTGATGGTTCCGGGATCGCTTCCGTGCGTGGGGATGAGTCAGGTGTTATGGGGGCTGCCGGTCCAGCGGAAGAGTTGCTGATCTGGTCCGTTGTCTTGGAGGGGGTCGCGCTCGCGTTCGCCGACTCGGTGACGCCCTGGTCAGTTGACGAAGGCTCATCACTCGTTCCAGTGCGCACCGCCAGGACGGCGCCGACGGCGCCGGTACCCAGTCCCAGCAGCAGCGCGGTCCAGCCAAAGAACTTCTTGCCGCCGGAGCCGCCGTACTCCTCGTCAGGACAGTCGCTGTAATCGCCCTCGATGTCCAGCAATTCCCCCATGGTGCATCCGACGTTGTCGAGAGCCACCTGCTCTGCTTCGGCATCGGCACGGCCGGCGGCGAACAGCAGGAAGATGCCGAGGAAGATCAGGATGGGGCTGATCGGCAGCAGGAGGGAGGGCGCGCGCCGCATGAAAGGGGTCCTTCTGAGAATGTCGAGTCGTCGTGCAGCAGCACCGTGGCAGCGGGTGCGACCAGTTGCTACACCATGTCAGGATCGTGGTAATCGATATTCAATGCTAGTCGTCCCAACACCCGTAGGACCGCCTACACCTCCAGCACCCGCCCGCCATCGGCCGGCCTTTGATTCTTCACCAGCAGAGGCGGTCTTAGTGCCCCTCATTTACCCGCTCTTGTCAGTGAAGGGGAGCACGGTCGGCGAGCCGTCCGTATGTGAAGCATGCGTTTACATCGGGCGATCTGCCTCGTACTCGCGCAGAGCAGCGCCGATTCGGTCGAGCAGGTGTGTGAAGTCGTGCGGGACGTGGTCCATGCGCTGGGAGGCTTGGCGCAGCGTCTGCGTGTTGAAGGTGGCGTGGTGCGCCTTGCTGAGCCAAGACTTGAAGTCCTTGGGTGTGTTCTTGGAGATCGCTCGCCGCTTGGCATGCTGGGTCCGGAGATCTTCCCACGATATGGCGTCCGGTGCGAAGGTCTGGACGGGTAGGTATTCGATGATGTCGGCTCTGGAGACCCCCAGTGGTTCGACGCGGGAGTGTCGACCGCGGCCGCGCTCGATGGAGCGCATCAGCCACTGCTTCATCCATCCGGATTCGTCATTCGGTGGCCACTCGACCCCTTCGGTCAAGACCCGCAGGGCGGTCTCCGCATCGTCGGCGTACTTCCTTGCTTCGCTCCACGCCTGGTCCAAGCCTTCGGACGGCAGTCCGTCCAGTAACGCGAACAGCAGAGCGTCGGTGAAGTCGAACAAGGTGCGGGCTTCGATTGCAGCAGGCAGGTGCCTGGCACCGCGGATCGGGATAATCTCGACGTTCAGCTCGGCCAGTTCGGTCCCGATGAGCTCGGACAAGACCGTCTCGTCGTGGGCGCCCTCGACGAGGAGGAAGCCACGCCGCGTGGCGAGCAGGTCGGTCGTGCTCAGCCCCAGGCTCTCCAGTTCCTCCCGCTCGGCAGGCCCCAGCAGCTTCATTGTCGTGACCCTGCTGATGGGGTTACCCGTGCGGAGCTCCTCACGCATTGCTACCGGGACGACTCGCTCATCGCTTAGCAGTGTTGGACTGTGCGTGGCGCACCAAATCGACGTGCCTGATCCCTGTGCCATCTCCGCGAGCCAACCAAGGGCCTGGTGTTCCGCCGCACGGTGCAGACCTTGTTCGGGTTCGTCGATGAGAAGCGTGCTGTGTTGCCAGCCCTGATCCACCATAGAAGCCGTCGCGCGATGAATGGCCAGCAGCGCCCACGTGCGTTCCGCTGTGCTCAGACGTTCGAATGGAATGTCCCGTGTCTGCATCACATTGCCGAATTTCGGCACTGTGGCCAGCCACTCGAGGCGTTTGCCCGCGAGAAGGTCGGCATGGCTGGGTACGTCAACCCTCAACCCCACCGACGTCTGCAGGGCCAGGCGCAACTGGCGCGTGGCCTCCTGACCGAGCTGGGTGGCCCACGCGTCATAGTCGGCCCCCTCTGTCAGCAGCTGCGCGAGGGCGCGGCCCACCAGGTCGGCCTTCGGCTCCGGGGCGGCGCGCAGATCCACGCACGTGTGGCCCATGGCAGCCATCACATCGAAGCCGTGTAGCCGGTGGAAATGTCCTTCACCGACAACCGCGGTACAGAGTCGCCCGTCATCCACGGTGGCCGTTGCACCGACCGTTAGGGGGGACCACAGGATGCTGGACTCCTCTTCTTGGTCTGAGCGCTTGTCCGTTTCGACGAGGTAGGCGCTCACCTCGGGGTGATCGCGTGACTCCAGGTAGAAGGGCCGGATCAGGATCGTGTCGTAAACACGTTGGATCTCGAAGTAGCGCTGCTTCAGGACGCACTGCCACAGCTGCGCACTCTCCTCCCAACTGCCGCCGTAGTTGCGTCGCACTTCGTCGTCGATGTGCTTCGCGTAGGCCGCCTCACCGGCCAGCATGTCCAATTCGGCCTCGGCCGACTCTGTCACTTGCAGGTACTTGCCCAAGAAGCTCTTCCTGAACTCGGAACGCCGCTCGAAATCCAGAATCTGTCTAGCCAGCGCGTCGAGGTCTCCCTCGGCAGCGGCCGGTGGGAGCTCGGGCATATGGGCTTCGACGATGAGCGAGCACCTGTCCTGCATGTTGCTGGCGTCGGGCATGCCTCCCTGAAACAGATGCCTGATCGCGGTCAACACGCGACTCTTCCCTATGCCGTTCTTCCCGAAGAGGGCGTACGTGCCGCTTTTCCAAGGAACGTACGTTTCCTTGTGGCCGGGAAAATCGAGGATCAGGCCGATGGGAGTCGTCGACATGAGTGCCAACCTATCGCCCGGTCTCGGACCGTTTGGGCTCACAGCCGCCCGGTGACGACGGCCGACTCACGGTCGCGCTCCGGAAGGGTCCCGATCGTCCGAACCCTCATGACGACAGACCCCGCGCGAAGGATGATGCCAGTGTCCGGGCAATGTTCCCGGCCCCGATCCACTCATCACACCGTCACCGGATCGTGGTTGCTGAGCATCGTGTGTCCGCGTTCCGTTCGGAGGCAGCGCCCAGGCTGCGACCTGGACGAACTTGTCGAATACGACCCGTCATCGATGCGCGGGTGTGCAACCCAGCAGGTGAGCGGCGACATGTTGAGGGATAAGTGGGCCGAACTGGTCCGTTCACTGCCCCTCCACTGGCGTTGGGCGGACTCGATGCGGTGAGGCCATCGCCATCCCGGTCGCGCAAGATCCGGGTGCCTTGGAAAAGCACGGGCCCCCGGTGTTCCGGGGGATTCTTCGTCCACTTCGGAGTTGAAGACTCAGAATTTCCTCACCCTTGCCACCTGACGCCTCTCAGGTCAGGGCGGTGCGGGCCCGTGACGATGTCCACCCACGCGTGCGCGACAGGCGTCAGTGGCCGATCGCGGGAGCGCACCAGCACGATCTTGCGCGACACACGTGGACGGAGCGGAATAAATGTCAGTCCGGCGAAATCCAGCAGCGGCAGCACGAACCCCGGGACGACCCCGAGACCCAGCCCTCCGGCCACCAGACCACCGACAGCGCCGATGTTCTGGGCGGCTACTTCTTCCTCGGGAATGGCTCTGTGGTTGTCGAGTGCCTGCCGAACCAGGGGTTGGATGCTGCTGGCCGGTGAAAAGGAGACGAGCGGGACGTCAGCGAGCTGTGACCATCGCAATTTAGGCTCGCCTGCCCATGGATGCGTGCCAGGAACTGCGACGAAGAAGTCGTCCTCGGCCAATGGCCGGATCTCGTAGCCCCGCGGTACCGGGCCGCTGAGTGCCGTGATGGCCACGTCTGCTCGGCCTTTGCCGACGGCGGCCCAGACCTGCTCGTTGAGGCTGTCCGCGACGTGAATGTGCATCGTCGGGTAGCTCGAGCGGAGGGCGAGTAGGAACGGGGGGAGCAACGTTGCGGCCAGAGAAGGCAGTGTGGCGATCCGCAAACTGCCTCTGGTCCCGGCAAGGTATCCGGCCATGTGTTCCAGTCCGGTGTCCACGTTCGCAACCAAGCTGCGGGCGACGGCAACGATCGCCTCGCCATCGGGGGTGAGGGTCACCCGACGGGTGGTCCGCAGAAACAGTGGCACGCGCAGGCGACGCTCGCTCTCCTGGATCGACCTGCTGAGGGACGACTGAGCGACCTGGAGCGCCGCGGCGGCCGCGGTGAAGGTGCCGTGGTCGGCCAACGCCACGATGGCGCGTAGGTGATGCAAGGCCAGATCTATCGGCATGATGCATGAATCTATCGGCTATTGATCGTAGACGCGGGTTGATGCAGATCCTCAGACTGGTCGGGATCACTCCAGAAGGGACCAACGATGCTCTCCGCCATGGGTTACGCCACGATCATCATCATCCTCGCCTTGCTCCTGACGAACCGGGTCACGGCCGTCGTCGCACTCGCCGGCGTGCCAGTCGTCACTGCTCTGCTTGCCGGGTTCTCCATTGGAGAGGTGGGCGAGTTCATCGGGGCCGGGCTTGGCAGCGTGGTCGGGGTCACGACGATGTTCGTCTTCGCGATCGTCTACTTCGGCTTGATGCGCGATGCCGGGCTCTTCGACCCGATCATCGGGCGCATCGTGGGTTGGGCCGGGAATGCTCCGGTCACGATCGCCGTGGCCACTACGGCTCTCGCATGTGTGGCGCACCTGGACGGAGCGGGCGCGACCACCTTCCTGATCACCATTCCGGCCATGCTGCCGTTGTACGACCGTCTCGGGATGAGTCGCTTGACCTTGTCCGTGTGTGTCGGCATGGGCGCCGGGGTGATGAACATCATGCCCTGGGGCGGGCCGACGGCCCGAGCCGCGACCACGACCGGCATAGATGCCAACGACCTGTGGGTGCCGTTGATCCCATCGCAGCTCGTCGGCATCGTTGGTGCCCTGGCGATCGCCTGGTACCTCGGGCGCCGTGAGCACCGCCGCTTGGGCCTGGGTGCCGACATGACCGCTCCCAACCAGACACCGGCCATGAGCCTGACGGGCGGCGGTAGCGGAACCGCCGTGACGAGCGGTCCCGCCGCAGGTGACGCGTCATCCGATGACCAGCGTGGAGTTGAGCCTCGAGACCCCCTGGAACTTTCGGACGAGGAGCAGGAGCTGCGTCGACCGCGATTGTTCTGGTTCAACGCGGCACTGACCGTGCTCGTACTGGCGGCCCTGATCGCAGGCTTCGCCCCGCCGGAGATGATCTTCCTGGTCGGCGTCGTGGTCGCGCTCGTCGTGAACTACCCGGGTCTGCGTCGGCAGACGACCCGCATCGAGGCGCACGCAACAGGCGCGATGCTCATGGCGACCACGCTCCTCGCGGCCGGCGCTTTCCTGGGAATCCTCGGCGAGAGCGGCATGATCGACGCAATGGCCTCCAGCGCCGCCGGTGTCGTACCGTCAGCCGTCGGCCCTGCCCTGCCACTGATCATCGGGGTGCTGGGGGTGCCCCTGAGCTTGCTGTTCGGGCCCGACGCCTACTACTTCGGGGTCATGCCCGTCCTGACCGCGCTCGGTGAGCAGTACGGCGTCCCCGCGGAGGCCATCGCACAGGCATCGATGATGGGCCAGGAGACCGTCGGCTTCCCCATCAGCCCGCTGACTGGCTCGTTCTATCTGCTGGTGGGCCTTGCCGGAGTCGACATCGGCCGACACATCCGAGCCCTGTTCGGGTGGGCGTGGCTGCTGAGCCTGCTCATGCTGGCGACTGCCTTCATCACCACCGCGATCCCGGTGTGGGTCTCATGAGCTCATCGCGCGCGTCGGGTACACACCGTGAGCACGTGCGTATCGGGGCAGGCAGTGGTTTCGCAGGGGACCGGATCGATCCCGCGCGTGCCTTGGCTGAGCACGGAGCCCTGGACTACCTCGTCTTCGAGACGCTCGGTGAGCGCACCATCGCTCAGGCCAACGCACGCCGTCTCGCGGGCACGGGTGTCGCGTTCGACGCGCTCCTGCCACAACGACTCGAAGCCACACTCGGCCCAATGGTCAACCAAGGATCGACCATCGTCACCAATGGCGGCGGCTCCGACCCGGACGCGGCCGCGGACATGACAGCCGACCTGGCCACCCGTGTTGCCGGCCCAGCTGGTCGACCGGTTCGGATCGCCTCGATCACCGGTGATGACGTCATGGACATCGTCCGAGACCTCGACCCGGTGGTGTGGGAGAACGGCCGGCCCCTGTCCGAGCAAAACGGCGAGCTCGTGAGCGCCAACGCCTACATTGGCGCTGCATCCATCGTCGAAGCCCTCGAGTTAGGGGCAGACGTGGTCATCGGCGGTCGACTGGCCGACCCGTCCCTCTACCTCGGACCGCTGGCCCATGCGCATGGCTGGGACCTCGACGCCGACCCAGAGATTCTCGGCCGCGGAACCGTGATCGGCCATCTCCTTGAGTGTGCCGGGCAGTTGACCGGGGGCTACTACGCCGACCCAGTGACCAAACCAGTACCTCGAATGGCTGACCTCGGCTTCCCATTCGCCGACGTGACCGCCGACGGTGCGGCCGTGCTCGGCAAGCTCAAGGGAACCGGCGGGACGCTGACCCCGCGGACCGCAACAGAACAACTGCTCTACGAGGTGGGGGACCCAGCGGGATACATCACCCCGGACGTGGTCGCGGACTTCACAACAGTCCGCCTCGACCACGCAGGCCACGACCAGGTGGCCGTGACTGGCGGCACCGGGCGGGAACGGACCGACACCCTGAAGGTCACGCTTGGATTCCGCGGCAGCTGGCTCGGCGAAGGGCAGATCACCTACGCCGGGCCCCGCAGCCTGGCCCGCGCGCAACTGGCCGCTGAAATCGTCGAAGAGCGCCTCGTGACAGTTCACGGACTCGACGCCGAGGCAATCACGGTCGAGTACATCGGAGCCGGTGCCGCTTTCCGTGGCCTCGGCGAGACGGTAGACCCCCACGAGGTGCGGCTGCGCGTATCAGCCGTCGTCCCGGACCAGCAACAGGCCGAGGCCGTCGGGTGGGAAGTCGAGGCCCTCTACACGAACGGTCCTGCAGGAGGTGGGGGCGCTCGGCGCTCAGCACATCCGATGCTGGCCATCCGCTCCTGCCTGATCCCACGCCACCTCGTACCAACGAGCGTCCAGATGCGAGAGGTCCGAGCATGACACGCGTAGACGAACTCGCCCACGTCCGCGCCGGCGACAAAGGCGATCACTTGATCCTTGGCGTAGTGCCGTGGGACCAAGAGGCGTATGACCAGTTGGCCGAGCGGCTGACCCCAGAGCGTGTGGCACGCGCGTACCGTCCCTTAGTCACCGGGCCAGTCCAGCGTTCGTGCCTGCCCGAACTGCCCGCGCTCATCTTCACCCTCCCCGGAGTCCTCGGCGCGGGAGTCACCGGATCACCCGTCCTCGACGGACACGGCAAAACCCTCAGCTATCACCTCCTGACTGTCGAGATATGACCGTCAGCCGACCGTCACCTGCCCACAACGACCCGAGAAGCACGGCCCATATGGGGCCCCTCGGCACTCTCCACCTCGCCTGAGCACACGCTTGACGTCCTCAGGAGCGTCTTGTTGGAGCCGCACGCGTCGTCACCAAGACGGCCGTGCCGAACGGGCCCGAGTCCAGACCGCGGCCATGGAGCCCTACGAGATCAACCGGCCTTCTGGTTTCTCATCTGAACAAGCATCCGCGCGACTACCTTCGCCCCTTCTCCATGCGTCAGGCAGTTGTGAACCGTCCAACAGTGGAGCTCGACGCACAATCGTCTCCGCCGCGATGTCTCTCCGCGTTGTGTAATGCGCTGAGCGGGGACTGTCCGGATAACGGTGTAACCGGCCCGACACGCCGACGTAGGTCGGCGGGAAGGGGTCGTGATGACCGAGAACCTTGCGGGCATGAGCTCGCTGAAGAAGACCGTGCAGAAGTCCCAAACAGCCCAGGCTGAGCAGGCCGCGGTGCGTGAGCTGGTCAAGGCCGCCCGTGCTCGTGGTGAGGACCTGACGGGGCCAGAGGGGCTGTTGAAGACGTTGACCAAGACCGTCCTGGAGACCGGTCTCGATGAGGAGATGAACGATCACCTCGGGTACGACAAGCACGCCGTCGAAGGTCGTGGGAGTGGCAATTCCCGCAACGGCACCCGCACGAAGACGGTGACCACCGACAACGTCGGAGCCGTCGACATCGAGGTCCCCCGTGACCGCGAGGGCAGCTTCGAGCCGAAGACCGTCCGCAAGCGGCAACGCCGCTTGGGCGATGTGGACACGGTCGTGCTCTCGTTGTACGCCAAGGGCCTGACCACGGGAGAGATCAGCGCCCACTTCGCCGAGGTCTACGGCGCTTCGGTGTCCAAGGATCGGGTCAGTGTGATCACCGACCGGGTGCTCGAGGACATGCAGGCGTGGTGCGCCCGGCCGCTGCTGCCGGTGTACGCCGCGATCTTTATCGACGCGATCCATGTCAAGGTCCGTGACGGGCAGGTCGGTAACCGGCCGTTCTACGCCGCGATCGGCGTCGACCTGCAGGGTCGACGAGACGTGCTCGGGCTGTGGGCCGGTACCGCCGGGCACGGCGAGAGCGCCAAGTTCTGGATGAGCGTGCTCACCGAGATCAAGAACCGCGGCGTGGGCGATGTGTTCTTCATCGTCTGCGACGCCCCTGTTGGGCCTGCCGGACGCGGTCAACCAGGTCTTCCCACTGGCTACGGTCCAGACCTGCATCATCCACCTCATCCGAGGCACGTTCCGGTACGCCTCGAAGAAGTACTGGGACCACATCGCCCGCGACCTGCGCCCGATCTACACGGCGCCCTCACCGCAGGCCGCGTGGGCCGCGTTCGAGGAGTTCGAGGAGAAATGGGCCAAGGCCTACCCGGCGATATCCCGACTGTGGCGCGACGCGTGGGAGCAGTTCATCCCGTTCCTGGATTATGACGTCGAGATCCGCCGAGTGCTCTGTTCGACTAACGCGATCGAGTCTTTGAACGCGCGCTACCGGCGGGCGGTGAACGCCAAGGGTCACTTCCCGACCGAACAGGCAGCGCTCAAGACGCTGTATTTGGTCACGAGGTCACTGGACCCCAGGGGCACCGGGCAGGCACGCTGGGTCACCCGGTGGAAGCCAGCCCTGAACGCCTTCGCCGTCACCTTCGCCGACCGCATGCCGGCCGCGGAGAACCTCTAACAAGAAGATGCCGGTTACACCGTTCACCGGACACACCCGCTGAGCGCACGATGCCCCTTCAACGGGGGGAGAAAGAGGGGGCGTCGCGAACGACACTGGGCATGGCTCAGCAGCTTGCCCCCCGGGGGAGCGGGGCGTGGCCACGCTATGAGCGAGTGGCCGCGGATCGCGCTGCGACACGACCAAGCGTGGCAGCCGTATCCCAGTGCCAGTGTGTGCGGCTATTGTCTGCGACAGGGTAAGGACTTACCTCGACGGGGGTCATTATGGGTATGCAGGAGCATGAGCACGTCGTTCACGTCGTGCCGACCACGAAGGTGCCCGCCGACGTTGGTCCGTGGCAGTGGCTCGAAGCGGGGAAAGCGGCCACGGTGGAGCGCATCAGGCAGGCCGAAGGTAGGGGCATCCTGTACCCGGCCTCGTCGTCGTTGGCCAGAGCGCTGCAACCGATCCTCAGCGTGGCCGACTCACGGGCAGGTGATCTTTTTCGGGTGCAGCTGCCCACAGGTGCCAGCCTGGACCAGCTCGTTCCAGCCATTGGGGGTGGATATCGGGGAATGGTGCGGAGCGGCGGCAGGGGTATCTCGGGTCAGGCGCGCCTATTGCCGGTGGCGAAGGCTGGGATGGTAGCGGCGAGTGCGGGGATTGCCGCCGTGGTTATTGCGGCGGAGTACATGGCGCAACAGGAACTGGTGGCCAAGCTTGACCGGATCCAAGACGGCGTCGATCGCCTGAATGAGCGAGCGGATGGCAGGGACCGCGCAGTTCTGGATGTAGCGGCGGTGACCATCGAGGAGAGCCAAGCTGCCATTGCGGGATCTGTGGCGCCACCGCGCTCGCTGGGACTGGACTCGACGGCTAGTGAACTGAGGCTGCTATTGGCTCGCGAAGAGCGATGGATCACTCAGCTCGGGCAGACGGCCGTGCTCATCGACGAGGCGCGGAAGTTGGACCGCTTGGATCCGGATGGGGTACCGATCTCTGAGTTCGAGGAGTGGGTCGGGATGAGGGACCTGCACCAAGAGCCTGGCCGTTACGCCCAACGGATCGCCGACTACTACCGTGTTCTGGTTCTGGATAGTCAATTTGCGCTACTTGCATCGGCGGAGGCTGAGCTGTCGTCAGGGGATGCCGATATGGGTGCCTTCGAAGACTCCTTGAAGCGACGGTTGCAGACGAATGCGCGTCGGCAAGAGAGGCTCTTGGAGGTCACGGAAGCGCTCGCTCGCGAGCCGATCACGTCAACGCCGTTCCAACGGAGGCTGGCCGAGTCGCATGCCGTCGAGCGGGTGGTCACGGATGTTGCATTTGGCCTTCGTGCGGCAGCCCGGTTATCTGAGGTGGTCGATGTCCGGGGTCGTCAAGAGATGGTTGTCGAGGTTCTCGAAGGTGGGGACATGCGGGTCGATGCCACGGGCGTCAGCGTGAAGGACTAATACGGCATGGCTCGCGGCGCCCCTGACGGCGTCTCGAAATTATCAGTCGGGCGGTGGCGCAACCGCTAGCCAAGGGCAGCGTCGTCAGGGCGTTCCGCTCCAAGGGCTGATGCGGTTCACTTCCGCGCGCGACGCATCCCAAGAAATAGTGAACCCAGCTTCTGGGACAGCCCGTCATGCCGCGCCATCAGCCAAAGTGGCTCTTCCCAGATGAGGGTGTAGGTCGGCCGGGCGCGTCGGTCCGCAGATAGACGTCGAGGTCTCCCGACGATGGAGGTTCCTACGCCATCCATCCGAAAGACCTCGACGTGACCGACGCTACCCCGCCGGCCGGCCTCGGCCGCCCTGACCTGACCGCCTTCGCGTCTCATCCCAATCGACCCTGATCGGGTCTGCTGACCCCCTCGACGAGAACGCAGCGACATCACAGCCACCCAACCCCGACCGGCCGGGAAGCCGGGGCACGTCACATGGCCTGTGCTGCGGGCGTGTCGAGTGGGTCGTCCAGGGGCGACGCAGGAGCGTCGACGCGACGTGCTGAGAGGTGGTTCCAACCGGGCGCTAGGACACCGGCTACAGGCATGGCGATAGGTCAGGAACGGCGTCGCTCCCTGCGCAGGAGGGAGCGCAGAGTCTCGGCGTTCGCGTAGCCGACCCGTAGCGCGATCTCGGCGGAGGTGAGGTCCGTGGTTGCTGAGAGGTGCCGAGCTCGTTCGATGCGAAGCCGTTGGACGAAGCCGAGCGGAGTGAGGTTGAGCGCCGCACGGACTCGTCGTTCGAGGGTGCGCCGGCTGGTGCCGAGCGACTGCGCGACGAAGGCGACGTTGAACGGTTCGTCCAGGCGGGCGCGCACGAAGCGTTCGAACTCGACGACGATCGGGTCCTCGTGCCGGAGATGTTCGTAGGCGACGAAGGCCGCCTGCGACGGACGCTCGTCGATGATGAGGAGCTTGGCGACATGTTGGGCCAGGTCGGGGCTGATCGATCGCACGAGTGAGAGCGCGAGGTCGATGTGGGCGAACGCGGCGCCGGCGGTGACGAGGTTCCCGTCCACGACGACCATGGTGTCGAGATCGAGGGCGACGGTCGGATAGCGCTTCAGGAACTCCGGCCCCAGGAACCAGCTGGTCGTCGCCCGCCGATGATGCATCCGTCCGGTCTCGGCGACGGCGAACACGCCGGTGCACGCCGCGGCGATCCGGGTGGTCGCGTCGTCGAGGCGCCCGAGCGAGGCGATGACCGAACGAGCATCTCGGCTCTGGAGGGCGTCGTTGGTAGCGGCGGCCGTGAGGGTTCCAAGCGCAGGGACGACGACCACGTCGAACTCTCCGGACTCCGACAGCGGGTGGTCAACCGACAGGGTCATCGATGCCGTCGTGGTCACTCGCCGTTTCGGTCCGAGGATGGCGAGTTCGATCGGGTCGATCCGCGGGTCGATATCGCCGCGGGCTCCGTCGGCCACCCGCACGATGTCGATGACCGACGCGACAGCCGAACCGAAGCAGCCGTCGATCGCGATCAGTCCGATACGCATGGCGCGAACAATAGCAATACTGTCGTATACGCCACTCCCCATCGGCCCTCGCTCGTCATACGCTGAACTCGCCCCACGAAGAACCCCGACTTCAAGGAGAACCCCTCATGTCCACACCCGCATCACTTCCGTATGCCTTCGTCGCCAAGATCGTCGCGGCCGATGGACAGCACGACGCGCTCGCCGATCTGCTCGCCGGCGCTGTCGCACTCGCCAACGAAGAAGTGGGAACGATTGTCTGGTTCGCGGCTAGAACCCACGCCGACACCTTTTGGATCTTCGATGCATTCCCCGACGAGGCCGCTCGCGACGCCCACGCCAACGGCGCCATCGTCGCAGCCCTGATGGCCAACCAGCACCTCCTCGGCGCAGCACCCGAGATCCTGGCGGCCGACGTCCTCGCGTCCAAGCTCCCGTAGTCCGCCAACGCACGAGACGATCGCGCCCCGCCGAGCCGTCGGACCCGACCGCCTCGACACCCGCACCACGTTGACGATCCCCGACGGGCCGATCACGAGGGGGGCCAGGCAACACCAGGCGCAAGCCTGGAGCGGCACTGGTTCACCGGTGGTCATCGAGAGAGCCAGCGCGGTTCCATGGCAGCGCAACTGTGTCATCTTGCCCTCCGTCCCGCTAGGCGCCGTGGGCGGGTCTTGGTTGCGATCCGTTGCCGTGACGGGAGACGCGTTGCGCGTCGCAGCGATGACGGGTCGTTGGCGTTCCGGGGCGTTGCGTTCGTGCGCGTCGCCCGTGCGGCATGGAACATCTCGCTGCGCACACAACGATCGCTGCGCCGACGCACCGTTGACACCTCGCACGTCCAGGTCGCGACACAACGCCACGCCGCGTTGCCGAGCGGAGCGAGGCCTATCGGCACACGGACAGCATGCCGGCCGCGAGCGCTCAGCCGGCGAGGGGTCCGTCGCAGAGGAGAGCGACGTCGGGCAGAGCCGTGAGGCCAGCGCATCGCGCGACCACCAGAACCGAACCGACGACCTAATCACGTCGGCTTTGCGTCTATCGCTTGATGCGCCCACTGGGCGAACGAGCCGCTGACCTGCGCAAACGCCGAGAGTGGGGGGCGCCGCCATCCGGTGGTGACCGACGACGACCGACCAGTACCGACCGTTTCACCGGAGCTTGCGGCGGCGTCGAAGCCGAGCAAGCTCCATTCTTTTAGCTCACCGCGCCCTCCTCCTAGCCGGTCCCGTCGTCGTCGAAGACGTTCCAGGGGTCTTCCCAGATGACGGTGTAGGTCGGCCGGGCGCGTCGGTCCGCAGATAGACGTCGAGGTCTCCCGACGACGGAGGTTCCTACGCCATCCATCCGAAAGACCTCGACGTGTCCGACGCTACCCCGCCGGCCGGCTTCGGCCGCCCTGACCTGACCGCCTTCGCTCGACTCGACGGCCTCGGTCTGAGCGTGACCGGGCAACGACTTGAACCGGATCGTGCGGTCCTCGCGTGCCGCGTGGTGGAACCAGATCAGTGGTGCCGACGGTGCGGCAGCGAAGGCGCTGCTCGTGACACCGTGATCCGGCGGTTGGCCCACGAGCCGCTGGGCTGGCGACCGACCGTGCTGGAAGTTGTAGTGCGCCGCTACCGCTGTGCCGACTGCGGACACGTGTGGCGCCAAGACACCAGCGCCGCGGCGGAGCCACGCGCGAAGCTCTCGCGCACCGGGCTGCGGTGGGCGCTGGAAGGGATCGTGGTCGCACACCTCACCGTCGCCCGTGTCGCCGAGGGACTCGGGGTCGCGTGGGACACCGCCAACAACGCGGTCCTGGCCGAAGGCAAGCGGCTGCTGATCAACGACCCCACGCGGTTCGAGGGCGTGAAGGTCATTGGCGTCGATGAGCACGTCTGGCGCCACACCAGGCGTGGCGACAAGTACGTCACCGTGATCATCGACCTCACCCCGGTCCGCGATGGCGCCGGCCCAGCAAGGCTGCTGGACATGGTCGAGGGCCGGTCGAAGGCGGCGTTCAAGACCTGGCTCGCCGACCGCGACGACGCCTTCCGTGACGCGGTCGAGGTGGTCGCGATGGACGGCTTCACCGGGTTCAAGACCGCCGCTGCAGAGGAGATCCCGGACGCGGTCACGGTGATGGATCCCTTCCACGTCGTGCGCTTGGCCGGTGACGCCCTCGACAGGTGCCGGCGCCGGGTCCAACTCGCGATCCACGGGCACCGTGGGTTCAGGGACGACCCGCTCTACAAGTCGCGGCGCACGCTGCACACCGGCGCGGACCTGCTCACCGACAAGCAGAGCGACAGGCTACGCGCGCTGTTCGTTGATGACGCTCACGTCGAGGTCGAGGCGACCTGGGGTGTCTACCAGCGCATGATCGCCGCCTATCGCCACGAGGACCGGCAACGTGGCCGCGAGCTCATGGAGAAGCTGATCACCGACCTCAGCGCCGGCGTCCCCAAGGTGCTCACCGAGCTCACCACCCTGGGCCGGACCCTGAAGAAGCGAGCCGCTGACGTGCTCGCCTACTTCGAACGACCCGGCACCAGCAACGGGCCGACCGAGGCGCTCAACGGACGGCTCGAACACCTCCGCGGCTCCGCACTCGGGTTCCGCAACCTGACCAACTACATCGCCCGAAGCCTGCTCGAGACCGGCGGCTTCAGACCCCAACTTCTACACCCCCGATTGGGATGAGCCGCCAAAGTCCCCATCCCCAATCATCGCCTGTGTGCCTTGGGAACCGCACGTCGGTTGACTGTGAACGCCGGAAGCTGTCTGATCCTCAAGCGGATCCTCTGAGATCCCTCACTTGGGAAATTAGTCGGCCCGACAGATCCCGCGGGCAAGATTGCCACATCTCGGAGAGTCCCGAAAAGCCCGTCGACGGGATAGCGCCCTGAGTCACGGCGGTGCGCTGGACGTCGATGGCTCCTGTCCGAGGCTAAAAGCGCAATCTTTTCTGTGGTAAGAAGCATCTGGGGGAGGAGAGTCAGAGTACAGTGCCGGCTCCTGATCCCAATCGATCAACGCTTTCGCCGTTGCTACGGGGTCGAAAGGATTGCGATGCCACTCTCAGCCGTACCTTCGCACGATGCGCCTCTCACGTTCGTGAATCGAACTGGAGAGTCCCAAGCATTTGCCGCCGGATTGGGCGAGCACCGCAGGCGCATGGATGCCGAGGAAATTACTTGGCATCAGTTGCAAAATGTCGTCATGTTCTACGGCATTGGTGGAGTAGGCAAGACCGAGTTGTCGCTTCAGCTTGCTGAGTGGATCGAAGGTCGTCCGAGTCCGCCGAGCTGGGGTGTTTCGCCTATTGGCGACGTCAGCGCGACCGTTAGGTGGGACCTGAACTCCTCTCACGGCCAAGCAGACCCCTTGTGGATGCTCTTGCACCTGCGGCGTGGGCTGAGGCAGGTTCGGCAGGTCTGGCCCGCCTTCGACCTGCCGTTCGTCGCATTTGCTCAGCAAGCTCGACCTGGCCAGCAGATCATCCTGAGGCATAAGAACGAAGAAGTGCTTTCAGTGCAAGATGTCTTGAGCGGCCTACTGTCCGATGCCGCAACGGCAGCCGATTTGGCGGGCGGAGGCGGTGGCGCCGCGGTGGTAACCGGGCTGGGGCACACCCTCGTGTCGAAGGCTGTGAGTGGGAGCAGGGCGCGGGCCGCCTTCCGGGAGTTCGACGGGCTCAAATCACTGGTCGAAGACTGCGAGCGCTACTCGGGTGACGCTGAGCAGGGCGTTGAACTATGTGCGCGGATCCTCGAGATGTTGAGCGTCGCCATCGACCGGATGCCCGCAGGTGAGCGACCGCTGATCGTGGTCTTCGTCGACACGTTCGAGCGCGTTCAGGTCTCGCACGAGGCAACGGGGGAGGCCGCACTCAACAGGCTGGTGTCGGCCTCGCCATACCTTTTCTTCGTGGTTACCGGCCGCGACAGCCTGAGGTGGCACGAGGAGCAACAGATCCATCTTGTTCGCCGAGGAGCGGCCACATGGCCGGGTTTACTGCTCGATGGGACCCGCGAGCGCGAGCCCAGGCAGCATTTGGTGGGAAACCTGTCTGAGGCTGACACCCTCGATTACTTGCAACGCGCCCTCACATCCGTAGGGGCGAGCGTCGGTCCTGATGTCCCACTGGCCCTGTATGACCTGACACGCGGGTGGCCACTGCATCTCGAAGCCATCGTGGAAGTCGCACGCAATCGGGCGTCACGCGGGACCCTGACGATGGAGGACCTCGGGGGTAAGTTTCCGCAACTTGTCAACAAGCTGATGCGAGGCTTTCCTGACGATGAGCGACAAGCGTTCAACGCCGCTTGTCTGCTGCCCTACTTCGATGAACAGCTAGTGGCACACGCTGGCCAAGTGTCCGTGGGCACGGTGCGCCGGCTTGTCCAGCGATCGATCGTTCTGCCGGATGCAAGTCCCGTCTACCCACACCGGATACACGACGAGTTGCGCTCGGTCGTCCGTGAGGCTGGTAGCGATGTCAACAGCGGTTGGGTCGAGCAGGACTGGGAGAGACATGCCCGACTCGCTCTGGACGAGGCTTTCGATCGCTTCGATACGGCACTTCGTGAGGGGCAGGATCGGGCGGCTGTGCTGGCGCTGGCTTTGGCCATCAACATCGCAATCGAGAATCGGGTTTGGGACGAACGCTTGATCGTCGGCGTTAGGCGTTCACCCACGTCCCGCGGACTGTCCGCGCTCGTCCCTGCAAGTTGAGTCCCGCATAGTGGTGTAGCGCGGTGGCAGACTAGGTGCCCCTGAGGGCATAGGTGCGGCCACCGTGTGATCCTTCGAGTCAACCTTCTACCGAATCCTCGAACGGAGTCATCACGATGACCGCACCACACATTGTCGACCCTGCGGGCCTGCTGAGTGAAGCCCTGACCGAAGCAAGCCCGGATCTGATGCGTTCGCTGTTGCAGACGATGATCAACGCGCTGCTGTCCGCGGACGCCGACGCCGTCGTCGGCGCCGAGTACGGCCGCCCCACACCGGGCCGCTCGGCGCAGCGCAACGGGTACCGCCACCGCGACCTGGACACCCGCGTGGGGACCGTCGACGTCGCCATCCCGAAGCTGCGCACCGGCAGCTACTTCCCCGAGTGGCTGCTCGAGCGCCGCAAGCGGGCCGAGTCGGCGATGATCACCGTCGTCGCCGACTGCTACCTCGCCGGCGTCAGCACCCGCCGCATGGACAAGCTCGTCAAGACCCTCGGCATCAACTCCCTGTCCAAGTCGCAGGTCAGCAGGATGGCGGCCGACCTGGACCAGATCGTCGAGGACTTCCGCCACCGCCCCCTTGACGAGGCGGGACCGTTCACCTTCGTCGCCGCCGACGCGCTGACGATGAAGGTCCGCGAGGGCGGGCGCGTGGTCGCCACCTCGGTACTGCTCGCGACCGGGGTCAACGCCGACGGGCACCGCGAAGTCCTCGGACTGCGCGTGGCCACTTCCGAGACCGGGTCCGCATGGAACGAGTTCTTCGCCGACCTGACCGCCCGCGGCCTGACCGGGGTACGTCTGGTCACCTCCGACGCCCACCAAGGGTTGAAGGAAGCGATCGCGGCGAACCTGACCGGCGCCGCGTGGCAGCGATGCCGCACCCACTACTCCGCGAACCTGATGGACGTCACGCCCAAGTCGATGTGGCCGGCCGTCAAGGCGATGCTGCACAGTGTCTATGACCAGCCCGACGCACCCAGCGTGCAGGCCCAGTTCGACCGGCTCATCGAGTACGTCGACGAGAAGCTCCCACAGGTGGCCGAGCACCTCGCCGGCGCGCGGGAGGACATCCTCGCGTTCACAGCCTTCCCCAAGGACGTGTGGACCCAGATCTGGTCGAACAACCCCCAGGAGCGCCTCAACCGCGAGATCCGACGCCGGACCGACTCCGTTGGGATCTTCCCCAACCGCAACGCCATCGTGCGTCTGGTCGGAGCCGTCCTGGCCGAACAGACCGACGAATGGGCCGAAGGACGGCGCTACCTCGGCCTCGACGTCCTGGCCCGCTGCCGCGTCACTCTCATCACCACCACCGACCCCGAGATCGGAGCCGAAACCATGCCCGCCCTGACCGCCTAACCCCACCCCGAAGGATCACGCAGCGCTACACCACTACCGGGGACTTGACCTCCCTGCAGCCGCTTCAATCGACGCCTCCGAGGAAGTTCAGGCGTTCATTGCTTACATCCGGGCGCTCGGTCAGCCGGTGTCCAACGAAAACATCAAGGTGCTGAGGGAACTGGGCGAGAGCCGAACGGTTGTGTCCGAGTCGGCGCAGGTTTGGTGCGGCTACCGTCTGCGGACGTTGGGGCGGACCGAAGAAGCCCTCGGGGTGTTCGAGACGTTGGTCGCGGAGGGTGCGGAGCGACCCGCGCTCTACTCCCTTCAGCGTGCTGTAACCCTGGCGATCGACCGGCGGCATCGCGACGCCATCGCCGCGGCAGAGGAACTGCCCGGAGAAAGGCGTGAAACGGTCGAGTTCATGGTCCGTGCCCGCGAGGGCATATACACGGGATACCCCGAAATGTACGAGCGAAGGATAGCCAGAGCCGTGAGCCGGCGCTTCCAAGTCGAACTCACCGGCAGTTGGCTGCGAAGCAAGCACCTACTCGGTCAGGCCACCGGAAATGACGTACACCGTGTGCGCGACGAAGCCGAGGCAGCAGGTCACGGTGGGGCTGTTTGTAAGGCGATCGCCGTGTGGGGCGAGATGAACCTTTTCGACAACCACATCGGCGCTCAGGTGGAGCAAGAACTACGAGAAAATATATCAAGCCACGACCGCTATTCGGCTCTCGCGCACTTTCTAGCACTTCGCGCCTGGGCTCTGGGGTCCGAAGAGCTCCTTCAGCTCGCCCGACAGGCCACCTTGGCCGTTGACCACCGCAACGGAGCGTGGATTCCGGTAGAGATCCTTCTCGAAGAAATGGGCCACCCGGTGCCGTCTGCCCAAGTTCAATGGATAGATTCGCAGGCAAGCGTACGAGAGCGTTGGATCACACTGCACTCAGCAGTGGTCGAACGAGCAAGAACGGCGGCCCAAGCGTGAGGTGAGGAAGCTTTCTCCGGCCTCACGCATGATGGCGGCCTTGTGCCTGGGGAGGGCTGCCACGGCCAAGCCCCGGGTAGTGGTGAACGCTCACCAGAGCCACGACGATAGGGAGCCGACAACGTCAAGCGGATAACTCCGGATAGGAGTGTCTGCTCTATCCGGTTTATCCGGTCCTTCATACGGTGGCCGGGTCACGCCCGACCCACTTGCTGTCGGCACGACAGCCAACTGCGGCGGCGTCACCCGCAACCACGAAGCCTTGGTCAGACCAAGGTCGCAGAATCGTGAGGAATCGTCGGAATGGTGCGTTGACCGCTGGGGTCGTTGCAGAGGGCTTACGGCCTGGGGCGCGCACCGCACGGCGGGGCTGGGGAATAGTGAGCCGAGCCCCGCCGATGTCGGAAGGGGACGCTGAGCGCCGACAGTCACATCGGCTGGTCGGTGACGGGGTGGTTCGGTGCCCCGCCAAGAAGGCGCTGGGCGAGCAGCCGCGCCGGGTGGTCGACCCGAGTCCCTAATGGCAACTGCCAGAATCCTTCCAGCATCGAGTACCGCTGTTCGACCATGCTGCTCATGTCCAGGCTCAGGGCGAGGAAGTCGGCTGCCCGGCGCGCGGGACCGTTCGTCATCCGCAAGTCCGACTCGAGCGGTGGCGGCGAAGGCACCGTCTGGTAGTCCTCATCGGCTCGGCCATCCTCAGGGATTACATGCAGGGGGGCACGCGGCTCGATGGACACATGAACCTGGTAGTCACTGACCATGTTCAACTCGCGAGAGACCGCTTCCACCAAGGCCAAGAGCAGCAAGGTGACGCCGTCCACGTCGTCGTGGGCCAGCGACGGGGTCGGAATAGTCGTCTCAGTGCTCCGCGTGAAGCTGTACACCTCGCCGCGGCGCCAAACGATCCCTA
This sequence comes from Janibacter cremeus, assembly GCF_013409205.1. Lineage (NCBI taxonomy): Bacteria > Bacillati > Actinomycetota > Actinomycetes > Micrococcales > Intrasporangiaceae > Janibacter > Janibacter cremeus. Next base: position 3,290,751 of record NZ_JACCAE010000001.1, read on the forward strand.
CCGTGCCGTCGTCGTGCAGTTCCACGGAGAGTTTGGCGGACGGGCCGATAAGTACAGCGGGGGATGGAGTCCTTCTTCGTTCGGCAGCGAACCAGTGCCGGCGAAGCGATCGCCGCGCGTAACGAACATCTTGAGCGAGCACCGGCGGAAAGGGGGAAACTCGCTTCAGCGCGTCGCAGATGTTCGTGGCAAGATGCGCCGCGGATGTGACTATGTGCAAGGCTGTGACATCCGGGTCTGTGCCAGGGAGGACCCCACTGCGTGGCTGGATGGGTTGGGCTAGCGCCACCACTGCGCCGGATCGAAGGTCTTGTTCACCGACGTGCCGGGTGACGAGTTCCCCGTGCAGTTCGCGCAACTGCCGATGCCTGCGCTGACGACCCTCGAACCGTTGCCGGTATGCGGCCTCAAGTTGCTTCTCCACCATGTTCATCGTCTCGGGCCCGGAACGGTAGGGCGCGACGAGCCAACCCTCGGTGCCGCCCTTCTTGGGCGAGACCAGGTGAGGTGCGTCGTCGCTCTCCACGACATCCACTGCAAGCACGTGCCGCTCCCCATCGGTGAGGTGATGGCATGTGATCTGCACCGGCGGATGGACCAGGTTATACCCAACCTGACGGATCTTCTTCACCATGGTGCCATCGCTAAGATCGGGCACGCTCACGATCTCGCTGGCCCGGTTGCCGCCATCCTCCGCGACGCCGTAGACCAGCAGACCACCACGGCCGTTGGCCATCGCCGCGAGATCCTTGGCGAGTTCCCTCATCTGCTGTGTGCGTACGTCCTCACTCACCCTGTCTACAGAAAGGGGCAGGTCACGCTTCCAATCGAGCTGGTCCGTTTCGGCAGTTCCTTGGGCGCAGGCGTCCTCAACGAGAGCAAGGCTCAACTCAGCATCGAGGTCGCCGAGCGCAGCGTGCAGTGGAGTCGCCACCTCATGGAACATACCGCTAAGACTCGTGCTGCACGCAATAGAGCCACGCTCACGTGGCGGACCAGTGCGGTCGCGAAGTCGCCGGCGGTCTCAGCCGCCCGGACCTGGTGGAAGCATCGATTGCAACGAGACCGAACCGGCGGGACACAACGTACTCCTGCCCGTCCACGTACAGCTCGATTTGCAGGCCTGGGGGAGGTCTGCGGTCTCCGGGTCGTGACCGATCAGGAGCCTCGGCGACGGCGGCCCCGGCCCCACCAAGGTCGCTCGCGCCGCACACATGGATGCAGCGGGGTCGAGGAGGCGGGGACGGCTCGGCCAGGTCGGCCGGCCCAGGCTGTGGGGCCATCGCTGCACCGGAGAGGCGGTGGGCAATGGCCGGTTGGCCACCAACTGACTGGCCGAGGCCACCATCTAAAGTATTGTGCTCACGCTAGATATTTGGGGGCAAGTGCAGAGACCTGGTGGGGGGAGCCTTCCTGGACGGCTCTGCATCCCGCTCCACAGGCGTTTCGTGAACCCCTCACACGTAACACGTGAAGTTCACGAAGCTGGTGGGCTTCGGTTCACGAAACCTCGGTCAGGTCTCGATCTGACCGAGGTTTTGTTGTGTGGGAGCCCAAGCGCAGTTCCGTGTGTCCGCCGGACGACAGCCGTCATGCTGGGCGGACCATCACCGGTTGGGCCGACTCTCAGACGGTGGCATCAGATGGCAGCAGCGGATGTCCGTGCAGGCGGTGGGCATCGGGTAGGCGCCTTCGTCGGCGCATGTGGACGAGGACGAGTAGGGAGCTGCATGCGGCGAAGACACACCACAGTGACGCGAACGCGGATACGTAGAGGGTCGCCACGACAGATAGGCCCACGAGATTCACCACACCGAACGCGACGATCGATGGGTATCCGGACAGGATCGACGGACCGATGACGGCCAGGACGTAGAGAATGGCCCACCAGATCCCATGGTTGAGATCCACGCCGTAGACGATCGCGTGCGCGCGCACGTCCACATCAATGGGGCCGTCGAGCACCGCAACGGACAGATAGGCCGACACGACGAGACCCAGAACGACGAACGGCGCCACTCTCAACCGCGACCCACGAGGCTCGAGCAGCAGGACTGCGAGCGGCACCAGCGTCGGTAGCACCGGAAGAGCGAAGAGGACATAGGCGGAGGTGGCCGTGGACTGCACGCACGAGGACACCCCACCGTCATTGCCGAGCCAGACGAGGACCTCGACGAACTGGTGCATCGAGAACAGCAGCGGCAGTGCAGCGAACGGCACTTCGCGTAGGTGCCGCACCTCGCGCAGGGCTGCGACGCCGACGGGCAGCAGCGCCACGCCCGCCACCAAGTCAGCCTCGACGGAGAAGCACATTCCACCCGCTCTCATCCAAGGTGCAGCACCCACAATCAGCAGGCTTCGAACTGTACGCCTCCGACCAGCCGAACTCTGCGGTCCCCGCGAAGCAGCTGGGCGTGCACGTGGCAGATCGCGATGCTCTGCTGCCAGAGCTCGGGCCCACCGGCGGCATCCCGGGTGCACACGTCAGTCCGTGTACGGTCGCCTTGGTGACTGCAGAGTTTCGCGCGATCGTTGGGGCGGTCCTGCTGGACCTCGCGGTCAGCCCCCTGTTCGTGTGGGGTTCATTCAGTGATCGTCTCTCCGACGATATCGATGTACCTGCCGGATCACTCGGTCTCGCATATGCCGTCGGGTTGGCTGCGTTCACCGTCGGGGTGCTCGCTGGAGGTCGGATCGCCGACCGGATCGCGCCACGACCGCTGACGCTCCTCGTGGCCTGCGGGGTCGTCGCTGGGTTGGGGCTGACCTCGGTTGCGCAGGCCGTGGCCGTGGTCGTGATCGGTTTTGGTGTGTTGCTGGGTCTGGCCACGGGTCTCGGCTACGCGACTGCGGTCCGAGTGGCCGCCACTGTCGTGGGCCGCCGGGGCAGCGCCTTGGCATTGGTGGTGAGTGCCTATGCCGCCGGTGCGGTGGTCCTCACCCCAATCGTCAACATGCTGTGGGACCGGATCGGGCGCACGGCGACCTTCGCAGCGCTGGCGGTGGTGCTGGGGGTCCTGCTGGTAGGAGCCAGTGCACTGCTCCCGGGCACCGATGGGTCCACGGACGCACCGCGCCCGTCGACGATGCAGAGCTCGGTTCGTGGTCACGGCCGGGCGATCGTCGGAGCATGGGCGATGTTCGCACTCGGCAGCGCCCCGGCTCTGATTGCCTTCGGGCACGCCGGCGGACTCGCCCGGTCTGCGGACCTCGTCGTGATCGCGGTTGTCCTCCTCAATGCCGGGAACCTCGCGGGTCGTCTGCTTGCCGGACCCATCGCCGATCGCGTCGGTCACGTCCTGACGCTGCACGCCACCGCCCTCGTCCTGGTCCTCGCCCTGCTCCTCGTGGCTGTGTTCGCACACCCTGCCGCAACGTTGGCAGGCCTGCTGGTGCTCGGCACCCAGTACGGCGCAGTTTCAGTCCTGGTGCCCTTGGTGGTCGCGGATGCCGTGCCCTCCGAGCGGTTTGGGACCGCGTACGGACTGGTCTTCAGCGGGTGGGGAGTCGCCGGCCTCCTCGGCCCTTTGGCCGCAGGGTGGATCGGGACGAGCGTGGGCTACCCAACTGTGGCTACGGCCTTGGTCGGGATCGGATTGGCCTTCTGGGTCGCCGTGTGGGCGACGACGACCGACCGGGCGGTCGGGTAGCGCGCAGCCGAGCTCACCGGAGCATTCTGGGGATGGGTACACGGGTGGTGTGCCCCCGCGTCGAACTCTGACGCCCTCCTCCCGTCACCCGTCGTAGACAACGATGACTGCAGACTCAAGCCGACCGGCGTGGGCGTAGCAGCAACACCAGCGAGGCTACGCGGCACTGCGTCGCAGGTCAGGGGAACTCGACTTGGTGCCAGAGCAAGTGCGCTCTCCTGCAGATTCATGCCCCGTAGCGCCTAGTCTGTGCACCAGTCGAGACACATCGAGCAGAGGAAATTCATGCCCCGGTTCGCGTCCACCGTTCCTGCCGTTCTGCGCCAGCGTGTTGAAGAGTCTCCCGATGCTGTTCTGGTGTATTTCGAGGGCGAATCGCTGACCTACGCGCACGCGGACACTCAGTCCGACCACGTGGCTGCAGGTCTTCTGGCACGGGGTATCGGTCGTGGTGACCGTGTGGCCATCGCCGCCACAAACTCCCCGAAGTGGCTTCTCCTCTACTTGGCGACCGCCAAGATTGGTGCGGTCCTGGTCACTCTGAACGTCGCCTACCGGGAGCGTGAGTTCACCTACATGCTCGGCCACTCGGGAGCCCGGATGTTGGTCTGCGACACCGAGTCCGCTGGCTTCGACTTCGTGCCATTTATCCAGGCCCTGCGTCCTGAGATTCCGACAGTCGAGCAGATCGTCTTTCTGGGCGAGGAAGAAACGGAGTGGAAATCACTGCTCGCGGCTGACACCGCGAATGATCACGTTCTGAATGCCGAGCAGCAGGTTCAGCCTTCCGATCCGGCCATCATCCTCTACACCTCGGGAACGACCGGCCTGCCAAAGGGCGCGACTCTCACGCATGCGAGCCTGCTTGCCTCGGCGGCCGGGCAGGTCGAGCGCTTCGACCAGTCCTCCTCGGACGTGATCCTCGGCGTGCTGCCCTTCAACCACGTGGGCGGAGTCACCTGCACGATCACCTCCTCTCTCGTTGCAGGCGGTGGCTTTTCCCTGCTCCCGCGGTTCCACCCCGATCTGGTCCGACGAGCCATGCGGGAAACCCCCATCTCGATGTTCGTTGGCGTGCCGACGATGTACAAGATGATCCTTGCCTCCGGAAGCCCCACCAGGGCCGATGAGGTCCGACTGTGTGTCGTTGGTGGGGCCAACCTCGAGCCCTCCCTGGCGAAGCAGGTGCAGACGACGTTCCCCAACGCACGTCTGGCCAACCTGTACGGGCTGTCGGAGACTTCCGGTGCGTGCGCGATCTCTCCCGCCAGCGACTCGTTGGAGATGGTCGGACGCTCGATCGGGATCATGCTCGGCAACTTCGAGGGCCGCATCGTCAACGACGACCGCGAACCACTCGCTGTCGGCGAGGTCGGTGAGTTCGAAGTCCGAGGGGACTGCGTGGCTGCCGGCTACTGGGAGATGCCCGACGAGACCAGCGCCACCTTCCATGACGATGGCTGGCTCAGCACGGGCGATGTCGCCTCGATGACCGAGGACGGCCACGTGATGCTCGTCGCGCGAAAGAAGGAGATGTACGTCCGCGGAGGATTCAACGTCTACCCGGCCGAGGTGGAGAATGTCTTGGCAAGCCACCCCACGGTCGAGATGTCTGCAGTCATTGGCATGCCCGACGACACCTTCGGCGAGACCGGACTTGCGTTCGTCGTGCCCGCCTCCGACAAGAGCGTGGACCCGTCGGAGTTGCTCGAACTGTGTGAGCGCACCCTAGCCGCGTACAAGGTCCCCAGCCGCATCGAGGTCGTTGAGTCACTGCCGATGACTCCCGCAGGAAAAATCCGCAAGGTAGCCCTCAAACCAACCAATGGGCAGTAGTCGAGCCCAGACGCGGATCATCGGTCCGACCACGCTGTGACGGTTGATTGACTGGGAGAACTTCCGTATTCGAAATCGTGGTCCACTGTCCGTGTGCAGAACTCAGCCGGCCACGTCACCGCGCGTGGCGACTGCGTTGTTGACCGCAGTGGCCTTGACCCCGTCTCGCGGACACCGGGTTGTGCGGCTTGACCACATCGCCGCCCGGCCTAGGGTTCAGACGCTCCCGGCGGTGGCGGCCCCATGGCGGGCCAGCCGGTCGACCCACGCGCGGGCGTGGACCTTGGCGCGCCTGTCCAGGAGCTCCTGGTGGGTGCGTACGGCGCGCCAGGAGCTGCCCTGCGGCAGGACGACGAAGTGACTGAGGGTGATCGTCGTCGAGGAGTCGATCCACCCCTTGAGTGCCAGCGCCCCGCCGCTGTCCACGGTGCCCGGGCCCGGCTGGGGGTCGCGCCACGTCAGACTCCACGGACGGTCGTGGCCGGTGACGGTCACCTCCTGACCGGTCGGCAGGATCAGCGGATGGCCGTGCTCGGCGCTCTCGAGACGGCCGCCCGTCACGATGTCGATGACGTACCAGGTGCGTTCGCAGGACACGGACGCAGTCATCCGAGTCTCGGAGCTCAGTCGCACGGGGGTGCGGGTCGGGCCGGGTTCGGCCGCGCGGCGTCGTCGGCGGCGACGGGGGCGTGACCACATGTGGAGATGGTGCACGTTCGGTGCCGGGACGACCAAGACGCTGGGCCACTTCGCTGCGGACCTGTGACCCTCTTTGGCATCCTTCGGACATGCACGCCGAAGAGATCACGTTCACGGGTACGGGCGGCGAGACGCTCGTCGGGACCCTCGACCGCCCCGACAAGGTGCCCGAGGGCTACGCCCTGATGGCCCACTGCTTCACCGGGGGACGCAACCACCACGCGACGCGCCGGGTCGCGCGGGAACTGTGCGAGCGAGGTCTGGCGGTGCTGCGTTTCGACTTCACCGGGCTCGGGGACTCCGGTGGTCGCTTCGCGGGGTCCACCTTCTCCTCCAACGTCTCGGACATCGTCCGCGCCGCTGACTGGATGCGCTCCGAGCACGGCGCCCCACAGCTGCTCGTGGGCCACTCGCTCGGCGGGGCAGCCGTGATCCCGGCGGCCCCGCAGATCCCCGAGGTGGCCGCCGTGGCCACGGTCGGGGCACCGTCCGACCCGGTCCACGTGACGCATCTCTTCGAGGGGGTTCTCGACGAGGTCGAGCGCGAGGGCCGCGCCGACGTCGTCCTCGGGGGCCGGCACCTGAAGGTCTCCCAGGCCTTCGTCGACGACCTGCAGGCGTTCAATCCCATGGGCGCGACAGCCGCCCTCGAACGCCCGCTGCTGGTCATGCACTCGCCGCAGGACGAGGTCGTGGAGCTGGACAACGCCAGGAACATCTTCCGCGCGGCCCGGCACCCGAAGTCCTTCATCGCCCTCGACGGCGCCGACCACTTGCTGCGACGGGCCGCCGACTCCCGCCGAGTCGCCCAGCTGGTCGCCGCGTGGGCCGACCCCTACCTGCCCGAGACCTTCACCCCTGCGGTCGACTGACGCCGATCGCGACGCCGGGCAGTACACCAACTAGCCTTCGGTCATGAGTGAGATTCCCCCGCAAGCGGGAGGTGCCCCCACGGCGCCCGAGCAGGAGGTCGTCGACATCTGCCGCGAGCTGCTGCAGATCGACACGAGCAACTACGGCCCCGGGCAGGACGGGCCCGGCGAGCGGGAGGCCGCCGACTACGTGGTCGGCCTGCTGCGCGAGGTGGGGCTGGAGCCGCAGGTCTTCGAGTCGCAGGAGCGACGCACGACGGTCTCCGTGCGTATCCCCGGCGCCGACCGCGACCGCGGTGCTCTGTGCATCCACGGGCACCTGGATGTCGTCCCGGCCCACGCCGAGGACTGGACGCATCCCCCCTTCGACGCGGTCGAGGCGGACGGCTGCCTCTGGGGCCGCGGGGCCGTGGACATGAAGGACATGGTCGCGATGATGCTCGCGAGCGTGCGACACCTCGCGCGCACCGGCACCGTCCCGCCGCGGGACCTGCTCTTCGTCTTCTTCGCCGACGAGGAGGCCGGGGGAGTGCTCGGCAGCCAGTTCATGGTCCGGGAGCACCCCGAGGTCTTCGAGGGCGTCACCGAGGCGATCAGCGAGGTCGGCGGGTACAGCGTGACCGTCGAGGACGCGAAGGGGGATCCCCGCCGGGCCTACCTGCTCCAGACCGCAGAGAAGGGCATCGCCTGGCTGCACCTGCGGGCCAAGGGCACCGCAGGCCACGGGTCGGTGCCCACCAGCGACAACCCGATCGTGCACCTCGCCGAGGCCATCGCCCGCATCGATGCGCACAAATGGCCGCGCGAGTTCATCGCCTCGGTCCGTGGCCTGCTCGACGGGCTGTCCGAAGTCACCGGCGTCGGCTACAGCGACGAGGACGCCGAGGAGCTGTTGGAGCGAATCGGTACTGCCGCCGGCTTCGTGCGCGGCGCTCTGCAGGACACCGCCAACATCACGATGCTCGACGCCGGGTACAAGCACAACGTGATCCCGCAGGATGCCACGGCTGCGCTCGACTGCCGGTTCCTACCGGGCCACCAGGACGACCTGATGGCAACGATCAGGGAGTTGGCCGGCGAGCACGTCGACGTCGAGATCGGCCACATGGACACCTCGCTCGAGTCGCCCTTCGAAGGGGCCCTGGTCGAGCGCATGAAATCCGCCCTGCTCGCCGAGGACCCGGGGGTGGCGATCCTGCCGTACTGCCTCTCCGGCGGGACGGACAACAAGGCGCTGTCGACGATCGGCGTGACGGGCTACGGTTTCGCGCCGCTGCGGCTGCCCGCGGACCTGGACTTCGCGCCGATGTTCCACGGCATCGACGAGCGTGTTCCGCTGGAGTCGCTGGAGTTCGGCGCGAGAGTGCTCTGGCGCCTCATCGAGGACTGCTGAGGTCAGCGCGCCCTGACGGGCAGGTGGCTCGGCCGCGGGACGCGGATGATCTTGCGGCGCAGCCATGCCTTCTGGACGCCACCGAGATAGACGACCTTGCGGTGCAACTCCCAGTGGCCGTACTCGGCATGGTCGGCCAGTTCCTGACGGATCGCGCCGCGTGCGGCGCCCCGTGGAAAGGTGACTGTGCGGAACTCGTACTCGGGCATCGGCACCATTGTGGCCCAATGGCGGTAGCGTCGTCCCCATGAGCGACCCGCGCCCCGCCCTGAATCAGCTGATCGCCGCCCTCGAGCGACACCTCGAGGCCTCGTCCCAGCGCCGTGGCGAGGACGACCCCACCGTCGTCGCCGCCTACGAGGATCTCGCCGATGCCTTCGAGGCCTACGACGATGCCCTCCACGACGCCACGGGGGAGATGACACCACTCGTCGTCGTCGACGAGCAGTTCATGGTCGATGACGACTCGGGTGATGACTCGGACGAGTACGACGACGACGAGGACGACCAGTCATACGGTGGACTCGACGACGAGGACTACGACGAGGACGACACCGTGCGCTGACCGGCGCGATGGCGAAGGGCCAGGGTCCAGACGGCGCCGAGTGCCGCGATGGCACCCCCGGCGGCGAAGGCCCACGGAATACCCCACCCCGACGCCACCAGACCAAGGGCTATCGGCCCGATCCCCAGCCCGAGGTCGATGGCGGCGGTAGCAGTTGCGGAAGCGACACCACGCTCCGAGGAGGTCGCGGTCGCAAAGGTCGCCGCGAAGAACGCGGGGGTGCTGAACGCGGCTCCCACGGCCATCACGACGATCCCCAGGATCAGCCCTGCCGGATGGCGCACGGTGGCGGCCAGCGTCAGGCCCACAGCGATTGCCCCGAGTGAGGCGGCGCCGAGGGTCAGCGGTGGTACCCGGTCCGGGACTCGGGCCAGAACCGTGCGGCACAGCACGACGACGCCGCCGAAGACGAACAACCCCATGCTGGCGTTCTCGAGCCCGAGCTGCGTGGCGTACAGCGACACGAACGCGATGAATCCACCCATCGCTGCCAGTGAGGCCAGGAACCCCAGGAGGACCCCCAGCGCGGGCCGGTGGATGAAGCCGTGGGGTTCCTCCAAGGTGGTGTCCGCCACGCGGGTCTCCCCGACGAGGGAGGCGACTGCGGCCGCCAGAGCGGCCATCCCGGCTGCGCCGACCCACACCGCGGCGAACCCGCCCTCTCGCACGAGGGCGTCGGCGAGCACTGGTCCCAGGGCCATCCCGAGGTAGAGCCCCAGAGAGTTGTATGACAGTGCCTCACCCATCCGCTCGGGCGGGGCGAGGTCCGCCAGCGTCGCGAATCCGGCGACGATGAAGGCAGCCTCTCCGAGACCGGCCAGCAGCCGGACCGCCAGCACCGACGCAAGGGTGCCGCTGACGGGGAGCAGGGCGAAGCACACGGCCGCCACCGTCGCCCCGCCCAGGAGCAGGGGCCGCCGCCCCACCGAGTCGGCCAACCGACCGGCGAACGGTCTGAGCACCAGCGCCGAGATGGCGAAGACCCCGACCGCAAGGCCCGCTGCGACCTCGTCGCCGGCCAGGGGCCCGGACACGTAGAGCGGCAGGGCGAACAGGGCCATGCCCGCAGCCGTGAAGTAGCCCAGTTCGGCGACGGACAGGGCGATGAATCCTCTGGTGAACAGTGGTGCGGCCATCGCAGGCCTTCCCGACGCGAGGACGCGCCATCCCTGTCGTAAAGTCTCCCACGCGGGGAGGTGCAGGGTCCCCCTGAGGGGAGACGCTGCGCCGACCGGCTCAGAGCCAACCCGACCGCTTGAAGGAGCGGAAGAGCAGGGTGCAGGCGGAGATCATCAGCAGCAGGACCAATGGGTAGCCGTAGTAGATCTGGTGGCCCCCGATGTCGACGCTCGCGTCCAGCTCGGGCATGTGCTGGAAGTTCATCCCGTAGATGCCGGCGATCATCGTCGGTAGGACCGCCATCGCCGCCCACGCCGAGATCTTGCGCATGTCCTGGTTCTGCTGCACGCCCACCTGTGACAGGTGGGCACTGAGCGCGTCCGTGAGCAGCCGGTCCTGCGACTCGGTGTTGTCGATGACGAGCGACAAGTGATCGTTGACGTCACGGAAGAGCAGGCGCTGCTCCTCGCTCGGCACCGGGGTCGAGGGACCCACGAGCTGCGCCAGCGGGCGCTGCAGGGGGAGTGCGGCCCGCTTGAACTCCAGGACCTCGCGCTTGAGGGCGTAGATCTCCTCACTGCCCACGCGCTCGTCCGGGGAGAAGACACGGGACTCGATGTCCTCGAGGTCCTTCTGCAGCTCGTCCTCGACCGCGAGGTAGGTGTCGACGACGAGGTCGATGATCGCGTGGAAGACGCCCCACGGACCGTGCCCGAGCATCTCGGGGGCCTGCTCGAGACGGCTGCGCAGGCCGGCCAGGGGAGTGGCCTCCCCGCGTCGGATCGTCACGACGTAGTTCTCGCCGAGGAAGAGCATCAGCTCACCGGACTCCACATCGGACGTCGACTCGACGTAGCGCAGCGGTCGCAGGGCGATGAAGTACCCGTCACCGTAACGCTCGATCTTGGGCCGCTGGTCCCCGGTGACCGAGTCCTCGATCGCCAGCGGGTGCAGGTGCAACGCGTCGGAGACCCGGGCGAAGGTCTCGGTCGAGGGGTCCTTCATCCCGATCCACAGGAAGTCAGAGGACTCCTGGGAGCGGATGGCCTCGAGCTCCTCACCGATGTCGGAGCAGGGCAGGCGACGTCCGTCGCGGTAGCGGGCCTGGTCGACGATCACGCGGGCATCCTTGCAGGTGACGTGCTTAGGGTGGGTGTCGTGGCCTACTGCATCCTCATCCGACACGGCCGGTCCACGGCCAACACCCAAGGCGTGCTCGCCGGCTGGCTGCCGGGCATCGGTCTCGACGACACCGGCCGCGAGCAGGCCGCTGCGCTCGTGGACCGACTGGCGGGGACCCCCTTCGTCCACCTCGCGTCCAGCCCGCTGCAGCGGTGTCTGGAGACGAGCGAGCCGCTCGCGGCAGCCCACGGGCTGACCGTGCAGGTGCACGAGGGGATCGGCGAGTGCCGGTACGGTGCGTGGACCGGCCGGCCGATCAAGGAGCTCGCCGAGGAGCCGCTCTGGCGTGACGTCCAGGACCGACCGAGCGAGGCGACCTTCCCCAGCAGCGACGACTACCCCGGCGAGTCGATCGCGCAGATGTCGGCACGGGCCGTCGCCGCCGTCGCGGAGATCGATGCGGCGGTGACCGCCGAGCACGGACCGCACGCGGTGTGGGGCGCGCTCAGCCACGGCGACGTCATCAAGTCCGTCCTCGCGCACGCGGTGGGCACCCCCCTCGACCACTTCCAGCGCCTGCACGTCGACCCCGCGTCGGTGTCGGTCATCCACTTCACGGACACCCGACCCATGCTCCTGCGCACCAACGACACCGGCACCTCCACGCTGCAGCCGCCGAGGCCGAAGGACGCGTCCACCGCGGGCGACGCCACGGTCGGGGGCGGCACCGGGCTAGGGTCGCAGTCATGAGCCTCGTCGAGTTCAACCCGCCCGAGCGCTTCATCGTGGGCACGGTGGGGCCGCCCGGGCAACGAACCTTCTTCCTCCAGGCCAGCGACGGCGACCGCCGGATGCAGCTGGCCCTGGAGAAGGTGCACGCCCAGGTGCTCGCGGAGCGCGTCGGCGAGCTGCTCGACCAGGTCGCCGGCCTCGAGGCGACCGTCGCCGCAGCCGCCGCGGCAGCGGACAACGCGCCCCTGGACACGCCCATCGAGGAGGACTTCCGGGTCAGCGCGCTCGCGCTGTCTTGGGACGAGGACCGACGTGTGGTCATCATCGAGGCGCACGACCAGGACCCCGACGAGGTCGAGGACGGCTCCGTCGTCAACACCCTGCGGGCATCGCTGTCGCCGGCGCAGGCGCGTGCCTTCGCCCGGCGGTGCGAGACCGTGGTGCACGCCGGCCGGCCGGCCTGCCCCTTCTGCGGTGGCCCGGTCGACGCCGACGGCCACATCTGCCCCCGCGCCAACGGCTACAAGCGCTGACCGGGGTGGGCCGGGACGCCACGCTCGACGACGGTGACCTCGTCGTCCTCGGACGTCATCCCTCGGCGAGCAACATCGTGACGGTCGCGGAGATCCGTCGCGACGACCTCGCGCCGGTGACGGTCGCGTACAAGCCGATCGCCGGGGAGCGACCCCTGTGGGACTTCCCCGACGGTTCCCTCGCCGCGCGTGAGGTCGCGGCAGCGCGGATCGACGCCCTGGGCGGCTTCGACCTCGTCCCGGAGACCCTGCTGCGCGACGGGCCACTCGGGCCCGGGTCGGTGCAGCGGTGGATCGGGCGGGCGAGCGTGCAGGCGCCCAGCCCGGTCGTGGTGACGGCTCCGCAGGCGGTGCCCGAGGGCAACCTCGTCGTGCTCGCCGGGGAGGACGAAGGGGGCGCTCCCGTCGTCCTCTCCCACCCCGACCTGCCGCGACTGCGATCGATGGCCGTGCTCGACGCGGTGCTGAACAACTCCGACCGCAAGGGCGGGCACATCCTCGTGCAGGGCGATCGGCTGTGGGGGATCGACCACGGGGTGAGCCTGCACGCCGAGCCGAAGCTGCGCACGGTGCTGTGGGGCTGGGCCGGCGATGCACTGACCCAGGAGGACACCCACCGCCTGCAGCGGCTGGCCGCAGCGCTGGCGGAGGACTCGGTCGAGAGCCAGCTGCTCGCCCTGATCACGTCCGAGGAACTGGCGGCGTTGCGGCATCGCACGAGCGAGCTGCTGGACTCCGGGATCCACCCGCAGCCCGCACCCGGCTGGCCGGCGATCCCGTGGCCACCGCTGTGACGGCCACCTCGTAGGCTGTCCGCGTGAGAGCCTGGCCGTCCCCCCACCTTCCCCTGGTCCCCGGTGACCCCGTCCCCCTTCGCCTCCACGACGTCGCGCGCCAGCGCGTCGAGCCGGTGGAGCCGCAGGGCGGCGCCACCCTCTACGTCTGCGGTGTGACCCCGTACGACACGACCCACATGGGGCACGCGGCCACCTACGTGACCTTCGACCTGGTCAACCGCGCCCTGCGCGACGGCGACCGTGAGGTCACCTACGTGCAGAACGTGACCGACGTCGACGACCCTCTCTTCGAGCGCGCCGAGCGCGACGGAGTCGACTGGCGGGAACTGGGGCAGGAGCAGATCGCCCTCTTCCTGGAGGACATGACCGCCCTGTCCGTCATCGCGCCGGACCACTTCATGGGCGTCATCGAGTCGATGCCGACGATCATCGAGACGGTGCTGACGCTCGTTGACCGCGGTGTGACCTACGAGGTCGTCGAGGACGGCATCCGCGACACCTACCTCGATCTCGCCGCCGCCGGTGGCCTCGGCGAGCTGGGCCACCTCGACCGCGACACGATGCTCACCTTCTCCGCCGAGCGCGGCGGTGACCCGCAGCGCCCCGGCAAGCGCGACCCGCTCGACCCCATGCTCTGGCGTGGTGAACGGGCCGGCGAACCCGCGTGGGACGGCAAGGCGCTCGGCCCCGGACGACCCGGCTGGCACATCGAGTGCACGGCGATCGCCATGGAGCACCTCGGGGAGCGGATCGACGTCCAGGGGGGCGGCACCGACCTCGTCTTCCCGCACCACGAGATGTCGGTCATCCAGGCCGAGGCGATCACCGGCCACCGCCCCTTCGCCACGCACACGGCCCACCAGGCGATGGTGGCCTACGACGGCGAAAAGATGAGCAAGTCCAAGGGCAACCTCGTGCGCGTCTCGACACTGCGCGAGCAGGGCGTGGACTCCCGTGCCATCCGGCTGGCGCTGCTGGACCGCCACTACCGCACCGAGTGGGAGTGGACCGATGAGCTCCTCGCCGCCGCGCAGGCCCGTCTGCAGCGGTGGCGCTCAGCCATGTCCACAGACGGAGGGCCCGACTCGGCGGCGACGATCGCGGCGGTGCGGGCTGCTCTCGCGGACGACCTGGACTCTCCGAGGGCCCTGGACGCCGTGGACACGTGGTGCGAGGAGTCCCTCGGCTCCGGAGGGGACGTCACCAGCGCGCCGGGAGACCTCGCCCGTGCGGTGGATGCCCTGCTGGGCGTGCGTCTGTGACGGTTCAGCCCGGACCGTTGGTGTCCTCGCCACGCCGACGCAGGTAACGCTCGAACTCCTTGGCTATCGCATCGCCGCTGGCCTCCGGCAGCTCGGAGGTGTCCTGGGCGCTCTCGAGGGCCGTGACGTACTCGGCGATGTCCTCGTCGCTGGTGGCGAGCTCGTCGACGCCTCGCTCCCAGGCACGCGACTCCTCCTCGAGCTCGCCGTGCTCGATGACCGTGTCGAGCAGGTCCTCAAGCTGCCCGATGAGGGCCAGGCTCGCCTTGGGGCAGGGGACCTGCGCGGCGTAGTGCGGGACGGCGGCCCACGAGGAGATCGAGACCATCTCGGCCTGGTGGGCGCCATCGGCCACGACCCCGGTGATGCCCGTCGGCCCCTCGTACTGCAAGGGCTCGAGCTCGAGCCGGTGCGAGGTCATCTCGTCGGGGCTGGAGGAGGAGACCGGGATGGGCCGCGTGTGCGCGACATCGGCCAGGAGCGAGCCCAGGCAGATGACCGTCTCGACGCCGTGGGTGACACCCAGGTCGAGCAGCTCGGTGGTGAAGGCTCGCCAGCGGAAGGAGGGTTCTGCGCCGGTGACGAGCAGCACGTCGCGACCGAGGCTGTCGGGGGAGGCGAGCAGGACGCGGGTGGTGTCCCAGTGGATACCCCGTCCGTTGCCCTGGTTGGCCATCCGCGGGCGGGTGACCTGGAAGTCGTAGTAGTCCTCGGGGTCGATCGCGGCGACGGTCTCGGCGTCCCACAGCTCGATGAGGTGCTCGATGACGCGGGAAGCGGCTTCGCCGGCGTCGTTCCACCCCTCGAAGGCGAGGATCATCACCGGGTCGTGGAGCTCTGGGACGTCCTCGATCTCGATCACGTTCCCCAGCCTACGACGCGTGACGGTGCCACCGTGGGCTACGGTCGACGAGCCACCACGACGGAAGGGGTCACATGGACCGGGTACGAGGACAGGTCGCCGTCATCACCGGCGGGGCCAGCGGTATCGGACTCGCCAGCGCGCAGCTGCTCGCGGCCGAGGGCGCGGCGGTCGTCATCGGGGACCTCACCCACGAGGACGCCAGCCGTGCGGCAGCGCAGATCACCGCCGATGGCGGCCGCGCGATCGGCGTGGCCGTGGACGTCATGGAGGAGGAGTCCCTCGCGGCTCTCATCGACACGGCCGTCGCCGAATTCGGCCGACTGGACGTGATGTGCAACCACGTGGGCGGCAGCAACCCGCGCAAGGACCTGGACGTGCTCGGCCTGGACATGGACGAGTTCGACCGGGTGATGCGCCTCAACGTCCGCAGCACCGTGCTGGGCTGCCGGCTGGCCATCCCACACATGATCGAGGCCGGCGGTGGGTCGATCATCAACACCGCGTCGGTCGGCGGGTTGGCCGGCGACTTCATCCAAGTGGCCTACGGCAGCGCCAAGGCTGCGGTGATCCGGATGACCGAGTACGTCGCCACGCAGTACGGCCACCAGCGGATCCGTTGCAATGCCATCGCCCCCGGAGCCGTGATGACCCCTGCCCTCGCGGACAATCTGCCGGCAGAGATGATCAGGGGTATCCGCACGCACAATGCGCTGCCCTACCTCGGCGAGCCGGAGGATGTCGCCGACCTCATGCTCTTCCTGGCCTCGCCGGAGTCGCGGTACATCACCGGCCAGGTCATCGCCATCGACGGTGGGATGACGAGCCATCACCCGCTGGCCGAGACCCGCCGGCCCGACGCAGGCTCCTGAACGCCATCCGCACCACCTACCCACACATCTGATTCGAGGCTCCATCCACATGACGTCACCCCGTACCACTCGCTCCCTGATCCGGTTGGCCGCGGCCGGTAGCGCCGCACTGCTGCTGGCAGGATGTGGCTCCTCGGGCGACTCCGGCGACGCGGACGAGTCCTCCACGTCCGCTGCCTCGGCGACATCCAGCACGTCGGCGTCCACGACGTCGCAGGCCCCGTCCGAGTCGAGCTCGACATCCACCAGCAGTGCTGCGCAGGAGCCGACGGTGACTCTGGATGCGCCCGACAGCGGTCAGCACAAGCCCACGATCCACAAGGGGCAGGGCGATGCGGTCATCGCGATCCGCCACCATCCGGCAGGTGCGCCGGTGCGCGCCGTGATCGTCAACAAGGGTGCGCAGGACTTCGACGTCGAGGTGA